>NC_009051.1:1239050-1548813 GCF_000015825.1 Methanoculleus marisnigri JR1 | reverse complement strand
GCATCCTCTGGATCTCCTCCTCCTCCTGCCGTTTTTCGGTGAGGTCGTTGTAGACCATGAGGATGCTCTCGACCGCGTTCTCGTTGTCGAGCAGCGGGATGCCGTACTGCTCGAGCGTACGGGTGCCCGAGGGGAGTTCGACGACGACTTCCGCATACACCCGCTTCTTCTCCTGGATTGCCTGTCGGAGGCCGGAACCCTTCTGGGACGTTATCCTGAAGTCTTTCAGGCTCCTGCCGAGCACCTGATCCATCGGGATTCCGCTCATCTCGGCGTAGGCGGCGTTTACCATCGTCACCGTGAAGTCCGGATCGACGACCAGGATGGGCATCGGATTCTGCTGGATGATCGTATCGGATCCCTTCAGAAGCATCTTTGCCTCGTCCAGCCGGTGCTTGAGGCGCTGCTTCTCCTCCTGCTTCTTCCCGAGCAGCGCGTTGATCGAGGTGGCCAGCGGCCGGTAACTCTCCGGAACGCCGGCAAGGTCGATCTGCACGGAGTCGTCGCCTTCAAGCGCCGCGTGGAGTGCGGCCTCGATCGCCTCGGGCAGTACCACTGCTCCCTGTTCCTGTCCTGTCATACCCGGCACAACCGGCCCGGTAAATAGTGCTTTCCTTCCAGGTTTATCGATCATCGATTACACATCCTCATCATGTTTTTTGTCCCGCCCGGCGAGTGCAGTTGCTATCGCCCGGTATTCCCTGCCGGCATCGCTCTCGGGCGCGTAATGGGAGATAGGGACCCCCTTTTGCTGCGTCTCGTAGATTGCAGGAGAGTACGGGACCGTGAATACCTGCTTGAACGCTTTTTTTACCTCGGACTCGAACGCCTTCAGTCGTTCTCTCTCCTTCTCCTCTTCTGCGGAGGAGGCGGGTGAGAAGATCCGTTTCAGGAAAAGCGCAAGCCCGCCTGTTCCGGCCGCCGGGTCGCCCGATCCTTTCCAGCGGGTAAGAATAGCGAAATCTGCGGCGACGTCTTCTCCGAGCATCTCCCTGATGTCGCCAAAGACCGCAGACAGGGCTTCCATGCCTTTCAGGGCGAAAGTACCGGCATCGAGGGTGACGACGGTGTGATCCGCTGCGACGAGGCCGTTGATGACGAACTGGCCCATGCTCGGGGGCGTGTCGATCAGGATGAAATCGTAGTCGTCCTTCACCCGGTCGAGGGCCTCCTTGAGCAGCCCCGCCCGGTTCTCGATGCTGTAAAGATAGGGTTCAACCCCCACGAGGTCCAGAGTTGCCGGAGCGAGATCGATCCCCGATGCCGTGGAGACGATTACATCGGTGATCCCGGCGTCGGGAAAGCCTTCAAAGACGCTCATGAAGACGTCATACATGCTCAGTTCGAGCGTTTCGGGGTTGACCCCGAGACCCGCGGTGGCATTGGCCTGCGGGTCGCAGTCTACGACCAGAACACTCTTGCCATCTTTCTGGAGGTACCCTGCAACGTTGAGGCACGATGTCGTCTTTCCTGTGCCGCCCTTATGGTGGGCGAATGCTATAATCGTAATGTCCAGCACCCCTCAATACCTCATTTGAAATAGATGTTATTAAATCTACTTTTATGATGCTATGTATATTCTAAGCGTCTCGTGTTTTTTGAAATATTTTTTCGTTCTAGATGTGAATTAGAGGGTTTTTTTGTCATTGTATTCCCGGGGGATCCCGGGGTGGAAAAAGAGCGTTGTATAAGCCAATCGCTGTCGGGAGATTCGGCGCACGACGGACAACAGATGTTAACGAGGGAGATCGCCGTCAGTGGGGCGCACTGTGGTTTTTCTGTCTCCGGGATCGATTGCGCCCCGGAGCCTCTGCACGCGCTCGGAGATCGACGGCCGGTAGTCTGGCTCGGAACGAAGAATTCCGGGGATCACGCCTTTACGACGGGAGGACGACGCTCCTGCCAGCAGGCCGGAAAGAAGGTTCTGGAGGAGATCTCCGGGATCCCCGACCCGGTAGCAGCACCTCATTGCATCGGCGGCGTACCGGTCGGCTACGAACTCCTCGTCGCACATACGGTGGTAGTACGTCCGGTAGGCGAAGAAGGCGGTCAGGAGGAGGAGGGCGATGAAGGCCGGCTTTGCACCCGGGAGGCTTCCCGCCTGCAGGGACGGGTACCCGAGGAACAGGAGAACCGGGAAGGCCGGAAGGGCTGAGAGAAGAGAAGAGCCCTTCCTTACGTGCCCCTCTTCGTGGAGCAGCACGAACCGGAGCGCGTCGTCGCTTGCCCCCGAGAGGTTTCTCTCGTAGAATGAAGGCCGGTAGCGGATGCAGTTGAGTGCCGGGCATCCCCGCATGGAGACGGTGAGGGGGCATCTCACCAGCCTCCTCCTGCGGTCAATCAACCCCTTCTCCTGAAGTTCCCAAAATATCCGGTACAGGCGGGAATTGCGGTCGGCCTCGCTCATTATGATTAAAATATAATAATGAATGTATATTAAATATTGCTCCCGGAAGAATCGCCGTTATTCTGGCGATTTTCCGATTTTATCCACGGTAATCCGCAGGTGTGACTTCCTCCCGGCGACGCGCCGCCCGGTCCGGTGCATCCCTCCCTCTCCGGTCCCCCGCAGAGAACGAACCCGGACGTGCGGCTGCACGGCCTCTACGAGTCCGGGCGAATCCCGGACCGCGTCCTCCGGTATCGAGCCCGGAATACGAAACCTTGCAATCTCCGTTTTTTTCACAATATTTTAATAATAGCAACCAAAATTCTGAATGAATAGAGTGGAGGTGAATCTGGAGAACCGGAGGGGTCATACGGCCGTGCTTGCGCCGGCACGGCGTGCGGCTCTCCGTTTCTCCGAGCGAATGTCCAGAATATATACGATCCTTCTGATACTGGCCCTTGCCGCCCTTGCCGGGGCTGCCGGATGCCTCTCCACGTCGTTTGGGGAGGTGACCTACAGCGGGGACGCCCTGCAGGTCCATGTGGAGAACGCCGGCGAGCCCGTCGAGAATGCCGTGCTCCAGGTTACGATCATGGAGGTGGGCGCGCTCGAACAGCGCGAGGCCTTCTCCGAAGCGCGGTATATCGACCTTGTTACGGGGGAGAACAAATACACGATCCGGGTAGACCTGCAGCCCGGCTCATACAAGGGCTTTCTGACCGTATTCGTCGGCAACGAGCGGAGAGCATCCGTCATCCGCGACCTGGAGGTAACAGCCTGATCCCGGCGGGACTCGCGGCGGCGCGGGGGATCGAACCCGCGGATGCCGTTTTCTCCGGGGCTGAGGTCTTCAATCCCTTCGCGTGCTCCTGGGAGCGCGTGGACTTCGGCGTGAAGGACGGCCGCATCATCGGCTTCGGGGAGTACCGGGGGACGCGGGAGTACGACCTCTCGGGCGCTTACGTGGTGCCCGGGCTGATCGACGCTCACGTCCACATCGAGAGTTCGCTCCTCGCGCCGGCGGAGTACGCCCGGCTCGTTCTCGCGCACGGCACGACGACGGTGATCGCCGACCCCCACGAGATAGCAAACGTCTGCGGGGCGCCGGGGATCGACTACATGCTTGCCCAAGGAGCGCGGACGCCGCTCGATATCCTGGTCATGCTCCCGTCCTGTGTCCCGGCAACGCCGTTTGACGCGGGCGGCGCCGTGCTCACGGCCGCCGACCTTGCACGGTTTCGGGGCAGGGAGGGGGTCGTCGGGCTTGCCGAAGTGATGAACGTTCCCGGCGTCCTCTTCGGCGACGAGGACCTCCGGGCGAAGATGGATCTCTTCGAGGTCGTCGACGGTCACGCGCCGTTCCTCTCGGGAAAGGACCTGAACGCCTACATCTATGCCGGCGTCCAGAGCGACCACGAGTGTACAGCGCTTCCGGAGGCGCGGGAGAAACTCCTCCGGGGGATGTATGTTATGATCCGGGAGGGCTCGACGGAGCGAAATCTCCACGACCTCCTCCCGCTTGTCGACGCCTGCACGGCGCCGCGGTGCTGTTTTGCCACCGACGACCGGCACGCCGACATGCTCGCCGGGGAGGGGCATATCGATGACTGCGTGAGAAAAGCGGTCTCAGGCGGACTCGAGGTCGAGCAGGCGCTCCGGATGGCCACGCTCTCCGCCGCCGGACGGTTCGGGCTCCATGACCGGGGCGCCCTTGCTCCGGGAAGGCTTGCCGACTTCTGCGTTGCCGACGACCCCGACCGCTTCCGCGTTCTGCGGACGTTCAAGCGCGGTGTCGAGGTGGTCGACGCCGGCTACCTGCCCCCTGCCTGCCCGAAGTCTCCCATGCACGCCCGCGTGCCGGAACCCGGCGATATCCGGATAACTGGACGGGGGGAGGCGCGGGTGATCGAGATCGTGCCCGGCCAGATCACGACCCGGGACCTGCGCTACCCGGTCGACGCCGCCGGGATCCCGGACCTCGACCGCGACATCCTCAAAGCGGTCGTCATCGATCGCTACCGGGCGACCGGATCCGGTGTCGGGCTCGTGCACGGCTTTCACCTGCAGGAAGGAGCGATTGCCGGGTCGGTCTCCCACGACTCCCACAACATCGTCGCGGTCGGGGCCGGCGACGCCGACATCGTCCGTGCCGTCGCCGAGGTGGTCCGGCTCGGCGGGGGGCTCGCGGTCGTCTCCGGAGACGATATAACCGCGCTCCCGCTCGAGTGCGCCGGGCTGATGTCGGCCCTTCCCTACGACGAGGTCGTGCGGCGGCTTGCGGCCCTCGAGGAGCATGCCCGGCGGCTCGGCGCGATCGCGAATCCCTTCATGTACCTCTCGTTCCTCGCGCTGACGGTCATCCCCGAGGTCCGGGTCACGGAGCGCGGGGTCTTCGACGTCGGGGCGTTTACGGACGTGCCGCTGTTTGAGGAGTGAGAGGACAGTTGAAGGGAACACCCCCTGAAGATACTCCCAACCCTTTTTGATCGCGGTCCGAAATTTGAAATCTTCTCGAAGGCCGTTCCTACGGTGCTTGGACTCAGTTTCTGTAAAGTGCTTTCCCTTCTGAACATCGTACAATCCCGTACACGGCTTTCCAGTGGATATCGCACCTTCGGTGCTCCAGCTCCGTTCCTGCCGGAACATCGCTTATCGCCACTGGGGAGGGGCTGACGGGGAGTGCGATGTTCCGACAGGAACGGAGCACGAGAAGGCCGAAGACCTTTGAGGGGGGCGCGCCCCCCTCGAAACTCTTCGAGTTTCTCATGCTCGCTACGCTCGCACTCCCCTTTGTCCCCACCCCCCAAACGCGATGTCCCCACGGTCCAGTGTACCGGGCTTTTTCCTCGTCTTCAAGGTTAACACTTGCAACCGAAGCCCCCTACTCATCAGAGTGCCGTTTCTCGTATCTCGTATCTCGTATCTCGTATCTCGTATCTCGGAGTATCTTGAGTTCCCCCCTCGATGTCCACGTAATAATAAAGTCTCGTCTGTTCCCCTCGTCTTTTCTCACCAAAACCACGTCACCGCCCCCGGCGCCAGCACCGCGATCAGGAGCAGGACGACCGGCTGGTGCAGGAAGTAGATGACGAGCGAGTGCCGGCCCAGGAACTCGAGCGGCCGGGCAAACGCCGGTTCCGCAACCGGGATTGAGATGTTCCGTTTTCCGTCCGGGTAGAAGAGACGGCCGCAGGCCATCCCGACCAGGACGAGGCCGAACCAGGGGAGGAGCGGGACGTAATCGAGGCTTGAAAATGATTCGGGGCGGATACCAAGCCAGAGGAGCGGCCACGGGCCGGAGACGAGGCTTGCCGCGTAGCCGGCGATGAGGCAGGCGATGCTCGTGATGATGAGTTTCTCCGGATCGAGCCGGACGAAGAGCGGCGCGAGCAGGATCGCAAGCCCGATGAAGTGCAGGATGCCGAAGACGATGTAGACGTTCGGCAGCAAGAGCCGGGTGACGGCGGTGATGATGAGGCCGTAGCCGAAGATAGTGAGGCCGCGCCGGACGTACTTGAGCGCGAGGCCGCGTCCATCGAGCCGTCGTGCGGCTCTGGCGTAACTGATGGTGAAGGAGAGCCCGACGAGGAAGATGAACGTCGATGCGGTCAGGTAGGCGAGCGTCCGGAGGAATCCGCCGGAGACGTTGAGCGGCAGGACGCCGAAGAAGTTGAGGTCGAAGGCCGAGTGGAAGACGATCATCGTCACGACGGCGACGCCCCGGGCGAGGTCGATCTCCCAGTAACGCTCTCCCGGCATGATTCTCCGTTAAAAGAGCCTTCGCCGGACGGGGGCGCCGCAGGCGGGGCATGTCTTCGTATCGGTTATCTCCCGGCTCTGCTCCTCGGTGGGCTCGTTGTAGAGCCGGGAGAAACCGCACTCCCGGCTGCACTCGATCACGACGAACGGGCTACAGATCCTGCCCATCTCCCCTCACCCCGCCTTGATGCTGTAAGCGTATCATGAATTGCCTACAATTTCATGGTGGATTCATCTGATAAGAGTTTACCCCGGGGTCGGGGGGAGGCACCCTTATTCCCCTGCCGGTTCTACTTTTTTTCATGAGCGACCGTGACGAGCATATCGTAGAGGCCGCCGGCAGATGCCTGGTCGTGATCCGGAACGGCCGGGTGGTCGAGGTCGGGACGCCGCAGATAGAGGACTGCCCGCTGGCACGGCGGTTCGCCTTCCCGGTCAAGGAGATGACGACGGAGGAGATACGGAAGAATATCGAGGAACGGATTCGATCGTTCGGGATGTGCACGCCGGAGCGCGAGGTCCTCGCCGGGCCGGACTTCGTTCTCTTCGGGGCGTCGGAACTCCTGAGCAGCGCCGTCCGCCGGGGAGACCTCGACGCCGCGGTGATCGCCTCCGACGGGGCGGGGACGCTTGTTGCGACGAACCCCGCCCTCATCCAGGGAATCGGCGGCCGGATGTCGGGGCTCGTGAAGACGAGCCCGATCCGCGAGGTGATCGCGCGGATCGAGGAGAACGGGGGCGTCGTCCTCGATCCGGCAACCGCCGCGATCGATCAGGCCGCCGGCGTCGCCCTGGCGGCAGAACTCGGCCACCGCCGGATAGCCGTGACCACCGCCGTTGCCGCCGAAGCAGCGGCTATCCGGGAGCGTTTCCCCGGTGCCGTGATCGTCGCCGTCCATACGACCGGGATCTCACGGGAGGACGCCGCGCTGATGGCCCGGTCGGCTGATCTCCTCACCGCCTGCGCCTCGCGTTACGTCCGGGAGGAGGCGGCGAAGACCGCGCTCCTGCAGGCGGGGACGTCGATCCCGGTCTTCGCGATGACGGCCGCAGGGAAGGCAGTCATCCTCGGGAAAGTCGCGGAGACCGATCAGCAGGTCATCGTCCACGGAGCGCGCCTCCCGGTGCCGGGATCGCAATCGCCCTCGCCGCTCCGCTGATCACCGGCCCGTAATGCCCACGTGGCCCGCGAGTTCGGCGAACTCGGCCAGAACGATATCGGCCTGTACATCTGCCGGGCTGCCGTCGCGCCAGTCGCCGTAGGCGGCGAACGCGGTCACCATCCCGAGATGCCTCCCGGGCGCGATATCGCGAATCAGGCTGTCGCCCACCATCATCGCCCGCGCCGGGGAGGCATCGAGCCGCTGGAGAGCGTAGAGGAGGGAGTCGGGCTCCGGTTTTCGCCTGCCCGAGACCTCCGGGGTCACCACGGTCTCGAAGTAGTCGATGAGCCCGGTCTTATCGAGCCGCCGGCGTGCCTGGGGCGCCTCCGCGTCGGTCACGACCGCGAGAGAGATCCCGGCGTCCCGGAGGCCCCGGAGCGTCTCCTCGACGCCCGGGTAGGCTTCGACCAGACCGAGTTTCACGTCCTCGTAGGTGCGGCAGCAGACCTCGAACGTTCCGGGCTCATAGACCCCGAGTTCGCTCATGTAGTCGCGTATGTTCTCGTGATCCTCGAACCCGTGAATTCCCCGGAGAAATTGCGAAAAGAGCGCTTCCGGGTCGCCGGTTCCGAGATAGTCGACCACGCACCGGCACGCCTCCCGCATCGCTCCGACAAGGTCGAAGAGGGTGTTGTCCATGTCGCAGAGGACCGCCTCTACCGCGTTATGCCGAGTGCCGTCAGGTTTCTGCATATCTTGAGTTCCCTCATGAATGCACGGTACGCTTCGTCGTCCCGGAAACGGACCTTCAGTTCGTCGAGGTCGTTGCCCTTCCCGCCGTACTCCCCGAAGATCGCGATGCCGTTGCAGTCGACGAACCCGAAGACGGCGGCGATGTTGAAGAGCAGCCGCCGGAACGCCTGCGCCGTGCAGATTGTTGCCTCCTGTCTATATGGGCGGTCGAAGTAGAAGTACTCGAGCCCCTCGGCCATGCAGAGGTCGGCCATGTAGATGTCGGCGGTCAGGAGAACCGGGAGAGCGTACCGCTCTTCTTCGAACCTTCTGAGCGCCCGGACGATGTTATGGTCGTTCTCCTCTGAGAGGTGCGTATGCGGGCCCGGCGCTGCAATCTCCGTCGCCCGGTCGCGGATGGTGCGGTACTCTTTCAGCGCGAGATACGCCGCTTTCCTCGACCGTTTCATCCGTTTGTTCTCGAGTTCCGCGATGTATTCCCGGCAGACGGGCGCCTGCGTCGTCATCTCCCCGATCGTCTTTGCCGGGTACTTGCGGTTGATGGCATACGTGATCTCGTCCCGGACGGTATCGACGATCAGGTAGGAGGCGTGATCTATCCGGGGGTTGTTCGATGCAAACCCGTGGTAGAAAAGGTTCGTATCCAGGCCGAAGAAGACGGCTTTCTTGAGCTGCCCGTAAGACGCGAGCATCGATTCAAAGGCGGTCTGGTTCACGTACCGGGCGATCCCGCTTGCGAACATGCACTCCTGGAGATCGGCGTAGGAGGGAAGTTCGCCGGCGATCGGCTCGTATTCGGCGAGCCAGTCCTGGAAGGTCTCGCGGGACGCAGGCAGTTCGAGCGAAAACCCGGTTCCTTCGGGACGTGCGACCATGATCTCGCCCTCGTAGAGCGGATAAGTAACGCGGATCTCTTCGAGGCTGTTGATGAGAACCTGCAGTTCGCCCTCCCTGATGACCGTATCGTTCATTCTCTCGCCCCCGCATCTTCCATGATATCCCGGATCTGCTGGATCTGGTGTGGGATCATCATGTAGGGTTTTGCGACGTCGTCGGTGCTCTTCATGGCGAGATAATAGATGTGCCGGATATCGAGCCCCGCGACCGAGACCGCGATGAGCGCCCCGGCGACCGTGACTTTCCTGCCCGAGGTGATGTCGATCGCCACGTCGAATCCCTGCCGGATGAGATCCCCCGCAAGCGACCGGATCGTCTGTCCGGCCCGTACGAAGTCTGCTTCGGGCAGGATCTCTGTTTTGATCGCGGGGGCGAACCCGTATCCCTCCGAGACGGTTCCAATCGCTTCGGCGGCGATCGATGCTTCCCGCGCATAGGGTTCTTCGGTGACGATGATGACCCGTTCGGGGCGCAACCCCTTCTCGTGCAGGACTGCGTGGTAAGCGTTGACGAGCGCCCATGTCGAGCGTCCGAGAAGTGCTATGTAGGCATCGCCGGAGGCGGGTGTCACGGGGTCGTTCACTGCTTCAAGACTCACCCTGATGCTATATAGGCTTTGTCGGAGCGGCTCTCCCGGGATCGGGGTCTGCAGCCGGTATTCCGCACCACGTCCTTCATAATTTTTGGATTATTGGCCCTGTATCCGCTTCCCCTGGAGTTGCATGACGGTTCTTGCCGGCTCATGGCGTCATTTCACTCACGGGGCCTCCTGAATAAGCCTTTAACGCGGAACAAATCGGAAAATACCCCAAAATATTTGGCAAATATTTTATGATCGATATCCCTATAGTGGTATAGTAGAGCGCGAAATTACCTGGAGAGATATGACCCATGGAGATACGAAGAGTGCGATTGCGGAAACCGGAAGACGTCTGGGGGCTGGCCGACCCGGAGCAGCAGAGGAAGACACGGCAGGACGCCATCGATGACGGCGATCTGGTAGAGATCACCCGGATGGGAAGGGATCTGGGGATCATGTATCCCCTTGCCGTCTCGGAACGGGCCGCACAGAGCATGGTTCCGTTCCCGAACATCCCGCAGGAGACCGTTACGGAGAACCTCTGGGACACCCTTCATGCGTTCAGGGACAAAGCCTGCACGATGACCGAGGGGGAGTTCGAGTTTCAGGTCAGCCTCTACCAGAACGGCCTTGTTCCCACACTGACCTTCAAGGCCGCGGTCTCCCCCGGGGACGACGGTGAACCGGTCATCACCATCATGCTGCCGGACGAGAACTGGGAGACGATCGGGTGCGACCACCACCGTACCGCAGGCGACGCAATGCTCACCGTCGAGGACGTAGCCTCGACCCTGAACTTCACCCCCGGCCGGATCCGTGAGTTCATACGGGAGGAGCGGATTCCGGCGGTCAAGTGCGGGGGATCCTGGCGGATCAAGCGCTCGGAACTCGACCGGATCATGAACGAAGGGTTCTGATCGGCTGTTTGGGGTTTTATTCGGGCGTCGATGGGTTCATTCGTCAGCAAGGCCGCACACCTATGGCGGTCCCCGTTATGCCGCAAGTAGCGGTTGGTTGGTCACGGCGCTGCAATGATGCAGGGGCCTCAGCCGCCGGGCGGTTATCCATGGCAGGCTTACGGTCCTTGCTGCACCGCATCCGTGACCGCCGCCGGGTACGCCTCACCGGTGCGGTGCGGGCGCTGCCCGGGAACCCCGGGGCCCGGGAAGCTAATATTCGTTCCTGAAACAGGTGATATATAAAGATTTTTTTTATTTTCCCGGCAAGAGAAACAAACATATTTAATTTTTAGACGTATAGTTTTCATTATGTGCATCGAGGCCCGACGAGCATTCCCGGACAGCCAATCCGCCGATCCGGCAGCCGGAATCCGCGATGTAATGATGGTGTTGCCGGTATCTGCGGGCGGGTGCGTGCCCGGACCCGGTGACAACCGTTCGCCGTCTCAGACGTTACGTTACCTGATCTGCGCAATCTTCGGGATCATATGCCTTCTCCTCCTGTCCGGTGCGGGGATGCCGGGTATGCCGGCGATTGAATCCGTATGCCCCATCGTGGCTCTGCCCGGGCTCTTCGGACCGAACGGCTCTTCGCTTATCAGGCACTGGATAAAGAGAGACGTCGAAGAGAGCGATGAAGAGGACGACCCAAAACCCCGGGTTGCCGGTGTGTCCGTCGAGGCACCCCGGGACGGGCATGTCCCGGCCGACGATAGGACGAGCGTCCTTGTGAGGCTTGAGAATGTCCCCGATGCCCTCCAGCGGTTCGATGTTCTCGTTTCGCCGGACGGGACGGCTGCCGCCCCTTCCCCGGCAGAGCCTCCCGTGGACTTCGCCTCCCCGGACGAGATCGATGCTCCCGTCCCGGCGGAGGGAGCAGAGGCTGAAGGAGTCTTCCCTGACTTTTCTCTCCCGGATGAACCGCCGTCGCTTGCTTCCGACGACCTGCCTGCCCCGTATCCCGGCTCCCTCAGCGACGAAGAACTCATGCAGATTCTCGAGTTCGACGATGACGCCTCCTCGCCCGGGATCGCCGAACTCGATCCAGAAGAGGAAGAGCCGGCGCCCGTGGCCGCCGGGAGCGATGAACGCCCGATCGAGTCGCTCATCGACGACCTCGGCAGTGACGATGCCGGGGTTCGCGGCCGTGCCGTCGGGGCCATCGCAGAACGTGGGGCAGACGCCGTAGAACCCCTGGTTCGGGCCCTCGCTCTTGCGGACGACCGGCAGCGGTGGTGCGTCGCCGAAGCCCTCGCCCTGATCGGGGAGGATTCGATCCCTGCGCTGATTGCTGCGCTCGGGGACAGTACGGCGCAGATCGGGGCGGCAGCCACGCTCGTGCGTATCGGGAGTCCCGCCGTGCCGCCTCTCATCGCGGCACTTGCCGGCGATGACGGCGAGGTGCAGTTCGGTGCCCGCTACGCGCTCCGGGAGATCGGCGACGAGGCAATCCCCTCCCTTATCGAGGCTCTCTGTGCGCCTGAGCGGAGCATCCGGAGGTCGGCGGCCTCCGTTCTCCGGGAACTCGGGTGGAAGGCCCCCGACGACGCCGGCGCGATACGCTACCTCGTCGCCGACGAAGCGTGGCTCGATGTCGCGGATTACGGGGAAACTGCGGTCGAACCCCTCATCCGCATCCTGAAGTCCCCCGACAGGGAGGTGTGGTGGAACGCCGCCCGGACTCTCGGGGAGATCGGCGGAGCCGCGGTCGATCCCCTGGTCGAGTTTCTACACGAGGCGGACGATGATATCCGCCCGCTGGCGGCCATGGCGCTCACGGAGATCGGTTCTCCTGCGGTCGAACCGCTCATCGGTATGCTCTCTGTCCCCTCCCTCCGCGGAACGGCGGCGGCGGCCCTGGTGAAGATCGGCGAACCGGCGGCGGAGGCGTGCATCCGTGCCCTGGACTCCACGGACGGGGAGGCACAGGAAACGCTTCGGAACGTTCTCGGTGCGCTCGGCGAGCCGGCGGTGCCGGCCCTGATCCAGTCGCTGACGTCCGGGCAGTCCCGTATCCGGTCCCGGGTAGCCGAAATTCTCGGCAGGATGAACTGGGAACCCTGGAACGACACCGAGCGGGCATGGTACCTGATTGCCCGGGAGGAGTGGATGGAACTTGCCCGGATGGGCCCGCCGGCCGTCGAGCCGCTGATCCGGACGCTCAACGGCGACGACGACCGTATACGCTGCGAGGCTGCGGCGACACTCGGCGAGATCGGCGATCCGGCGGCGCTAGGCCCGCTCGTGGATGCCCTCGCCGACGAGACCGTCGCCCCGGTGGCGGCGGATGCGCTCGTTGCCATCGGAGAACCGGCCGTGGCGCCCGTTCTCGAGGTGCTCGAAGATGGGGCCGGGGCCGCCCGGGAGAACGCCGTCGAGGTTCTGGGCAGGCTCGGGACGCCCGAAGCGGTTCCGGCTATCGTCGAATTCGTCAGGACCGGCGAGGACCGCCTTCACCGGAAGGCCGTCGACGCCCTGATCGGGATCGGTGCGCCCGCGGTAGACGCCCTCATCCCCCTCCTCGGCGAGGAGGGCGACGGGCAGGCGGGAGCGACGGCCGCTCTCACCGGGATCGGCGATCCGGCACTCGAACCGCTTGCCGGGGCACTCGACGGCGAGAATTCGTCGATCCGGATGGGAGCCGCAAGGGTCCTCGAGAAACTCGAGTGGGCTCCCGAAGGGGGGGCAGAGGAGGAGATCGTCTACCTGATCGCGCTGCAGCGATGGGCGGAGATCGTGGAGCTCGGTGCTCCTGCCGTCGATCTCCTGACGGCACGGCTCGGCGACCTCGATGAGGCGGTGCAGGCCGGGGCGATGGAGGCGCTGGTCGGCATCGGCGCTCCTGCGGTCCCCTCCCTGATCCGCCTGCTCGGCAGAAAGGCGCTCCGCGAACCGGCGGAAGAGACGCTTGTCAGGATCGGCGAACCGGCGGTGGAACCGCTGATCGAGGCCCTGGACAAGACCCGGCTCCGCAAAACGGCCGCCGGCGTGCTGGTCAGGATCGGGAGACCCGCAGCCGGTGCGCTCGTCCCGGTTCTCGGGCATCCCGAGATCGGGCAGACGGCAGCCGGGATATTCGAGGCGATGGGGGAGGCGTCCTTCGATGCGCTGGTCGAGGCGCTCGGGAACGACGACGCCCTGATCCGGCAGCGGGCGGGAGATGTGCTCGCCGGTCTCGGGGAAGCGGCTGCGCCCCCGCTCATCGGGGCGCTGGGGCATCCCGACGATACCCTCAGGCTCGGGGCGATCGATGCCCTCACCCGATTCGGGGACCCGGTCGTCGATCTGCTTACGCAGGCGCTCAACGATGAACGCTACCTGGTCCGGCTGGGTGCGGCCGAGGTTCTCGGCAGAGCCGGATGGGAGCCGCAGACCGAAAGCGAGACCGTCTGGTACCTGATCGCGAAGGAGCAGTGGGCTTCCGTCGCCGGGATCGGGCCCGGTGCGGTCGAACCGCTGATCCGGACGCTCAACGATCCCGACAGCGCGGTCCAGGTAGGTGCGGCACGTGCGCTCGGGATGATCGGGGGGCCTGCAGTCGCGAGGCTGATCTACGAACTCCGGACAGAGCAGGACGGCACGCAGAGAAAGGCAGTCGAAGCGCTCAAGATGATCGGCGAACCGGCGGTCATCCCGCTCATCGACGCACTCCAGGACCGCGACTGGCAGATCCGCCTGGGTGCGGCGCGGGCTCTCGTCGGTATCGGCGATCCGGCCGTCGAACCGCTGGTCCGGGCGCTCCGCGCCGCTCCCCCGGCAATCAGGATGGGAGCGGCCGCGACGCTCGGCAAGATCGGGAACCCGGCGGCCATCGAACCGCTGACCGATGCGCTCCTGCAGGATGACTGGCGCCTGGGGCGCGTCGTGGTGCGGGCGCTCGGCATGATGGGCGAGCCGGCGGTCAGGCCGCTCCTGCGCGTCCTCAGGGACGGGAACGACGCGTCCCGGAAGAGCGCGGTGGCGGCGCTCGTCCTGATCGGCGAGCCGGCGTGCCGTCTGCTCCCCGGTGCGCTCACGGACGAGCATTTCCGTGTCCGTGCCGGGGTCGCGGACGCTCTCGACCGCCTGGAATGGTCGCCCGCAACGGGAGAGGAGGCGGTCGTCTACCTGATCGCAAAGGAACGATGGGGTGATCTCGCCCGGGCGGGACCGATCGCGGTCGAACCGCTGTTCGCGGTGCTCGACGACCGCGACGACAGTATCCGGCGGCGGGCGGCGAAAGTCCTCGGGGAGATCGGCGACCCGCGTGCGGTTCCGGGGCTCATGAACCTCCTCCACGACGACTACTACAGCGTTCGGCGGGAGGCCGCAGCGGCAATCGTCGCCATAGGAGCCCCTGCGATGGAGCCGGTCGTAGCCGCACTCGACGACCCGGACGGCGATGTCCGGAAACGTGTGGCGGACGTGCTCGCCGAGATCGGGGATGCACGGGCGATTGCGTCCCTCGAGGGCATCTTCGACGACGAGGACTGGTATGCCCGGAAAGCCGCCGAGAACGCGGTGGAGAGGATCCGGGCACGGACTGAAAATGAGACCGGCGACCTGTAGGCCGGCCCGGACTCTTTTCCTGTCGTTTACGGGTTTTTAGCGGGTTGGTTGCGAAAGATGCCGCTTCCTCATATCCGGTGTCACGCTATTTCGCAACCATTATCTCTCCGGTTATGTGATCCTCCTATGATCCACCGTGAAACCCAACAGAGCCTTAATTGTTGCGATAACTCTGTCTATCACAATTTTTGCTGTCATTTCTGCAGGCTGCAGCGCGACCGGCGAGCAATCGCCGGAATCACCTCTCCCCACTGCGGTTGCGGCACCTGCCGCCGAATGCCCGGCGCTCGTGTTTACGGACCGGGAGTTTGCTTTCGAGCTCCAGCGGACACTCGGCGCATCGTATTCGGGCGAGGCCGATGTCGGCGAGTGCCTGGCCACTGCGTCCCGGATCAAAGAAGGAGACTTCGAGAGCTGGTACTGCGAATGGAACAGGACCGCGGACAACTTCAGGGCAGTGGGCGACGAGAGTCTCGCCGCCGGGCACAGGATCACCGCAATGGAAGCGTACTACCGGGCCGCGACGTATTACCGCACGGCCGAGTTCTTCCTGCACGGCAACGCCACCGATCCTCGCATCGTGGAGACCTGGGGGAAGAGTCGGGAATCATTTCGCGATGCGCTCGCACTCGACGTCGTTCCGTACGAGATCGTCGCCGTCCCGTACGGGAATACCACGTTGCCGGGTTACTTCTATGCGGTCGACGACTCCGGCAAACCCCGGCCGCTCCTCATCGTCCAGACCGGTTTTGACGGCTGCCAGGAGGAACTCCATCCGTATGCAATGGAGGGGATCAAGCGCGGATATAACGTCCTGACGTTCGAGGGGCCGGGCCAGGGCGAAGTGATACGGGTCCGGCATATCCCGTTCCGTCACGACTGGGAGAACGTGATCGGGCCCGTCGTGGACTATGCGGTAAGCCGGCCCGACGTCGACGAAGACCGGATTGCACTCTGGGGGATCTCGCTCGGGGGTTACCTCGCCCCCCGCGGTGCTGCATACGAGCCCCGGATCACGGCGCTGATCGCGGACGGCGGCACCTACGATGTCGGACTGAATCTCCTCGCGAACCTAGAGGCCGGCGGGGTCGCGAACCTGACGGAGATTGAGCTGCAGGAGTGGCTGCAGACGGATCCGGTCGAGTTCAACGATGCCATCCGCGGCGCCATGGCCCATGATACCGGCACCCGATGGCTGAACGAGAACGGGATGTTCGTCTTCAACGCCGGTTCGCCGGCACGGTTCTGGGCGAAATGGATGGACTTTTCACTCGTCGGGGTTGCCGAAGAGATACGCTGCCCCACGCTGGTTTGTGCCGGTGCGGTCGACCACTTCGACCCCGACGGGGCGCAGGCAACGGCACTCTACGACCACCTCACCTGCGAGCGGGAACTGATGGTCTTCTCCGACGACTACGGTGCCGGGTCGCACTGCCAGCTTCGGGCGTTCGCGCAATCGTTTGGTGCCAAGTTCGACTGGCTCGACGATAAGATGGGGATGACGGATTTCCGTCCCGGAGAAGAATAGGGGTATCGGCCCTCTTTTTTTGAGTCTTACTTACCGGCGAACACGGTATCCGGCTGCCGTAAGACAACTGATGACGGCGTCATCCCATTCCGTGCCGGAGAGCCCGTTCAATGTCGGCTGCACCTCCTCCCAGAGCCGGCCGAGTTCGTCGGTGTCCGGGAGGAACGTTGTTTGGTACATCACGCGCCCGGCTCTTCTGCCCTGTGGATCGAGGATGAGAAGACGCCAGCAGCAGTAATCGCGGCAGATCTCGGGGCGTGTCAGGTGGACCGTGCACCATGCCTTTCCCTTCTTCCCGTCGAATGCGACGTTCCCATGGGACGGAGCAGGAGAATCCCCGGGGGTTTCGAATCTCAGGAAGGGGCATGCGTCCGGCAGTTCCGCGATGCTGCTCGCATCCTCGAAGAGGGCGATCTTGTCCGGGTCGACCCGAACCTCCTTCACGTCCCCGCTGTAGGCGTTGTACACGACGAAGGTGTAGTTGCCGCGCTCTTCGATGACCGTGTGGACGTTTCTCATGTTGCTGCAGCAGCTGCCGCACTGGCAGCACCTACATGCCATGGCGGGCGTCTCCCCGAATGCCGGGCGGTTGGTGTACGAACATGCTCGTTATTCGATATTACGCATCGGGATGATGAAATACCTGCCGGAGAAGTGTCTGGATCGGTCGTGAAAATCGAACCCTGCATGGCCGGCAGGTCTTTCCGTTACAGTTATTATAGCCTGAGTAAATTCACTTGCATACTTTTAACCGGAGTTTCTTTTTCTAATGTCCACATCCCCAGGTACCACGGAGAAGCGAACCAGTCTCACCGGCCGCGACGAGAAGCAGGACAACGCCGGCGAAGTCGAACAACTCATCCGCGAGCGGACTGCAGAGCTCAGGGAAGAGAATGACGCGCTTCGGCGTGAAAACGCAGAACTCCGCCAGATCGAGATGATCTACGCCTCGGCGCCGGTTGGTCTGTGTCTGCTCGGCACGGATACCCGGTACCTGCATGTCAATCAACGGTTCGCGGAGATGGACGGGTTCTCCGTCGAGGAGCACATCGGCAAGAGAGTCCGCGAGCTGGTGCCGGACCTTGCGGATGCGGCTGAAGAGCTCGCCCGGGCGGTTGTCGCGACGGGGAAACCCGCGCTTGATATTGAGGTACGGGGGGAAACACCGGCACAACCCGGGGAGCAGAGGCACTGGAACGAGTCCTGGCGGCCGGTAACCGATAATCAGGGACGCGTCATCGCGATCAGTATCGCCGCCGAGGACATCACCGAGCGGAAGCGGGCCGAGGAAGCCCTCCGGGAAAGTGAGGAACGGTTCACAGCGTTCATGGACAACAGCCCCGCAGTTGCATTCATGAAGGACGAACAGGGGCGCTACATATACTTGAACAAATTCGACGAGAGTCATTTTAATCGTCGACAGGGAGACTTGCGCGGTAAGACGGACTTTGAGTTATGGCCTTTGTATGTCGCCGAACAACTCTGGAAGAACGACCAAACCGTCCTCAAGGCAGACAGTGCTATTGAAGTCGTGGAAGAGATGCCCAACCCGAAAGGAGGCATTACCTACTGGTGGGCTTGCAAGTTTCCCTTCAAGGACGCGTCCGCGAAGAGGTATGTTGGAGGTATCGGAATCGATATCACCGACTGGAAACAGGCTGAAGCGGCCTTGCAGGAGAGCGAGGAGAAGTACCGGAACCTCGTGGAACTTGCGCCGGAACCGATCGCGGTCCACTGCCGGGGTAACGTCGTCTACGCCAATCCTCCCTGTGTCACTCTTTTCGGGGCAGAAAGGCGGGAGGATCTCGTCGGCAAACCGGTCCTCCAGTTTGTCCACCCGGACGACCACGAAGTATTCAGGGGACGTTACCGCGAGATGAGGGAGAAGGGTACGACCGTGCCCCTGCGCGCAGAGAGGTTTGTGAGGCTCGACGGTCAGGTAGTCGATGTTGAGGTTGTTGCTACCCCCATTCTGTACGAAAACCTGCCTTCGGTGATGGTCCTCTTCCGGGACATCACCGAGCGGAAGCGGGCCGAGGAAGCGTTTCAGCGATACGCCGAGAATCTGGGCCTGCTCCACGGCGATCTGGAGGTCGCGAACCGGGAGGCGAACCTCTACCTGGACATCCTTACCCACGATATCGGCAACACCGAGAACGTCTCGAACCTTTATGCCGACCTGCTCATCGAGTCCCTTGACGGAGAGGCAGCCGGATACGCGAAAAAACTGCAGCGCAGCGTCCAGAAGAGCATAGAGATCCTGGGCATCGTCTCTACCATCCGCCGGATCCATCGGACAAAAACCGAGCTCAAACCAACGGACCTTGATGCCGCAGTCCGGGGGGTGATGAGCGACTATCCCACCAGTATCTTCCTCTATAACGGGACAACCTACCAGGTTCAGGCGGACGACCTTCTCCCTGTGGTCTTTGACAACCTTATCAGCAATGCCGTCAAGTTCGGCGGTCCTGACGTCGAGATCGCCATCCGGATCGAAGAGAATGATGGGTTCGTCCGGGTGTCAGTCGAAGATACCGGCCCTGGTATCCCGAACGATGATAAAAATGGGATTTTCCACTGCTACGAAATGAAGAAACGCGGCGTCGGCAAGGGACTTGGACTCTATCTGGTGAAGATCCTGGTCGAGCGATACGGCGGGACGATCTGGGCCGAGGACCGGGTGACGGGCCGCCCGGATGAAGGCGCGGCGTTCAAGCTCACACTGAAACCTGCCTCGCAAACCCGTTGAGCAGGCTAGCGCCAACGGTTGGTGCCGGCACTGACATCCGCACCCCAAGAAACATCAGAGCGATTCTAACCTGATCTTCGGCTCCCACATTTTTGCCTGTTATCTAGGACCCGGAATCCGCATGCGGAGTCATAGGTGTCTTGAGAATGTGCAACCGATGACCTACGATTGACAGACCGATTAAACGATTTCAGATGGTCCCGCGCCACCGTCTCCTCCACCCGCCGAAGGAGGACCGGATCGGGATTGGTGCGGCTTTGCAGGACGTCCGCTTGAGGCGTGGTCCCGAGCACGGTCGCCGGCGCCTTCGCCGTGATCTCCTCAGACCCGGTGCGGTTCTCGAGCATCGAGAGGATCCGCTCCCTCTGGTCCCTATCCGCTTCCGGGAGGACCTGATCGGCGACGATGCGGGCCGCATCCGCACCGCGGGCGTCATCGGCGGAGATCCCGGCGAGGCGCTCCATGGAAGCGGTGATGGTGCGGACGTTCATGCCGGAATCGGCGAGGATGGCGGCATCCTCCATGGCATCAAGTATCTGCAGTATCTCGGGTCGCACCTCCATGTCCGGCTCAGTGGTCTGCATACGGCCCAGCCCTGTCCGGCAGGATCACCGTCGGCCGAGTAGCAGGAGATCCTCGTGCAGGGTTCTCCACGGGATAACATCATGGACAGTATATAATCGTCTGCCTGCCGGGCAGCCCGTCCGTCTTGTGCGCCGGGGGATCTCGATCCGGCAGGAACGGCTAAAATAATCGGAGAACTTGAAAACGGAGAGAATATGGCCCAACTAAATGCGAGGGGTGAGATTCGAACTCACGAACTCCTACGAGACCAGGCCCTCAACCTGGCGCCTTTGACCTGGCTTGGCAACCCTCGCCTGTTCTTCTCTATACAATGCGCTGCAACCAGAAATATCTTGCTCTGCCGGAACCCGGGCTCCCGCGGGCGCGGGACGGGGAGCCGTTTCCCGGCCGGATCCCTCCTGCTATACCTGTACTCCAGCGCACCGGAACCGCCTTCGATGTGTATTTATGCGCCCGGATCCAACGCTCCCGCATGTGGGCTGACATCTCACGGGAGTTTGCCGATTCGCCGTCCCAGGGCAGGGTAGTCCGGTTTCTGCTGGAGAACGGGTTCGGCATCAACGAAGAGGGGCGCATCGTCTGCAACGGGATCGAGATCCCCGCGACGCACATCGGCAGGGCGATCGAGACCGACCGGAGAGTCGTCGACGCCACCGCCCGCCGCATCCTCGAGAATCCCGAACTCCGGGAGGTTTTTCTCCGGATGCGGGCCGCGCCCGACCTCACCCGGGTCGCCGAGGCCCTCGGCCTCTCGGTCATCACGCTCTACCCCAAGGACGCGCACCAGAAAGGGATCGTCGGCGCGGCGGTGGAAGTCCTCGTCGAGCACAACCTCTCCATCCGCCAGATCTTCGTCACCGACCCCTACCTCGCGGAGGAGCCCAGACTCGTGATGATCGTCGACGAACCACGGATCCCGGCGTCGGTCTACGAAGATATGCGGGCTCTTCCGCAGGTAAAACGGCTGGTTATCTGAAGAGTTCCATCTCCTGCGCGAGCCTGCGGATCCGTTTCCTCTGCCTCCGCGGAAGGGCGATTGCGTGCTGCAGCCGCTCTTCGAGCGCGATGACGCGGGTTCCTTTCACCAGGTTATCCGCGTGGGCGACGATCTTCTCCTCGAGCGTCCGGGGCATGCAGTCGCGCGGGGTAAGGCCCAGGAGCGAAGCCTCGTCGGCCGTCAGCCCGGCCCCGATGTGCCGCTCGACGATGGCGGCGACTGCCTCGTCGAGATCGAACGACCGGCATATCTCGCCGCCCGCTTCGGTGTGGCAGAGGTCGTGCGTCACCCCCCGGCCGATATCGTGGAGGAGGGCGCCGGTCTCGACCAGGTCGCGGTTTATGAGGGGATCGGACGCGTAAGCGAGCGCAAGGTCGCGCACCGCCCGGCAGTGTGCGATGACCCCGCCGGAACACCCTGCCCGCCTGAGAAGACCGATGCAGTCCTCTTCACGCACTCCCGAGGCTCTCCTTGATCCTGTCGATTCTCTTCCTGAGAGCGACGGCGATGAGTTCGTTGTCGAAATGTTCGAGCATCTCCTCGCAGTTCGGACACTCGAAGTTCCAGTTCGCCGCGTCCGTGAAGGTGTAGACGACGCTGCAGTTCCTGCACATGTAGAAGTCGTTCTTCTCCTCGTAGGCGAGCCGGGCGTCGAGGTGCTCGAGCGCGTCCCGGACCTGCTCTTCGAGCACGTCGTGGACACGGTCGAGGCGGAGGTGCCAGAGGTAGGTGAGCCAGCCGGTCTCGGTGTTCTTCAGTCGCCGGTACTCGGCGAGGCGCCTCTCGTAGAGCGTATAAAGGGTGTGGCGGACGGTGTTGAGGTTGACCCCGGTCATCTCGGCAAGTTCCTCGTCACTGTGCTCTCCTCCTTCGGGGAACCGCCTGAGAAGTTCGATTCCCTCCTCCCCGATCATGCGCAGGATATAGGCATTGATTGCCGGATCGTCCAACAGTTCAGTGACGGATACCATGGTCAAATCTCTCCCATAATTGGATAAACGTATAAGAGTATATATACCGCATCGATGTCTACCATACTCTGCTCTTAACCTTTAATTCACTTTTCCCGTCTCCGGAAGGCGGGCTCATTGGCCGATCAGCCTTCGGACGGCCGCGGTGTTCCTCTCGAGGTCGGCGTACGCCTCCTCTTCCGTCTCGCCGCAGCCGTAGATGCTCGCGACGGCGTGCCCCTCCTCGAACTCGGTTCCCGGCCAGGGTATATCGGCGACGCGGGGCGCAAGGCTCGCGAGGTCGGCATCGAGCCGCATATCCCGGTCGGCAAAGAGGATCCGCCTGACCGCAACCTGCCGCGGCGCGGGCACCGCCGCCGGGATCACCCCGCGGCAGGCGTTCATGTGCATGGCAAAGACACTCTTCTGGGTCGCCATCTCGACGGTGTCCAGGGTGGCCTGGAACCGGGGGTTGATCTCGATTGCCCAGGGCTTCTCCCCGACCACGAAATCGATCCCGATTGAGCCCACGCACCCGCTTGCGGCGGCAATCCGCTCCGCCGCCGCGATCATCTCCCCGGCAAGGGGATGGGAGAACGGGGTGACCGACCCGGCAAACCCGTGCGCGGATTCCCCCCCGCCACGGAGGATCTGCCGGTTGACCGCGATGGCGCGCGCACGGCGGCCGTCCGCGACGCAGGAGACGCTCGACGGAATCCCGTCGACGAGAGCCTGCGCGATATAGGGTATGTCCGGCCAGGTCTCCTCCCACCGGCGGAGTTCCTCCTCCGCTCTCACGACCGCATTCCTCCATCCCCCGGCGCCCCGGCGCGGTTTGATCATCGCCGGGTAGCAGCCGGCGGCGAGCGGCGGAACGGGCACGTCCAGCCCCTCGAAGAACCGCTGGATCTCCAGTTTGTCGAGGAACCGCTCCACCTTCGCGGGCGGCGTGCCGCAGAGCGGGATCGCCGTCACGATAGTCTCGGCGCCCGAGGCGACGACCAGCGCGTCGACCGGATGGCGGATGGCGAATTCGGCGATCTTCCCCGGGAGTTCGTCGAGTTCGTCGAACGAGAGACAGTCCTCCGTGTACCAGCCGAGGTCCTGGTCGCAGAAGTGGTCGACGGCGTAGACCGTGTAGCCGGCCCGGCGGGCCGATTGTGCCACGTGCCGCGTGGCGAACCCCGCAACCAGAACCCGGCCCTTCACCGCTCCACCGTCTTCTTTCCGACCTTGGTCGGCTCGATCCGGATCTTCGCGTCCGGGTACTCCCGGTTGAGCTCCTTCCCCTCGAAGAGGTGGTCGAGGAAGAGAGCGAGGCTCGATATCTCGGAGTGAGGCTGGGTGGTCACCGAGACGTTGTAGTCGGCGAGCCCGTAGATGTCGCCCGGCACCTTCTCCGCCCCCACCACGACGAGCACCCGCTCCTCTGTGCGGATATCGTCGATGACGTCGGTCATCCGGAGCCCGTACATCGTAAGGTGGGCGACCTTGCCGCCGGCAGCCTTCCAGTCCTGGATGCACCGCCGCCACTTCACGTCGTTTTCGATGAAAAAGTCTCCTCCCCACCGGGAGGCTACGTCCGTTATGCTCAGAGCGACACCGGGGTCGTCTGCGGCGAGGTACATCCCCCGGGCACCGAGCGCCCGCGCCGCGAGCCCGACGTGGGTCGTCACCCGCTGGTCGCGTTCGGGCCGGTGACCTATCCGGAGCACGGCTACTTCGGGCATGCCGCTCACTCCTCTCTCCTCGTCGCCCGGATTACGCCGTTCTCGATGACGAACGGCAGGTCTTCTCTGGTATGGCGGCACTGGCACTCGATCAGCGACTCCTGGATGGAGAGAAGGCGCACCGTCTTCCCCGACCGTCTGACGAGAAGGTGATGTTCGAGACGCTCGAGCGATGCCGTCACCGCACCGGGCTCAAATCCGGTGGCTGCTACCAGGCCTTCGACCGTAATGCCGTCGGTTTTGGGAATTCGATGATATACGGCCCAGTCCAGATCTTCCTCACGCACACCTATTCTTTTTTCCGGGGAGACCGATATAGTTATTCATGCACCGTTCCGGCTCTGTTAGCCGCTATCGGCGCGGTTTGCCGGTGCGAGAGATTGGATGTGCAGGTGGGAACAGGGTATGGGCGATTATATAGAACTGGCGGAACTTGCCGACAGCCTCTTTGAGGCGAGCGACGACGACGACGAGCTTCTCGCGAAGATACTGGATACGCTTGACGAAGAGACCCGGGGAGCGCTGCTCTCCTCCGACCTCCTCAACGCGTACCAGGTCTTTTACTACTACTTCCGGGAGACGCCGGACGAGCTGACGATGGAGCGACTGCAGCTCCACGCGGCGTCCGACCTCGCACGGGGGCTCGTCATCGACGAGGTCGATATATACGAGGTGATCTTCTCGATGGAAGGCGGGGAGCCGGTCGTCACCCTCACCGACGGGGAGAATACGCTCGCACGGTTCAGCGGCACGGAAGCATACGCAGAGATTGCCCTCTACATGGAGGAGTGCCTCTGATGCGTCGGCTTCGCGCGAACTGAAACCCGCACTAGACCGGCGATCGGCCAGAAACCCTGCGGGTTTCTTCAGCTCCTGCCATAATACTGCCAGTCGCTGCCGGCGGTGATCAGCCGCTCGTCCACCCTTGCCCGCACGATCGGCGGGAGATCCCCCCATCGGACGACCGCGTCGCCGATGACGGCAAGCACGCCTAAGACACCGGTCTTTGGGAGATCATCGAGGACGGAGGTGTCGTCCGCCGTGATCCGGTTGCAGATCGCCGTCGCCCAGGCGTCCGCGGCGGCGACGTCGGGGGAGAAGACCGTCACGGCGTCGGCGGTGCCGAAACTGATTGACGGGCCCACCGTCGCCGACGAGGTGCAGATGCCGAGGATCTCCTCACCCGGAGGGATCAGGAACGCGAATCGTCCGCTCAGGGGCGATGCGCCCGCATAGATGCCGATCTTCACTTCGCGGTTGCTTACGAGAGCAATATCCCCGCCGTTGTCGACGAGGCCGAACGCCGCGCCGGCCCCGGCCATCGCCTCCACCCCCGCCCGGGCTATGGCGCCCGCCACCGCCGCCATCGGCCCGACCCCGGCCTCCGCGGCGGCCCGGGCCATGCTGGCCGGGACGTTAGCAGGGTTATTTGGAGTATACGGCTCGAGCGTTGCCGAAAAATAGGGGTCGCCGGCGATCTGCCGCTCGACCTCCCGCCGGGCGGCCAGCATGCCGGATTTCGCCGCCTCGATATGCCCACGATCGTCTGCGAGGATCGTCGTGATCGTCTGCCGGAACTCGAAGTGCTCCCTGATCATCCCTGTTGCGAGAGGGCGCCGTGCGGGCACGCCCGGATGCATTTGCCGCAGAGGACGCAGCGCTCGGCGCTTACGACGAGCCGCCACTCCGCATCGAACGAGAAGACCTCCTGGGGGCAGACGCCGATGCACGCCCCGCAGTCGACGCACTCCTCCTCGTCGCGGACGACGGCGTTCTCCATCACGCGGACGGTGACCCCCATCTCCTCGAGGCGCCGCCGGACCTGGTCGGCGTCCTTATCCGGGACGTCGATCAGCATCTCGCCGGCCATCGAGTCGATGTTGGCCTTCTCGACGTTGATGAGGACGCCGGTCTCCTTCACCACCCGGGCGATCACCGGTTCTCTTCCCGGATCGGTTTTCCCTTTCCGGGAGAACGCCAGCCGGAGTTTCATCGCCGCCGCCTCCCGCCGAAGAGTTTCCCGAGGTCGATCGCCGAGAGGATGCCGACCACCCGGTTCGTCGCGTCGACCACGGGAAGGGCGCTGATATTGTTCTGCTCCAGTTTCCGGGCGGCGACGTCCACCGGCTCGTCGGGCGTCGTCTTGATCACGTTCCGGGTCATGATGTCCTTCACCTGCCGCAGTTTCCCGTCCGTCACCACCGCCTTCGAGACATCGTAGGTGGTGATGATCCCGACCAGCGTGCCGTTCCCGTCGAGGACCGGGAGGTGGTTCGTTTCGTCTTTGAGGAGCCGCTTTGCCGCCACCCGGATCTCCTCGTCTTCCGTGATGCTGATCACCTGCCGGTTCATGATATCGCGGACGCGGGGGGTGACGGCCGTCTCCCGCATGGGCTTTGAGCGTTTTGCCGGGTCGATCCGGCGGGTGGGGAGCGCAAGTTCCATCTTCCCCCGCTCGATCCAGTCCTTGAGTTCCGTCGCGACCGCCCGGGCCCGGCGGTAGCTGGAGAGCGACGACGTCCGGACGGTCTCGCCGCCGATCTCGACCGATCCGCTCTTGAGGTCGGCGTAACTGACCTTCGCAAGCGACGGCCGGTCACGCCGCGGCGTGCCGAAATCGATTATGTCGGTCAGGATATCCTCGTCCCGCACCGCGGTGCTCCGGACGATCCCGGTATCGAGCACCGGTATCGGGATGCCGACACCGACGTACATCGTCACGCCGTAGCCGTTCATCACCGCGGCGCGCAGGAACTCCTGGCGCATCTGCTTCATGTCCCCGGACACCATCAGGTTCCCGAATCCGCCCCCGGCGGAGTGCTGGGTGCCTTCTCCGACGATCATGCCCTCTCCCCCGGCAAGGAAGATCGGGACGCCGCACCCGATGACCCGGAAGCCGGGGTCGTTTGCGAGCGGCGAGAGGGTTCCTGCGCCGGAGTAGGAGACGTTGCCGCACCGCGGGAGGAGCGTCCCCATGTAGGTGTTGAGTGTCCGTTCGGCGGCGTTCGAGGCTGCGTTGTAGCGCTGGAAGGCGTTTCTCGGGTTGACCATGACCGCCTGGTTCATGTCCTCGAGCAGCAGCTCTGTGGTGATGCTCCGGCGCGGGTAGCAGTCGGTCCCGCGGGAAGTCGCCCGCAGTTCGACGGTGCCCCCCGCGACGAGTTCCTCGAGGACGTGGGCGCCGCCGTAGAGGCTGTCTTTGGATTCTGCCTCCTGGGTTGCGCCCAGGTAGGCGTCGACCGCCGCGATTCCTGCGTATGCTTCCACATCGTTGAGCCAGACGCGCTCCATCCGGATGGGGGGGTCGGCGTGCCCGAAGTTGAAGAAGGCACCGGTAGAGCACATTGCCCCGAACGTCCCGGTCGTGACGACGTCGACCTCCGCCAGTGCCCCTTCCTCTCCCAGTTCGTCGACGATGCCCGGCATCTCCTCGGCGGTAACGACTCGTGCACTACCGTCGCGTATCCGGGCATTGATGAGGTCGAGGGACTTTTCCATGAACGTATATTCATTTTGGAATATTTATAGGTGTTGATTATTACTTTAGGTAATATATGGTCCGGGTAGGAACCTTACCGGCAACGGTCAATCGATAACATCCGGGAGATTTACGCTTCTCAAAAAAGATTGGGGTTTTTTGTGTTTCAGTCCCGCCTGCGCAGCGCGACGAGGAGCCCGAGGACGCCGAGCGCGCCTATCGCGGCAAAGGGCGCCACGCCCGCGTGGGGAGCCTGGGTCGGCACGGGCGAGAGCGAGGCCGAGGCCGAGGCGGTGCTTCCGGCACCGACCTGAACGGTGGTCGACCAGTCGCCATAGCCTGCAAGCGCCACCCTGACCGCGTGGGTGCCGGTGGCAACGCCGTCGACGGTCAGCGGGGTGATGCCCTTATAGGCATTGTCGATGTAGACCTCGGCCCCCGACGGGGAGGAGGTGACCGAGATCGAGCCCGTCGAGGTCGGCTGCTGGCCGGGCTGGAGCGTCGCGGTGACATGGCTCGTGGTCGCCCCGCTGACGATGACCGACGTCGTGTAGTCCAGGTAGCCGGAGAGGGCAACTCTCACCGTGTGGGAGCCGACCGGGACGTTCGAGATCGCATACACTCCTGCCGCGGGAGTCTTGCCCTGGTACTTGTCGTCGAGGAAGACGTCCGCACCTGCCGGGTAGGAGACCACGTCGATGGCGCCGGTGGTCTCGGAGGGGACGGACGTCAGGTGGGCGTTGACGTAACTGGTCACGCCGGGGCTCACGGTCACGCTCGACTTCCAGTCGTAGTAGTCGGAGAGATCGAGTTCGATGTTATGTTTCTTTGCCGAGACGCTCGTGAGCGTCAGGGGCGTCCGGCCCTTGTAGGTTCCGTCCATGTAGACGTACGCGCCGGAGGGGCTGGAGGTGACCTTGATCGAGCCGTACTGCTCGATCGGGGTCAGGGTGAACTGGACGTTCGACTGCTGCCCTGCCCTGACCGTGACGGTGGCGTAATCGGACTGGTAGCCCGTGTGATCGGCCTCAAGCGAGTAGGTGCCGGGGACGAGGTTCTGGATCGTGAGCGGTGCAGTACCCCGGTAGTTCCCGTTTAAGTAAACGGCCGAACCCGAGGGGCTCGAGGTGACATGGATCGAACCGGCAGTCTCGACCGGCTGCAGCGTCGCGTAGACGTCCACGGTCTCGCCGGCTGCAGGGTCCGAGGGCAGGCTGCCGGTGTAGGACTGATAGCCGCTCTTCTCTACCCGGAAGGTGTTGTAGGGCGACCCGGTGGTGTAGACCGGGACGTCGAGCGCCCCTCCGTAGGTGGTTCCTTTGTACTGTCCGTCAAAGTAGACGTCGGCACCGTCCACGTTGCAGTGAACGCGGTACCATCCTTCATCTCCTCCCAGTGCAGATACGGCGGTGATGCCGGCGCAGAGAACGAGGAGCGTTATTCCAATGATAAGGGATCTCATCATGTTCTGTCTCCGAAAGACGATGATCGTGTCTCGGTTTTTTTAGAGATAATTATTTCTATTCGATCCAGTCCTGATTCGCCGCCTTTATAAGATAATCGCAGATTTGCTCTCAAAATTTGAATATAATCTCCCGGAACATGAAAATTTATTCGACGGGAGGAGCCGGGGGCAGGGGGTGGCGGCTCGGTGACGTCCTCGTTCACCCTTTTATCCCGTGAGATCCATACGGGGTAGTGTATGGATATCGAGAGGTTCATCGCCGCACTGGAGCAGGTCGCTCCGCCCGAACTGGCCGAGGAGTACGATGCAGGGAGGATCGGTCTCGTCGTCGAGGGAAGAGAAGAGATCGGAACCGTCTGCTGTGCGCTCGATGCCACGCAGAAGGTGGTGGATGCCGCCGCTCGTGCCGGCGCGGATATGCTGGTCGTCCACCATACCCCGCTCTGGAGCCCGGTCACGACGGTCCGGGGGGCGACGTCGCGCCTGCTCCGGACGCTCCTTGCCGCCGAGATGAACCTCTACGTCATGCACACGAACTTCGACCATGCCGAGGGCGGCGTCAACGACGTCCTCGCGGCCCGGCTCGGTTTCACCGGAGTGGAGCGGATGGCCGCCGGCCTCGTCGGCGACTGCTCCCTCGACGCGGAAGAGATCGCCCGCCGGCTCCCGGGCGGAGGGATCCGGGTTTACGGCGAGGTAGGGACGATCCGGCGCCTCGCCGTCGTGGGGGGGAGCGGGTTCGACCCCGACCTGATCCTGGAGGCCGCCGGTCTCGGGGCGGAAGCGTTCCTCTCGGCGGAATTGAAGCACAGCGTTGCCCGTGCATCGCCCATCCCCTGCCTGGAGTCCACTCACTACGCACTCGAGGCCCCGGCCATGGAGGCTCTCGCATCCCGCATGGGGTGGGATTATATCCCTGATCCGCCACACGTAGTGGTAGTTCCATGAGGGGTATCTGGCAGAAGATGGAGCGCGACCGGGTGCTGACGCCGGAGTTCCGCGCCTGTATCGAGCGTGTCTACGGCGAGCGAGGGAAAAAGGCGCTCGAAGCCGTCGATGCGGGGCAGGTGAAGCGGTACCTCGACTTCTTCGTTGTGGTGGGCCGGAGCAGCGAGTATATCGTCGAAGGGGACTTCTGCACCTGCAGCGACTTTCTCTTCCGGGGGCGCGAATGCTGGCACATCCTTGCGGTGCGCATCGCCGAGCGGACGGGGTTATATGAATCCTACGATCTCTGGTATCAGGACACCTGGAAAACTTAAACACTCTGCACAAACAACTATATCGGTCACAATCATACCAAATTATGCTGCGTGATTTTCAATGCTCGAGGAAGAATATACGCTCGATTATTTCAGGTCCGAAGGGTTTGAGCGGAAGGTCTGCAAGAGTTGCGGGGCGGCCTTCTGGACCCGGGACCCCGAACAAGAGTTCTGCGGCGACGCTCCGTGTGTAACGTATAACTTCATCGGCAACCCGGTCTTCAAACCTCATAACGTCAGCGAGATGCGGGAGGCGTTCCTCTCGTTCTTCGAGCGGCACGGTCATACACGCCTCGAACGATATCCCGTAGCCGCCCGGTGGAGAGACGATATCTACCTCACCATCGCGTCCATCGCCGATTTTCAGCCGTTCGTCACGAGCGGGGTCGTTCCCCCGCCGGCGAACCCGCTGACCATCTCCCAGCCCTGCATCCGGTTAAACGACCTCGACTCGGTAGGGAGATCCGGGCGCCACCTGACGCTCTTTGAGATGATGGCGCACCACGCCTTCAACACCCCGGAGGAGCAGATCTACTGGAAGGACCAGACGGTCGCCCTCTGTGACGAGTTCATCAAGTCCATCGGCGGCGATCCCGCCCGTGTCAGCTACAAGGAGCACCCGTGGTACGGCGGCGGGAACGCCGGAGCGTCCGTCGAGGTGCTCATCGGCGGTCTCGAGGTCGCGACGCTGGTCTTCATGAACCTCGGGCGGCAGAAGACCGATCAGCCGCCCGTCGACGTGAACGGGGTGCCCTACTACCCGATGCGGCTGAACATCGTGGACACCGGCTACGGCCTTGAGCGGCTCGTCTGGGCCTCGAAGGGTTCGCCGACGATCTACGATGCGGTCTTCCCGGAGATGGTGAGCCGCCTGATGCGGTCGGCCCGTCTCGAGGACCTCCTCGACAACCCGGAGTTCACGAAGATCATGGGGCTCAGCGCCCGGTTCGCCGGGGTTATGGACATCTCCGGGACGAACCTCTACAACCTCCGGAGGAAGGTCGCCGAGGCGATCGACGTACCTGTCGAACGGCTCGAACGGATCGTCGTTCCGATCGAGAAGGTCTACTCGATCGCCGACCACACCCGCTGCCTCGCCTACATGCTCGGGGACTGCATCGTCCCCTCGAATGTCCGGGAGGGCTACCTCGCCCGGCTCGTGCTTCGTCGGACGCTCCGGATGATGAACGACCTCTCGATGGACGACGCCCTCACGGACCTGATCGAAGCACAGATGCAGGTCGTGGGCGCCGAGAACTTCGAGCAGGACGTGGACGCGGTCCGGGAGATCGTGGAGAACGAGGAGGCGCGGTACGCAAGCACTCTCGAGCGCGGGGCCCGGATCGTCCAGAAGATCGCCCGGAACTACAGGGCAAAGAGTTCCCGGGTTCCCCTCGAGGAGGTCATCACCCTCTACGACTCGCACGGCATCCCGCCCGAGATGGTGAAGGAGGTCGCTGCCGCCGAGGGCGCCGTCGTGGAGATCCCCGACAACTTCTACTCGCTGATCGCCGAGACGCACTCGGAGGCGCAGAAGGAGGCGAGGGGAGAAGACCCGCTCGACGCCTACCGCGAGCGTGCGGTTTCCCTCCCCCCGACGAAGAAACTCTACTACGAACTCCCGAACGAGGTCGAGTTCGAGGCGATGGTGCTGGATTACTTCGACGGGATGGCGGTGCTGGACCAGACGCTCTTCTACCCCGAGGGCGGCGGCCAGCCGTCCGATACCGGCACCCTGGTGACATCCGAGAGCATGGTGCGGGTGGAGGAGGTCGTGAAACTCGGCGAGGTGATCCTCCACCGGGTCACGGGCGGCCCCCTGATGCGCGGCGACCGGGTGAAGGGCATGGTGGACGAGGAACGCCGGTGGTCGCTGATGCGCCACCACACGGCGACCCACGTTCTCCTGCATGCCGCCCAGCAGGTGCTCGGCGTCCACGTGCACCAGGCGGGCGCCCAGAAGGGAAGCGAGGTTTCCCGCCTGGACATCCGGCACTACAGACATATCACGCCCGATGAACTCAGGAGGATCGAGCTCGAGGCGAACCGGCTGGTCATGGCCGATACGCCGGTCTACATCCACGTCGAGGAGCGGACGAAGGCCGAACAGAAGTACGGGTTCGGCCTCTACCAGGGCGGCGTCCCGCCGGGCCGGGAGATCAGGACGGTGCAGGTCGGCGCCGACGTGCAGGCGTGTGCCGGAACGCACGTCCGCACGACCGGTGAGATCGGGCCGATCCGGGTCCTCGGCGTCGAGCATATCCAGGACGGCGTCGAGCGGCTGGTCTTTGCGGCCGGTATCGCCGCCGTGCATGCCGTGCAGCACCTGGGCGACCTCCTCCAGGAGTCCGCCGACATGGTGAGCGTCCAGCCCGAGAACCTGCCGGCGACGGTAGCAAGATTCTTCTCGGAATGGAAGGAACAGAAGAAGGAGATTGAACGTCTCCAAAAGAAAGTGGTGGACCTCGAGATGCAGAATCTCGACGGCGAGGTTGTGGACGGGGTCAGGGTCGTCGTCAGAACGCTCGATGCGACCCATAAGGAACTCGTCGCACTCGCCACGACCGTCGCCGACGAGGGCGGCGTGGCGCTCTTTGCCTCAAGTGACGGCACCGTGAAGGTGGTGGCGACGTCGGGCGCCCCGACGGTGAACGCCGTCGATATCGTGCGGGAGGTCTGCGGCATCCTCGGCGGGAAGGGGGGCGGCAAGCCGAACCTTGCGCAGGGCGCGGGTCCGGACGCCTCCCGTCTCGAAGAGGCGCTCGAATACGGGCGCAACAGAATTATCGAAGCACTCCATGGCGAATGATGTTGTAGTTATCCAGCCGGGCGATGAAAAGGCACAGAGAATCGCCCGGGCGATGGCGAGCCAGACGGCAAACGCGATCATCCAGGCCTTCGGCGGTGGGCCGCTGACGTCGTCGGAGGTCGCCCGGCGAATGAAGATCCCCATCACCACCGCTTCTTACCACATCGAGAACCTTCTCGACGCCGGGCTTCTCGAGGTTATGGAGACCCGATGGAGCGAGAAGGGACGCGAGGTGAAGGTCTACGGCCTTGCGAACCAGGTCCTCATCATCGCGTCGCCGGCAAGCGATCTCCGGTCGGTGCTGCAGAAGTACGCAACGCTCTTTGGAATCGTCGCCCTCGCAAGCCTCGGGCTCTGGTCGATCCTCCCTGCGGTGCTGCCGTTCGGCGGCTATACTCCCGTCTCAAGGTCGATGACCGAGAACGGGGATAAATACGCCGGCGGCACCGGGGAGGACGTCTCGACGCTCCAGTCTCCCGTCCCTGCCGTGGATGCCGCCGGGACGCTGCCCGTCCACGACCTGGTGATGAGTTTCTTCTTCGGTGCCTGCGCGGTGCTGCTCGCGCTGCTGGCCTACGAGGTCTACTACTGGTGGCGCACATCCCCGCGCTACCGGGTGGAAGAAGAACAGGAATGATATAAAAAAAGGTCCGATGAGGGGGTTTGGAGAGTCTTTATCGCCGCCCCCTTGCAACTCCGGCCTCCGGTTGTTTTCCAGTCCCGGCTTCGACTTTTGCTCCGCACTTGGGACAACGCGTCTTCTTCGGGTTGATCTCCGCTCCGCAACTGTAGCATTTCGACATGGTATATCACCACACTGTGCCTGATTGGGCCCTAATACCATAAGGCTATCTCATGGTGATTCCGGCCATAGCCCGGGCTGCTGGTTGAAAACGTCCATAAACGCGGTTGGAATTCGGTTAGAGACGATCTCGTGATGCACATGCGCCCGTACGGATGGCGGGCCGGTCTCCGGCCGCTTCCGGCTCACCCCGGGCGCGGGAATTCTTTTTGGAAACGGGCGAAGATCCGGATACCGCGGCCTTGCGTGCGATCTGCGTACCACAGTTCCCTGTTTTCCGGGTTATTCCGCCGAATATCCTAAAAGATCGCTTTTATGAGATTTTTTTCGTCCGACATATATTTGAGTATGGATAATAATATATCACCTGCTCGTCAACCATGATCCATGCTCGGCGTCGTCCCGGATATCGACCCGGAGTTCTTCTCTCTGGTCGTCGTCCCGGTCTTCATCTTTCTCGCGCGTATCTGCGACGTCACCATCGGGACGATGCGGATCATCTTCGTCTCCCGCGGGATGAAGGTGATCGCGCCGCTCCTTGGATTCTTCGAGATCTTCATCTGGATCGTCGCCGTCGGCCAGATCTTTCAGAACCTCACGAACCCTCTCAACTACTTCGCCTACGCGGCCGGGTTCGCCACGGGAAACTACATCGGGATGCTCGTCGAGGAACGGCTGGCGATGGGGCTCGCGCTCATCCGGATCATCACCCAGCGCGACGCGACGAACCTCATCGACTACCTCCGCGCCGCAGGCTACGGGGTGACCGTCCTCGACGCCCATGGAAAACAGGGGCCGGGCAAGGTCATCTTCTCGGTGGTCAAGCGCAAAAACATGCGCGACGTCGAAGACGCCATCCACGAGTTCAACCCCAAGGCGTTCTACTCGGTCGAGGACATCCGGCGGGCGGCGGAGGGGACGTTCCCGGTCACCGTGCCGGGCCCGACACCGTTCTCCTTCGGGAGGGTCATCCGGCGGGGGAAGTGACCTCTCCGTAGGTTATCCGGTAGACGGCGTTTGCCCGGTCGTCCGAGACCAGGATTGAGCCGTCGTTCGCGACCTCGACGTCCACCGGCCTCCCCCAGGCGTCACCTCCCTGGAGCCACCCCTCCGCGAAGACCTCATAGGAGACGGGCGTGTTGTTCTCGAGTTCGACCATCGTCACCCGGTAGCCGATCGGCTCCGCCCGGTTCCAGGAGCCGTGCTCGGCGATGAAGATCCTCTCCCGGTAGTCTTCCGGGAACTGCTCGCCGTCATAGAACCGCATCCCGAGCGCGGCGACGTGCGGGCCGAGTTCCTGCTCGGGCGGCGTGAATTCACTGCACGGCTGCTCCTCCCCGAACTCCGGGTCGGGGATCGCCGCGCCGTGACAGTAGGGGAACCCGAAGTGCATCCCGCTCTCCGGCGCCCGGTTGAGTTCGTCCGGCGGGATGTCGTCGCCGAGCCAGTCGCGGCCGTTGTCGGTGAACCAGAGATCCCCGGTCCCGGGGTGCCAGTCGAACCCCACGGTGTTCCGGATGCCCCGGGCATAGATCTCAAGATCGGTTCCGTCCGGGCTCATCCGGAAGATGGTGCCGAACCGCTCGTCTTCGGGGTCGCAGACGTTGCAGGGGGCGCCCACGGGGATGTAGAGGTTCCCGTCGGGGCCGAACGCGATGAACTTCCACCCGTGCGATGCGTCGTCCGGGAAGGCGTCGCTCACCACCGCCGGCTCCGGCGGGTTATCGAGGTTCGCCTCGATCCCGTCGTAGCGGAGGATGCGGCTGATCTCGGCGACGTAGAGGGAGCCGTTACGGAACGCGACGCCGTTCGGGGAGTCGAGACCGCTTGCGATCGTGATCACCTCATCGCCTCTCCCGTCGCCGTCGCGGTCGGGGATGGCGTAGACGTTTCCCGGGCCGCGGCTCCCGACAAAGAGCGTCCCGTTCGGCGAGAGGGTCATCGACCGCGCCCCGGTAACGTTTCCGGCGTAGACGTCGATCGCAAACCCCGCGGGAAGGGTGATCGTGTCGAGCGGCAGGGTGCCCGTGGTGCCGCCCGGCGGCATCACGACGGCCACGGCGATGCCGAGAAGGGCAATCACCGCAACGGCGGCAAGGATGATAACGGTCCGGCGTGACACAAGTCATCTCCGGACTCCGGGTGGCGGGGAGGGTATATAGGGTTTACTCACGCAAACCGCCGGATGCCGGCGAGCGGCGGGAGGACGACCGCCTCGCCGTCGACCTCCACCACCGGCTGCAGGCTTCCTGCGTCCACGCGGCGGAGGATGGGGGAGAGGAAGTCCCGGCTCTTTGCGTAGTTGATCATGACCCCCGGGGAGAGCGGGTTGAAGGCCGGCAATACGATGATGTCGTTCCCGCGCACCACGCCCTCCCCGTAGAGGAAGCAGGGGAACCGGGCCATATCGATCTCGATCGCCGGGTGATCGTGGCCGATGACGAGCGTCCCGTGGTCGTCGACCGCCTGATCGCCATGAACCACCGTGTAGCCGCCGCGGTCGTAGCGCTCGACCGTCCCTCCTTTGATTGCCGGCAGCATGACGTCGTGCGATCCCCGGACGAGGACGACCTCGCACCCGGCCTTGAGCGTCGCGAGGATCGTCTCAAACGACTCCTTTACGTCCCGGCTCACCCGGTCGAAGGCGTGGAAGATGTCCCCGTCGAGGACGAAGATCTCAGGCTTGAACCGGCTGAGGATAGCCTCGAACCGTTCGAGGAGCGTCTCCTCCTCGTGGAGCGGGAAGTGAAGCCCCTGCCGGTAGAGCGCCTCGGAAAGTCCGATATGGACGTCGGAGACAACGCAGAGAGACTGCTCCCTGACGTAGAGCGCGCCCTTATAGAAGCCGAACCGGGAGAGGAGATCGGCCTCCGTGACCGCGTTCATGCCGCCGCCTCGCCGTCGATGCTGCTCATCACCCGGCGCTGGAACTCGCGGAGCATCGAGAGTTTGTCCTGCGCGTAGACCGCGTCGGAGACGCCGAGCGTCGCGATCCCGAACGCGAGCGGGCTCGGGGACGCGGCGCGGGTCAGGACGACCTCGATCTCACCGGCACCGATCCCGTCGACGATCCGCCGGATGTTCTCCGCCTCGAACCGGTCATCGATCACCTCCCGGTAGGTCTCCCGCATCACGGCGAAGCCGTCGAGCCGTTTGGCAAACGAGATCAGCATATCGGCGCTCACCTGCTGGCGCCGGGCGCTTCTCCGCCTGCCCATGTAGTTACGGAGGATCATGAACGACCGTGCGGCGTTGATCCGGAAGACTCTCTTCAGGAGCTGGGTATCCCCGACGGCCTCCTTGAGGATCTCGTTGCACTCGTCGGCCCGGATACCCCGGAGGATGCGTGCGGGGTCGGCCTGCTTCTCGAGCGGGATCGAGACCAGAAACCCGGTATCGCTGATCCCGACCGAGACGTTCGTCGTCACGTCCCGGGCGATCGTGAAGGCGACGATCCGGGAGAACCCGTCGTTGAACCGCAACCCGTAGTTGGTCATGAAGTAGTAGAGCCGGCGATGGTTCTCCCGGTCGACTTGCTCCTCGACGACGATCCGCTTCAACGTCGGGACGGCTTCGTCGCCCATATAGAGCACCTGCTGCTCGAAGATCGCGCAGATGCTCCGTGCGCTGTTCTCGTCGATGGGATAATCGGCGAGGAGGTTCACGACGATCTCTTCCGTTACCGCCGTCTCCATCGCGCGAAGCATCATCTCCTTGAACCGGAGGACGTGCAGACCGAGGTCGAACGAGAGCGGGAGTTTTTCGGAGAACCAGCTCGGGATCGTCGGCCGGTCGGTCGTCGGGTCGACGTAGAGTTTCCCGCCCCGGCGGTAGGCGAACCGGTAGCGCCGCCCGCCGAGGACGAAGACGTCGCCCTTGTTCATCCGCTCGAGGTACTTCTCGTCCAGGTTGCCGGCAAAGACCCCGTCCCGGGTGAGAACGTCGCAGGAGAACTCGTCCGGGATCGTCCCGGAGTTCTGGAAGTAGATCATCCGGGCGTTCCGCCCCCGCTTTCGAACCGTCCCTTCCTCCTCGTCGTGCCAGATCTTCGCGTAGATCCGGCGCTCCTCGAGTCCCGCGTACTCCCCGGCGAGGTAGCGGACGACGCTCATCAGGTCCTCCTCCTCGAGGTCCCGGTAGCAGTACGACCGGCGGACCACCTCGAGCATCCCCTGGATCCGCGTCTCCCCATCGAGCGCCATCCCGAAGACATGCTGCGCGAGAACGTCGAGACAGTTCTCCGGGATGTGGATCCGGTCCACGAACCCGTTCTGCCCCTCCCGGAGCATCACCGCGCACTCCACGAGTTCGTCGCGGTCGAGGACGACGATCCGTCCCTTCACCACCTCACCGAGGCGGTGGCCGGCCCGCCCGACCCGCTGGAGGAGCGCCGCGACGGACTTCGGCGACCCCACCTGGAGGACGAGATCGACGTGAGGCATGTCGACCCCGAGTTCGAGCGACGTCGAGGTCGTCACCACCTTCACCCTCCCGGACTTGAGCCGCTCTTCGACGGAGAGCCTCCCGTCCGTCCCCATCGAGCCGTGGTGGCAGCCCGTGTTCTCCTCCGTATACCATTCGGGGTAACGGGCGCGGAGGTTGTAGAGGATCCGTTCGGCGCCGTTCCGGGTGTTCGTGAAGACGAGCGTGTTGCTGTGCTCCTGGACGAGACGGTGGATGGTCACGTAAAGGTGCCGCGCGAGGTCTTCGGGGGTGGTTTCGATGAGATCGGGGACCGGGCAGAGGAGCTGTAGGTCGAACTCCCGCGCGAACCGGGTATCGACGATCTCCACCTCGCGCCCGGCGCCGACCAGGAACCGGCCGACCTCGGCGAGAGGCTCGATCGTCGCCGAGCACCCGATCCGGGTGAAGCCGCCGTCGTTCTCCTTCACCAGTTCCTCGAGCCGCTCGAGGCTCACCGAGAGGTGGACGCCGCGCTTCGAGCCCGCGAGGGAGTGGATCTCGTCGACGACGACCCACCGGACCGTCCGGAGGCTCTCGCGGAACTTCGGGGAGTTTAAGAGGATCCCGAGGGTCTCTGGGGTGATGTTGAGGATGTGTGGGGGTTTTCGCGCCATCTTCGTCTTATCCGCCCGCGAGACGTCCCCGTGCCGGATCGCGTGTCGGAGCGGCGTGTGATCGATCCCCCGCTCGCGGGCGATCCCGGCGATTCCGTCGAGCGGCTGGCTGAGGTTCTTGTGGATGTCGTTTGCAAGCGACTTGAGCGGCGAGACATAAAGGCAGTAGACGCTGTCTTCGAGCGCTCCCGCCCGTGCCCGGACGAAGAGGTCGTCGATGATTGCAAGAAACGCCGAGAGCGTCTTTCCCGATCCGGTCGGCGAACAGATGAGGACGTTCTTTCTCTCGTGGATGAGCGGGACCGCCATCCGTTGCGGCGGGGTGAGCCGCCCGTCCAGTCTTCGTATGCACCATTCCCGTACGTTCTCGTCGAGGAGACCGAGGATCTCCTCGTTCGAATGCCTTTCCGGCCGCTTCTCCATCCTGTTACCTCTTGTTGTCCCCGGGGTCCCGCCGTGCGCCCTCCCGCATAACGATGCGGGGAACGGCAGGCCCGCGTAATCCCTGATCCGCTCCTTGTCTGGGAGAATTTACCGACATCTGCGCTATGATGCGTCTAATTTGGAATATGGTGCTGCAGAAATGATTTCTGACAGCCATAATGCCCCTGTTGCGGCCGGAGCGTCGCGCCGAATTTTGTATGTATTTTGCGATCATCCAAAATAGCCTTTTGCATCTCCAGAAGCGATCTGCCGTGGTGGATGGATGATATATTGCGGATTTATTGCGCCCATATTTGATTTATTGCCCTATTTCGCCGATATCTAATCCGCCGGGCGGCCGGGTGAAAACCGCGATCCCCTCTCTGCGGGATAATGGTTGTAGTCCCCATTTTCGGTAATCATCGTCCCCTCCTGTGCCGGGTCCCGGCAAACCCGGGGGGAAGAGGGCGGCCACCCCCGTCCCGGAGCGTCTGGGATATTCTAATGTATGATCTGGTAAAACCTAACAGCGGAACTACGATGACAAATCACCCGGTTAAGAACATGATGCGGTTGATGGCGACCAAGATCCGGACGATCGCGGACGTGATGTCCGACGACGAGATCGATACGCTCCTCGCCGAGATCCTGAACGCGAACCGTATCTACACCATGGGCGCCGGGCGCTCCGGGCTCGTAGCGAAATCGTTTGCCATGCGCCTGATGCACCTCGGGCTTTCCGCATTCGTCGTCGGAGAGACCGTGACCCCGGCCATGAAGCCGGGAGACGTCATTATCGTCTTCTCCGGGTCCGGCGCGACCAAGACGGTTGCGGATATCTCCGAGACCGCAAAAGAGATCGGCGGGAGGATCTGCCTCATCACCTCGAAGAAAGACTCGAGGATCGGCCGCATCGCCGACTGTATCGTCATCATCGAGAGCCAGCGGGATAAGGTGGCCGACGAGTCTGCGGAGTTCGAGATCCGGCAGATGATGGGCGAGCACAAATCGTTCGCACCGCTCGGCACCATCTTCGAGACGACCGCGATGGTCTTTGCGGACGCGATCATATCCCGGCTGATGGAGATCACCCAGTGCCGGCCCGAAGACCTCCAGTGCCGCCACGCAAACATTGAGTGAGATAATCATGAACAAACACAGGTATGCCGACCGGGTCAAAGGGGTGGAGATGTCGGGTATCCGCAAGCTCTTCGAAGCCGGAGGGCCGGACGCGATCAACCTCGGCATCGGGCAGCCGGACTTCGATACCCCCGACCACATCAAGATGGCCGCGATCGCCGCCATCAGGGAGGGAAGAACGGGGTACACCCCGAACACCGGAATAGTGGAACTCCGGGAGGCTATCTGCGATAAACTCGCGCGCGAGAACAGCCTCACCTGCCGGCCCGACCAGATCCTGGTCACGGCGGGGGGAAGCGAGGCGCTCCATCTCGTGATGGAGGCGCTCGTCGACCCGGGTGACCGCGTCCTCTTCACCGACCCGGGTTTCGTCTCCTACGCCGCCCTTGCAACCATTGCCGGCGGAAAGCCCGAGGGCGTCGGGCTCGACGCGTCCCTGCACATCGACGTCGAGCGGGCGAAGGAGCAGGTGGATGGTGCACGGCTCTTCGTCCTGAACTCTCCCGCGAACCCGACGGGCGCCGTCGAGAGCGAGGAGTCGATCCGCGCCCTCGTGGAGTACGCGAACGATCGTAACGTCACCGTCGTCTCCGACGAGGTCTACGAGCACTTCATCTACGAGAAAGAGCACGTCAGCGCGGCCCGGTTCGGCGACGACGTCATCACCGTCAATGCCGCGAGCAAGACCTACGCCATGACCGGGTGGCGGGTCGGCTACCTTGCGGCACCCGGGGACTACATCCCGGAGTTCCTCAAGGTGCACCAGTACGCCCAGGCGTGCGCGACCTCGATATCGCAGTATGCCGCGCTCGCCGCGTACACCGGTGACCAGGACCCGGTCGTGCGGATGCGTAACGAGTACCGCGCCCGGCGCGACCTCCTCTACGACGGGCTGACCGGTCTCGGGTTCGATTTCCCCCGGCCGGAAGGTGCGTTCTACATGTTCGTCCCGATGGGGCGAAACCTTATCGAGAAGGCCATCGATGCGGGCGTCATCATCGTGCCGGGTTTGGCGTTCGGCACGAGGGCACCCGAATATGCACGCTTCAGCTACGCGACCTCCCGGGAGAACCTCTCCCGTGCGGTCGGGCGGCTCGGGGAACTGATGGGGTGAGAGAAGCATGGTGAAAGAGTTACTCAGGAAGCTATCCGACGCCCACGGCGTCTCGAGCAGCGAAGGAAACATAAGGGATATCGTCAGGGCGGAACTTGCAGGGGTGGTCGACGAGTTCCGCGAGGACACGATGGGGAACCTGGTTGCCGTGAAGCGCGGCGACGACTTCTCCATCATGATTGCCGCCCACATGGACGAGATCGGCCTGATGGTGCAGTACATCGACGAGAAGGGGTTCATCCGGGTCGTCCCCATCGGGGGCTGGTACGGGCCGGTGCTCTACTGCCAGCGGGTGGTGCTGCACGGGAAGAACGGCCCGGTCCCGGGCGTCCTCGGCGCAAAGCCCCCCCACGTCATGAAGGAGGAGGAGCGCAAGAAAGAGATCAAGATCGAGAATCTGTTCGTCGACGTGGGCGCGACGAGCGAGGAGGAGGTGAAGAACCTCGGGATCGAGATCGGCACCCCGATCACCATCGACCGCGAGTTCACGGACCTTGCCGGCACCCGCGTCACGGGCAAAGCGCTCGATAACCGGGTCGGTGTCGCGATGCTCATCCGGGCGCTGCAGCAGGCGGACTCCCCGCACACGATCTACGGCGTCTTCACCGTCCAGGAGGAGCTGGGGCTCAAAGGCGCGAAGGTGAGCGCCTACTCCTTAAACCCCGACTGCGCGATCGCGACCGACGTCACCATTCCCGGCGACCACCCCGGGATCGAGAAGAAGGACGCGAGCGTCGAGATGGGCAAGGGCCCGGTCCTGGTTCTCGTCAGCGCGAGCGGGCGCGGGCTGATGGCCGATCCGAGGATGACCGCGTGGCTCCGCGAGACCGCGGAGAAGAACGACATCCCCTGCCAGCTCGAGGTCGGCACCGGCGGCAACACCGACGCGACGATCATCCACCTGGAGCGGGGCGGTATCCCGAGCATCCCGCTCTCGATCGCCGCCCGCTACATCCACTCCCCGGTCGAGGTGGTCGATGCCGCCGACGTCGAGGCGGGGGTCCGGCTCCTCGTCGAGGCGCTGAAGGGCAAACCTGCGCTCTGAATAACCCTCTTTTTTTGACCATTCCCCTGCAGAAAGTGCTATACCGTCCCCCGTGCAGTGCGGGGTATGAGCGACGGATTCCTGCAGGAGATCCTTTTTGGCGACCCTGCTTTCCTGGTACGCGTCCTGATCGTCGGGGTATGCGCGTATGTGGCTCTCGTGATCATCGTTCGCCTCTCGGGGAAGCGGACGCTCTCGTCGATGAACGCCTTCGACTTCATCGTGAACGTGGCCGTCGGCTCGATCCTTGCCTCGACGATCGTCTCAAGAGACGTCTCGCTTGCAGAGGGGGTGCTCGCCCTCGGCATCCTGGTCGTGCTGCAGTACGCCGTCTCCTGGTCGTCCGTCCGGTCGGAGGGGGTGCAGAAAGCGGTCAAGTCGGAGCCCCGCCTCCTCTTCCACGCGGGAGAGTTCCTGCACGGCGCGATGCGGCGGGAGCGGATTGCCGAGAGCGAGATCCGTCAGGCGCTGCGGTCGGAGGGCGTCGCCTCCCTCGAGGGCGTGCACGCAATCGTCCTCGAGACGAACGGGAACCTCTCGGTGCTTCAGAAGAGCGACGGCATGGGATCACTCGTCGATGTGGCGCGGCCACGCAGGTAACGGGCCGGTGAAAACAGGGTGCCCGAGAGGCAAGGCCTTACGCCCGGGCACATTTCGGTTCATGGTGCAGTGTTTTTTTGTGTTCGCAGGCCGTAACCGTTCTGACCTGTGAACCCGCTGCACCATGTGATGGTGTGCCTTCTGGTTGACCTCACTCTCAGGCAAGATCCCCCGTAGCGCTGAAAGTATATATTTTTATCTCGGTGCACGAATAATAACTGTCATGTGTTCTATGGCCCAGGCCGGCTTTATCCGCCCTCCAGATGATCTCAGTCTTCCACGATGATGACCGCGACCGGGCACGCGTCGGCGGCCTCCAGTGCGCAGTCGGCGAGGTCGTCGGGCACCTCACCCTCCGCGGGGTTGCCGTCGACCCGGTACTTCTCCGTAATCGAGCTCAGGCCGTCGTTTGGATCCTCTTCAAAGACGTCCGGGCAGAGCGTCCAGCACGACTCGCAGCTGGTGCATCCCGGCCTGTCGATGGTAACTTTCACCACTCTTCATACCTCCTCTGGATCTCCGGGAGGGCATTCTTCCATGTTAAACGTGACGGAGGCGGACGGTCTGTATGGTTTTCCGGCCGGACAAAGTATAACGTTTTCCGGGCCAAATGAGAGAAGAATCATGCAGAATACCGCCTGGATTACCCTGTTTTTTGCCGGGCTCCTGGAGACCGGCTGGGCGCTCGGCCTCAAGTATACCGAAGGGTTCACAAAGGTCTGGCCGTCGGTGGCGACCCTCGCCGTGATGGCCGGGAGCATCTACCTCCTCTCGCGATCGCTCTCCGGCCTTCCGCTCGGGACAGCGTATGCCGTCTGGACGGGCATCGGGGCGGTCGGAACGGTCATCGCCGGGATCGTGCTCTTCGGCGAATCAAGGAGCGTCTTCCGCCTCCTCTGCATCCTCCTGATCGTATCGGGGATCGTGGGGCTGCGGTTCTGTTCGGATGCGTGAGGGAGCCCGTGCCGGCCCGAACGGTATCCCTCTCGCAGGCTACGCGAATCGGGACGTTGTCCGGAGAATAGGGGGGAGCCTCCTCGTTGTCCGGAGGCCCTTTCTGCAATCACGATTCCGGCGGGATTCGGGCGCCCATCTCGCCTTCAAGGGTTTCAATGAACGCAACAAGGAGCGCGTGCCTCTCTTCGGCGATGCTCCGGGCGGTCGTTGTGTACATGCGGTCTCTCAGGTTCAGCAGTTTGTCATGGAAGTGGCCGGTTGCGTCCGCGATGCCCCCTCCGTGCTCTCCGGCCCGGATAAACGTCCTCGCGATCCCGATCGTGCCCATCGCGTCGAGGTTATCCGCGTCGGAGAGCACTCGGGCCTCCGGGGTTTCGGGAGCGATACCCGAGGAGTACCGGTGCGCACGGATGGCGTGGATGATGGCCGGGATGCAATCCTCGGGATAACGGACGGAGCGGAGGTAGGACTCCGCTATCCGTGCTCCCTCTTCTTCGTGGGGGACGCCCGTCTCCTCCTCGAGGGGCCGGGCGATATCGTGGAAGAGAGCGGCCGGGATGAGGATCGCCATATCCGCTCCCTCCTGAGCGCCGATCCGCTCGCAGAGGCGCACGACCCTCTCCGTATGGTCGAACCCGTGCGCCCCCGATTCCGGGAGCGCCGCCCTGACGTAATCGAGCATCGCGGCCATCTCTTCGTTCATGATACACGTCTGTTGTTCCGGGGTTGAATACGGTTTCTTTTCGGTCGGCAGTTTTGGCGGTCGTGCCCTCATAGGGCAGGCCCTTCGAGTCCACGATATCAACCGCGTGGAGCTCATCTCCACGCAACCGCGGTCGCGAGTCCCGGCCGGGGGCATGGTGTCCCTGGCGGCATCCCCGTGCGTGAGTGCTACCCATGTTGTTATAAATCATATTTAGTGGAATTTCCAGGCAAGAATCCAATTATTTATTAGAGTACAGGCGCAGGTTCTTCTTACCGCAGGGGGCGGTCCCGGGGGAGCCATGTACGACGGTATCGTTCAGACAGTGACACTCGCTGCCGGCCTGCTCGGCGAGATGGTCCCGATGATGATCGCCGGGGTCTTCCTCGCCGAGGTGCTCGTCGCCCTGAATATCGCCGGGCGGATTGCTGCTCTCTCCCGTCCGCTCACCTCGTTCGCCTGCCTGCGGGAGGAGTGCGGCACCAGTTTCCTCATGGCCTTCGTCTCTCCTCCTGCTGCGAGCGCCATGCTGGTGGACTACCACACAAAGGAGATCATCAGCCGCAAGGAGCTGATCATCGCGGCCGTCATGAACTCGTTTCCGACGGTCGTGATGCACTGGCGCTATCTTCTCCCGGTCTACATCCCTCTTCTCGGCATCCCCGGCCTCATCTACTTCGGCCTGCTGCTGCTTGTCGGCCTTGCAAAGACCGCGTTCATCATGGTCATCGGCCGAACCATCCTCACTCCCCCCCAATGCACTCCGGTCATAATGGCGGAGGAGCCGGTCGTCACGCTCCGGGAGGCGCTACGGACGGCGTGTACGTCCTCAAAAAAGACCCTCGTGCGCCTGCTCTCGATCACCGTCCCCACCATCGTCCTCGTCGCGTTCCTCATCAACGCCGGCGTCTTTGACCGACTTGCCGGGTTGATGCAGGGTGCGGGTGCGGTATTCCCCGTGCCGCCGGAGGGGTTCGCCATCATCGCGGCGCAGTTCGGCAGTTTCGTCGCGGGCGCGAGCGTCGCCTCCACCCTGCTCGCCGCGGGGGATATGACCTGGCAGCAGATCGTCCTCACGCTCCTCGTCGGCAATGTGCTTACGAGCGTGACGCGGAGCATCCGCTGGCTCGGCTCTTCTTACGTCGCCATTTTCGGGATGCGGACGGGAACAGAGATCATGCTCGTCTCGACGATGCTCCGGAATGGGATCATGGTTCTGCTGGTCGCGGCGCTGGCTTACGGGTTCGGCTGGGGCTGAGGGGACGGCGCCGTACCCCGGTTCACCCTTCTGCACCTCTCGCACCGCTCGTATCTCCGGTATCTCCATCCCACCGAGCAGTTCGACGATCGCCTGCACGTACGGCTCCTGGCGGGTGCAGCTCGGGGATGCGCGGGGATCGCTGCGCTGCCCTCGCCGCCCCATCTTCGCGTGGCCGGTGGCGACGTAGTGCAGAAAGTCCTCCTTCGGGAGACCCCACCGGCAGTTGACCTGCAGCCGGACGAAATCCGGGTTTTTCGGGTTCGGAAAGAGCACTGCACGCGTCGGTGGGAGTGGAACCGGATCTCCGCCGTTTGACTCCGCAAGATCGAGGACCCGACGCCACAGCCGGTCGCAGGCGACCTCCGGGCATGTCCTGCAGCAGCGGTTCGACGGCGGCGTGCCGTCGCCGGTGTAGCGGCGGCAGAAGTTCGTGTCCATGAGCGTTCAGTAGGTCTCTGTACCCGCACTTAAACCGCGCGGGTATCCGGGCGATCCCGGTCTCCTCTCAGACCCAAATAACAACACTCATCCCTCCTCCACCCCCAAACTCTCCTCAGGAAGATCACCGGATGTCCCCCGCCGTTCTGTACCGCCAGTTGCCCGGAGAAGGTCTCGACGCGTTCATCGCGGAGTTCCGGAAAGCCGCCGCCCGCGACCCGTTCGGCACCGTCTTCATCGTCCCGACCTCTCACCTTGCCCGGGAGATCGTCCGCCGCCTCGGGGAAGAAGGCGTCCCGGTCGTCGCCGATGCGGTCACGACCCTTCCCGGGTTCGCCCGGAAGGTCTTTCTCGACTATGCGACGTCGGAGACGCTGATCTCCGGGGCCGAATCCCGGCTCGTCCTCGCCCGCATCCTCGCCGCCGGCAGGTACCCGCTTCTTTGCACCGGGGCGGTCGACGACCTCGCGACCCTTTTTGATGTCATCCTCATGCGGAAGGTCGATTACCCGGCCGCCCTCGGCGATCTCGCGACCGCCAAAAGCATCGAGATCGCCCGTCTCTTCGATGCCTACCGCCGGTTCCTCGACGAGCACGACCTCGTCGACGAGAGCACGCTCTTTGCCCGTACGGTTCGGCTGCTCGCCGATACGGGCTGGTTCCGGACGGTCTACATCTACGGTCTCTTCGGGCCGATGCCGCGGGCGGGCGGCAGCCATTATGCCCGACCCCCCCGAACGGTCTTCGTCTATGGCCTCTTCGAGCCGATGCCGCTCGAACGCGACCTTCTTTTCTCTCTGCGGGAGTCTGCGGAGGAGTTTCACTACTCGATCCCCTACACCGGAAATCCGGCGATCTTTACCGACGACGGCGAGTGGCTGCACCCGGATGCGGTCATATCCGGGGATGCGCCGGACACCCGCCGCTCACGCCTCGCCGCCCTCTTCTCCCGGTCTGAGCCCGTTGACTGCTGCGGGTTCGTCCGTCTCGCAGAGCGGCGTGACCGGGAGGGCGAGGTCCGGGCGATAGCGCAGGAGATCCGCGATCTGGTCGCCGCCGGCGTGCGGCCGGACGAGATCGCGGTCGCGTTCCCCGACTTCGCATCAGCGCTGCCTTACGTGGAGGAGGTCTTCCCCGACTTCGGGGTTCCGTACGCCGCGTCCGATGGCCGGGCGCTCTCCGCATCGCCGCTTGTCCGGGCGCTGCTCGACGTCGCTATGGTTCCCGCCCGCGGTTACCGGCGGGAGGACGTCGTCGCTCTCGCGACCTCCCCCTACCTGCCGTTCACCGGCGGCTGCGAGCTCGACATCTTCTCCCGGGAGGCCCGGATAACCGCCGGGAATTGGGACGAGCGGCTCGCCGCGCTCGCCCGCGCTGCCGGTGAGGAGCGAGGACGGCCGGACACCCCGGAATCGGCAAAGTCCCGGCTCGCCGAAAAGGTCGCCGCCATCGAGTCGGCACGGAAGACCGTCCGGGAGCTCTTCGCCGATCTCTCGGCGCTCGAAGCGACGAAGACGCTTGCCGGCCATATCGCCGCCTACCGATCCGTCCTCGAGCGGTGGCAGGCTCCGGCCATGCCGGAGGACGGCGATCCCGATCTCCTCGAGGACGAAGCACGGAATCTCGGGGGGTTCTCCGGCATCCTCGCGGCGCTCGAACGCCTCGCCCGGCTGCTGCCGGACGAGAAGATGTCCCTTGCGGAGTTCTCCTCCCTGCTCGCGCAGGTTGCCGCCGGAACCCGGACAGGCCGTCGGCGGAGCAACGGCGGCGTCCGGGTGGTCGGCGTCCGGGAGGTTGCGCACCTCGCCGTCCCCTACCTCTTCGTCGGGGGTCTCGTCGAGGGTACGATGCCGCGGCTGACCACCCGGCTCCCGTTCACCACCGACGCCGAGACCCGGCGCCTTGGAACCCGGTCGAGAGAGGATATCCTCCGGGAGGAGCGGTATTACTTCACCGCCGCCCTGCTCTCCGCCCGCACCCGGGTCTACCTGAGTTATCCCGCGGCCGAAGGAGCAACGCCGCTGGTGCACTCCGGCTTCGTGGACGCCGTTCGCGAAGCGTTCTCCCCGGAGACGTGGGGGAGCAATGATTTCCCGGACTCCGGGCTCGCTGCAGCCCGGCGGGCCGGGGCCCTCCTCGCCCGCGGGGAGTTCCCCGTCGGGATGCCGTGCCCCATCCCCGTCCGCGAGGCCGTCCGCCGGCTCAACATCGAGAACTACCACCGGAAAGCCGGCTACGACTCTCCCTACGACGGCATGCTCGATGACGACCCGGCGATCCTCGCGGCGCTCGCCGAACGGTTCGGCGAGGGGGCGGTCTTCTCCCCGACGGCGCTCGAGACCTACGCCGACTGTCCGTTCCGGTTCTACCTGGAGCGGGTTCTCGGTCTTGCGCCGCTGCCCGAGGCGGATCCCGACCTGACGGCACAGGAGCGGGGGAGCCTCGTCCACCGGATCGCCTACCGGTTCTACTCCGGCTGGACGTGCGACGGCAACGGCCCGGTCACCGGGGCGTGCTACGCGGACGCCCTCCGACGGATCCTCGACGCCGGCCGGGAGGAGGCGGACCGGTTTACGTTCGAGACCCCGGCATGGGCCGCGGATAAAGAGCATCTTCTCGGGTCGCCTGCGGCGGGAAAGGGGGTGCTCGAGCGGTTCCTCCGGCACGAGGCCGAAGTCGCGGCCTCCCGCTTCGTCCCGCACGCCTTCGAGGTCTCGTTCGGCCTCCCGCTGGTGCCGGGGGAGGTCGACGCGGTATCGATACCCGACGCGGTCGCGATCCCGCTCGGCGAGGAGACCATCCGCCTGCGGGGCAGGGTCGACCGGGTCGACGTGCTGACCGATGGGCGGTTCATGATCACCGACTACAAGACCGGGTCCTCGCATCCCCGGCTCAGGGATATCGAGGCCGGAAAAGCGCTCCAGCTCCCCCTCTACCTCCGGGCGGTCGAGACCCTGACCGGGAGGGAGGGGGTCGCGGGCACCTACTACATCCTCCGGCGCGGTGAAGTCACGAACAAACCGGTCTTCTGGGACGCGGGGCTAAAGGACTGCTTCTCCTGCTTCCCCGGCTCGCAACGGAGCAGCGTCGAGGATGTCCGCGAGGTGGTAAAGACCGCTCTCTTCTGGACGAAGCGCTACCTCGCCGGGATACGCGGCGGGCGCTTCCCGCCCCGGTCGGACGCCGGCCCCTGCCCGGCGTACTGCGGGTTCAAGACCGTCTGCCGGTTCGACGCCCTGCGGCTGCTCAACGCGGAGGTGATGCCCGATGGGACTGACTGAACGCCAGGCGCGGGCCGCGCTCGACCACTCGACGAGCAAGTGCGTCACCGCCGGTGCGGGGACGGGGAAGACGCACGTCCTGGTGCAGAAGTACCTCAGCCTGCTCGAATCCGGTGTCGGCGTCGGCAATATCCTCGCGCTCACCTTCACCGAGAAGGCGGCCGGCGAGATGAAGATCCGGGTCCGCCGGGCGATTGCGGAGAAGGAGGGCGAGCGGTGGGACGCGATCCGCGACGAGTTTTTGTGGGCGAAGGTATCGACCTTCCACTCCTTCTGCGCCTCGGTTCTCCGGGAGTTTTCCATCGGGGCCGGCGTGGGGCCGTCCTTTGCCGTCCTCGACGAGGGGGAGGCGTTCCGGCTCCGCGAGGAGGCGATCGACGACCTCATCCACGGTGATCCGCCCACGGCGTGCCGGGACGCGGTGATCGGCGCTCTCCGGGCCGTCGGGGCCTACGAACTGAAGAACTACCTCGAGGCGCTGTACTCCCGCCGCGGGGCTGCGGAAGCGTTCTTTGCCGCGCTCGCGGAGAGCGAGGAGGAGGTGCTCGACGCCTGGCGGACGGCCCTGGAGCGGTGCCAAACGGAAGCCCTGGAGGCCTTCCTCTCGCGGGCCGCCCCCTCTATCGAGACGCTTCGTGACCTTGCCGCCCGCTACCCGGGCGAGCGCGACCCGGCCGGGGCCTACCTCCGGGCGGTCGAACCCTGCCTCGCCGGCGAGATCGCGGTCGCCGAACTTGCCGCGGTTCACGACAATTCGGGGTTCCGCAAGAACATGGGGCAGAAGAAGAACTGGGAGGGGGACGACCTCGACAACCTCCGGGCGGCCTACGGCGTCCTCAGGCAGTGCCTCACCGATCACGCGGGTGCCTGCTCGCTCACCCTTGATGCGGCCGACCCCTTCACCCGGGCGACGCTCGACTTCCTCCGCGACCTCGGGGTGGTCTTTAAGGCCTTCCTCGACTCGGTCGAGGCGGAGAAGCGGCGGATGAACGCCCTCGACTTCGACGACCTGGTGAACCGCACCCACCGGCTCTTTCGCGACCGGGGGGACATCGTCGAGACGCATTTTAGGAGCCGGTTCCGGTTTATCCTGGTCGACGAGTTCCAGGATACCGATCCCGTCCAGATCGCCATCATCCGCACCCTCCTCGGCGATTCCGCGAACCTGTTCGTCGTCGGCGACCCGAAACAGTCCATCTACCTCTTCCGGGAGGCCGACGTGACGCAGTTTTCGCATACCCGCGACCTGATCGAGCGTGACCTCGGCGGGGAGACGGTCGCGCTCGACGTCAACTTCCGGAGCACGCCCGAGGTCGTCGGGTTCACGAACGCCGTCTTTTCCGCCCTGATGGCGGAGGCCGGACGGCCCTGGGAGTTCCTCTACGAACCGCTGCATGCGTTCCGCCGGGACGACGCCGGTTCGGTCGAACTCCTCCTCTGCCAGAAGATCAGGGACCGTGCGGCCGGCCGCCGGGCCGAGGCGGAGATGGCGGCAAGGAAGATCCGTTCTCTCGTCGAGCGGGGAGAGAAGCGGGTCTCCCGCGACGGGGAGGTCCGGCCGGCAGGCTACGGCGACGTCGCCGTCCTGCTCGAGCGGCGGACGAACCTCGCCTACTACGAGTGGGCGCTCGCCCGCTACGGCGTTCCCTACCACGTCCATGCCGGTCTCGGGTTCTACGAGCGCCAGGAGGTCTACGACCTCTACAACATCCTCCGGTTCCTCGCAAACAACCTGGACGACGCGGCGCTCTACGGCGTGCTGCGCTCACCCTACTTCGGGTTCTCCGACGCCCGGCTCTTCCATATCGCCCGGGCGCCCGGGGCTTCCCTCTGGGAGCGGCTGCAGGCCGCGGCGGAGCCCGCGGCGGCGACCCTCCGTGAGTGGCTCTCGCTCTCCCGCAGGCTCCCGCCCGCCCGCCTCCTCCGCCGGATCGTCGACGAGTCGGGGATCTTCGTCGTCTTCGGCGGGATGGCCGGGGGCGAGCAGGCCGCGGCGAACGTCGAAAAGCTGATCGCCCTCGCGAGAGATGCCGACTGCTCCACGCTCGCCGGTTTTGTCGCGGAACTCGGCCGCTCCATCGACGCCGGAGACCGGGAGGGGGATGCTCCTCTCGACCTTGCATCCGCGGACTCGGTCTCGATCATGACGGTGCACGCCGCGAAGGGGCTCGAGTTCCCGGTCGTCGTCGTCCCCGACCTTGCGGAGACGCCGCGGTCCGGCGGGGGCACCATCATGGTGGAGGACGGGCTGCTGCTCGGCGTCTCGATACCGAACCCGGCAAACGACCACGAGCGCGAGGAGACGCCCGTCCTCCGGCTTCTCAAGGACGAATACCGGCAGAAGGAGGAGGCGGAGCGCAAACGGCTCTTCTACGTCGCGGTCACCCGGGCAGAGGATCACCTCATCCTCTGCGGGGAGATGCCGGTCGCGGTCCCGGAGAGCCTCCGCGACGCCAGGACCCGGATGGCCTGGCTCGCGCACTGCCTCGGGCTCTGCGACGAGGTCTACGCCCGGGGCGAAGCCGTCCTCGGGACGCTCCGCATCCCGATCACCCTCGACCCCGCGGCGATCCCGGTCGACGTGCAGGAGACCGTCCCGGTCTGCCTGCCGGTGCCCGACGACGTCCCCGCGGCGCCCGTCCCGGCGGGCATTCCTTCCAATGGGAAGAAGGAGCGGGTCTACTCGGCAAGCGAGCTTGAGGCGTACCTCCGCGGCCCGGCGGAGTCACGGTTGCCGGTGTTCGCCGCCGGGGAGGATGCGCTGACCCGCGGCCTCGTCGTCCACGAGGTCTTCCGCGGCCGCGATCCCGCCGCGGTGCTGCGGCGGTACGGGCTGGACCCTGCCGGGGCTGTGGAGTACCAGGAACTCTACGTCCGGTTCCTTGCATCGCCCCTGATGCGGGGGATCGTCCGCGACCACCGCGAGGTGCCGTTTTCGGCCCGGGTGAACGGGTTTGCGTTCAGGGGGGTCATCGACCGGCTGGTGCAGCGGGTGAACGGCACCTGGATGCTCATCGACTACAAGACCGGGACGCCGGGGGACGCCGGGGAGTATGCGATCCAGATGGCGGTCTATCATCGCGCCGCCGCCCAGATCCTCAGCGCTCCGGTCACGCCCTACCTCTATTTCGTCGATGCCGACCGCTGGGCGGAGATCGAGGTGGACGAGGATCTGGTCTTTGCCGAGATTTCCCGTGCGATCAGCGGGATCGAGGAGGAAGGTCTTTGACGGCGGGAGCGGTGTCTTCGCGAATTCGAAAGAGATGTGCCGTGAACGAGCCGCATCGCGGCCTCGCCGCTCAGTCGTACAGCCCGATCGCCAGGTAGTCGTCGTCGGAGAGTTCGTCCCGGAGTTCGAGGACGACCGAGCCGTCGTCCAGGACGTCGCCGGGGATGACCCATTCGGAGTCGACTTCCCTGACTTCTTCAACCCCGTCCGGGGTTCTCACGAGCACGTTCATGGTAACCTTCTAGAGCGTCCGGTTATGCCCTCTTTCCGGCGTGGATGCGGCCGGGAAGGCGGTTCCCGGAGCGTTTTCCTTCCGCTCGTCTACCCTCCGGCGGGGCAGGCGAGTTCGCAGGCCCGGCAGTGGTCGATCCGTTCCCTCCCGGTGGCCTTGTCGGCGTCCATCCGCGCCAGGCACCGCTCCCGGCTGAATTTGCCGGTGGGGAAAGCATCCATCGGGCAGGCGCGGATGCAGTACTCCTCGCAGCCGGCGCAGGGGGCTTCTCCCTCTGGTGATGGTTCTTCGGGGCAGTCCATATCCGCCCATACCGCCCGGAACCGAACCCGCGGCCCGTAGCCCGGGACGAGGACGAGGTTGTTTCTTCCCATCCGCCCGATCCCCGCCAGAGAGGCCGCGTCCTTGAGGTAGATCCCGCCGTCCTCGAGCCGGTAGGGGATGAGGCGGGCGCGGACTCCGTAATCTTCCTGCAGCCAGCGGACGAGGTCTTTGCCGATCCTCGCGAGGATCCGGTCGCCGGGCGTCCCCCGGCCCGCTTCCCAGAGGTCGAGTTCGGGGTGCTCCGGGTCGTGGGAGAGGCCGAGGACGATGTAGGTGCCGCGGTCCTGCGAGCCCGGGCGTTTTTCCGCGATGGCCGAGGGGCAGTCGACGAGCCTCTTTGCCGGGACGGTGCCCGCTACGTCTGCGCCGAGTTCATGCGCCTTTCGGATGGCCGCCCTGATGATCTCGGGGTCGTCTGGCATTGGAGAGGGTATGGAACCGGGGGGTAAAGAGTGATCCGGTGGGGTGCCGTTCACTCCAGATACTGCAGGATCGGCTCTAGATCTCGGTACCCGATCAGTTGCCCTGCCGCCCGGCGCTGGGACTGGTCGCCCCCGTAGACCACGAACGAGCGATCCGGGGCGTTGCCGGAGAGCCCGTTCCAGTACGTGATCTCGTCAAAGAAGTCGGCACTTGCCGTTCTGCCCGACTTGATCTCGACCGGGACGGGATCCCACCCCTGATACTCGATGATGCAGTCGATCTCATGCCCGAGTTTGTCCCGCCAGAAGTAGAGGTTGGGCTCTTTGCCCCGGTTAAGCCGGAACTTCAGGAACTCCGTTATGATGAGCGATTCAAAGAGCCCTCCTTTGAGGGGGTGGTAACCGAGGTCGTCGGCACCCTGTATCCCGGCCAGGTGTGCGGCAAGGCCGGGGTCTGTGAAGTAGAGCTTCGGCATCTTCACAAGCCGTTTGTTGAAGTTTTTGTGATGCGGCCTGACCTGGACGACCAGCATCGACGTCTCCAGGAGGGAGAGCCACTCTTTTGCCGTGTTGTAGGTGATGCCGCAGTCATGGGCGAGGGACGAGTAGTTCACCACCTGGCCGGACCGGTAGGCGCACATCTTCATGAACGTCTGGAACGCCGAGAGGTTCTGCACCTGCTTGAGAAGGCGGAGATCGCGCTCGATGTAGGTCTGGATATACGATGAATAGAAGTCTCGCGGGTGAATGCTGCTGCTGTAGGGGCGGGGGAAGAGGCCGGCATAGAGGAGATCCTCGTAGCGTTCAATCCCTATCCCGGCATGGACAAGTTCTCCCATCGAGAGGGGGAGGAGTTTGACGATCCCGACCCGGCCGGCAAGCGACTGGGATATCCGTTCCATCATCAGGAAGTTCTGGGATCCGGTGAGGATGAACCGTCCCGGCCTCCGGTTCGTATCAAGGACTCCCTGGAGGTATGAGAAGAGCTCCGGGACTCTCTGGACCTCGTCGAGGACCGCCCCGGTCTTTTCGTACTGTGCGAGAAAGCTGCGGGGATCCTCCTCTGCGAAGGCGCGGGTGTCGGGATCCTCGAGCAAGATGTAGGGCAGCTGCGGGAATACCGACCGGACGAGCGTCGTCTTTCCCGACTGGCGGGGGCCGATGACGGCTACTGCCGGAAAGCCGAGAGCGAGCGATCGGATCTGTGCCTCCGCATCCCGCCGGATCATTCCCTGTACTGCTGTGGACATATTATAAATTGGATTTATAATTTGTCCACTTAAATATACCTGTGGACTGATGGTGTCAATAGTCCGGGATGAGGTATCGTCAAGCACACCCGGCATCGGAGCTTGCGATGACATACCGTTCCGGCGTCCTCTTCAGGATGAGTCCTGCGAGCAGAAACGCGATCCGTTTATTTCCCTGAACGGATGCCCTGTTGCAATACCGTGGAGCACGAACGCGGCCCTCTCGAACGGATCGGGAATGTGGTTGCTCGCGGCGATGACGAAGTCGAGGTTTCCCGGGTTGAGCAGCCGCCCCTCGAGGCCCCGGTCTTGACGCCGCTGGCCCGGATGATCTCGACCTGGTAGCCGACGACTTCCTCGACGGTGAACTCCTCCATACGCTCTCGCAACTCCTTGCTCTCCGGGCAGAATGATGAAGTGTTGGGAGTGATTGGGAAAAAGGTTGTTCATGCGGCGCCCGTGAATACGTGCCGGGGAACCTGGAGACGAGGCCCTTCCTCGATGGTTCCGGGAGGAGACCCCAGAACTTATATGAGCGGGAGGATGTAGGCTGCACGACACCTGGAGGAGTTGAGAGTATGGAACAGAAAGAATTCTCGTGCCCGTTTCGGAGGGCGTTCGGCCCGGAGATGTGCGGGATGCACCGGCGGCTCCACGAGATGATGGCGGCGCCCGGGCAGCGGATGATGCCCGTGATCCGCGGTGCGGGGATACCGGTCGATATCCGGGATCTCGAGGACGAGGTCGCGGTCGTCGCCGACCTCCCGGGGGTGGCGAGCGGCGACGTCGCGGTACGGCTCACCGGCCCCCGGACGCTGCGGATCACCGTCCGACAGAGGGAGGAAGAACGGGAAGGCTACGCCGTCAGGGAGCGGCTGTCCGGCGAGATGACCCGGGTCGTGAACCTTCCCGCGGAGGTCACGGACGAGGGTGCGGCGGCTGCCCTCAGGAACGGCGTGCTGGCGGTGCGGCTGAGGAAGGTTTTAGAAGAGCAGGGGGTCGAGATTCCGATCCGGGAAGGATAGGGCGGCGGGGTGCGGGGGAGAGAAGACTCGGGGGTGTGGGCCGTCATCAGACCGTCTGCCGGGTTCCGGCCGACGGCCCGGGGATGCCGCGTCACATCGACACCCGTTACCTGCGGATCGGAGAAGATCGGGATGAACCCTTCCCATCCACCTGCCGTTCCTCTGGTATCTACCCTTTCAGCATCTCTTCCCGGTAGGGCTCGTACCATCCGGAGACGGCCTTCTTTGCCGACTCGTATCCGCCGTCCAGGTACATCGCCCCGATGATCGCCTCGAGCGTCTCGGCAATGACGTTGGGCTCTTCGTTATGCTTCTGCATTCTGGCGCCTTCTCCGACAAGGATTTTATCCTGCAGATCAAACCGCCTCCCGAGTTCGGCAAGAAACGGCCGGCGTTCAATGGTGCTTTTCTTTATGGTGATCTCGCCTTTCGTCTCGTACCCCGAACGCATGAGGAGATCGCACAATATTGTTTTCAGGACCGCGTCGCCCAGCGTCCGGAGGGCGTCCTGGTCCTCGCAGATTTTCTGCTTCTGTCGCTCTTCATTCGAACGCGACCGATGGAGCAGGGCACGCTGGAGGAGATCTTTTTGCTTGAAAGAGTAATTGATCCTCTCTTCGAGATCGGGTTCCATAGAAGCGATATGGAGATGAATGAACGGATAAGTGTATCCATTTTAAATAATGGATTTTGTCTGTTCTTAAACGGGATTATCCAACGCACAGGGATTTTTAGGTGTCGTATACGTATCGCCCGTGAATGCATTTGACTTCCCGCTCTTCTTACCATCGGCGATCGTCCCGCGGGAGAGCGGAACATCACGTTTTTAAGCGTCGGGTTCCATTGGCGTTTCGTATTCCGGGGAGGAAGGCCATGGAGAGGATCGAGTTCGATCGTGCCTACTACATCAAGCTGGGAGAGAGGGGGAAGTGGGAGCAGTCGAGCATCGAAGAGGGGAAGATGCGGATCGGCTGGACCAACGTCGACCTCGAGGATATCCTCCGGGGGAACTGGGAGACCATCGAGAGGGCGATCCGATATAAGGTGAAGAATACCGGATCTGCCACCCACGACTTCAACTCCCTGAAAACAATCCACAACTCGAACCACGGCGACGTCTGGATCACGTTCTACGACTCGAAGTTCTGGTGGTGCCGGCTCGAGGACGGCCCGATCCTCGAGGACGAGGTATCCAAATACCGCCTGGCCGACGGCGGCTGGCACGATAGGAACATTCAGGGAAAGGTGCTCCTGACAAATACTCTGCCCGGCAACATCGCCCAGTTGCAGGCCTACCGGGCCACGTCCTGCACGGTCAGGCCGTTCGATACCCTCAGGCGCCTGATCAACGGCGAACATACCTCCGAGTTCATCGCGGTCGTTGATGCACGGGAGGAACTTGTCTGCCGGACTGAAGCCCTGATCCGGCACCTGCACTGGAAGGACTTCGAGGTGCTCGTCGATCTCGTCTTTTCGGGGGCGGGCTGGAGGCGGAGGAGCGTCGTCGGCGAGACGATGAAGTTTGCGGACATCGAGTTCGAGGACACCATCAACGCTGAGTCCTATCAGGTTCAGGTGAAGTCGAGATCGTCTCTTGACGAGTTCTGCGAGTATAGCGGCCGGTTCAACCGGGACGAGTTCAGGAAGCTCTTTTACGTCGTCCACTCCCCCGACGACGCCCTGGCGGCACACGAAGTGCCCCCGGACTCGGGGGTGGTGCTGGTCCCGCCCCGGCGGCTTTCCGCGATGGTCGTGGATGCGGGGCTGGTCGGGTGGGTGCTGGAGAAGACAATATGAGCGGGGGAACACACAGGGAGGTTTCCCAACTCACTTTGCATATATAAGGATTTCAAGTGGAGTGGGGGATTCGAACCCCCATTCGAACCGATCAGAGTGGGGATCTGTTTGAAGTATCGACGTCAGATTAGCGACATTGGAGGCGAAGGTTTCCGTCCCTCCACCCTGAAGGGTCCTCCATATGTTACGATCTGTATCTTCATCGATATCACCAATGTTAATTGGATCACCAATGCGATAATCGCTGAAATTCCAACTTCAAACATTGACTCCACATTAACAGAGAGCTATACATCTCCTGTTTTAATAATTCTTGTCACTCTCAAAGTTATTGATAAACACTACTAATCCTTCATGTCGTCAATATGCCTCTTTTTTTGGGGGAGGATAGGCATGGTCAACATCAATATCTCCTCCTTTCCGGGATCGCACCCCCCCGGGGGTCCGCCACGTCCCCGGTGTAAATGTCGGGTGAGACCCGACCGGCATCGAGCTCCCGCACCGGCACGGGTAGCCAGCGGTAGGTCTTCTGGATCGTCCTTGCAACCGTCCTACGGGCCGTATCAAGGTTATTCTCCGGGAGATCGCTTCCGTTGATGGTTGCCCCTCTTCTCGCGTGCACTTTCGGGCCGCAGGCCGCAGGTATATAAAGAGCCGTCCCGATATTGCTGTAAAGGGGATGGATCGTCACCCCGGAACGTTCAGGAGGATGAAATATGAAAAGAACGTTTTTCCGATCCGATGGAATGGAACTTGAGATCCTCTATCCCCCATATTGTCAGGTATGCGGTAATCCCATCCCTGACTGTTTTGCAGATACTTTCCCCTGCTGTGCGGCATGCAGAAACAGGCCGGATAGAGACGACCCTCCCGTCCGTGTCCGGGCGTTCGGAAAATACCTTTTTGAGGAAGAATTTCCTGATGACGTTCTCAGCAGCGAGATCCGGAGGCTGAAGACGGACGAAACCCTTGTCCCGCAGCTCCTGGAATGTCTCTTCTATGCGATCGATCACCAGTACCCGGACTTCCGGGAGTTTGATATTGTCGTTCCGGTTATGCGGGGTACAGGCTCCGGAGGCTACAGTCCCCCGGCGCTCCTGGCAGAAGGCGTCGCATCCCGCTATGGGATGCGATATCTGGACGCCCTGTATAAGAGTAAAGTATATCGCCCAATGCATAGTATCTCTGATCACCTCGAAAAGGAGAAGGAGATCGCAGGGAATGTTGGATGTCGGTACCGGTTCAATGGCGAGTCGGTTCTCCTGATCGACGATACCTGCATCACCGGGGCGACAAAGCGGGAGTGCGCCGCGGTGTTGCGGGCGCATGGTGCAGGTGAGGTCTGGTCGCTTGTCCTCGGGAGGATGGTCAACCGAAAGCACCTGGAAATTCTCGGGAGTTACAATGGATAACCTTTCTATCAGGGAGATTGCCTTTCTTGCCGCCCTCAACGACAATCAGGCCCTGAAGCGGCAGGGGTACGCCGAATACTTCCGTGACCCGGCGGTTCTCCGCGACCTCTACGCTGATACCTTCGAGCCGGGTGCGAAGCCCCGTCGGGCCTATCCCGGCCCGCTCATCGCACGGGCGGAGGAGATCCGGGAGAAAGGTCTTCTTGCGTTCTATATCGATACGCTTACGGGCTACAGGCAGAAAGGCGTCCGGATTCTGCCGGTCTTTGATGCCGGATACCCGGGGAGGCTTCTGGGGATTCGGGATCCCCCTTTTCTCCTCTACCAGGTGGGCCGCGAGGAGACCCTCGCAAAGCCGGCGGTTGCCGTCGTCGGCACGAGAACGATCTCCCGGGCGGGTATCGAGAGAGCCCGGGAGACGGTGGATCTTCTGGTTCGCCTCGGTTACGTGGTCGTGAGCGGGCTTGCTCTCGGGACGGATGCCTGCGCTCATACGGCCGCGATCGACTGCGGAGGCGAGACGGTGGCGGTCCTGCCGGGCGACGTCACGGTTGTTGTTCCGGGGGAAAACCGGACTCTTGCCGCGAGCATCGCCGGTTCGGGTTCGCTGCTCGGTGAAATCACACACCTTGCGGGGATGCACAAAGGCAGGTTCCTTGAGAGGAACCGCATCACGAGCGGCCTCTCCGACGGTGTGGTCGTCATCGAGACCGGCAAATCCGGGGGTTCCGTCCGGCAGGCGGAGACGGCGTTCCGGCAGGGACGACCGGTCTACGTCCTGGAGCCTGACTGTTCGGACGCAAAGGCCGTAGCCGGGTATCAGCACCTTGTCTCGTGCGGGGCGATCCCGGTCGAATCCCCCGGCGGCCTCTCCCCGCACTTTGCGAGGATGCAGCACCCGCCCTCACGAGTGACGACGCTCGCGGATTTCTGGTGATGGGTTCTACAATCTTTTTCTTCTTTCAATACACCCGCTTCTCCGGGACTGCTCCCCGCACCCCGCCCCGGGGGTCTTTGACGTCGCCGGCATACCGCGGGATGACGTGGAGGTGCAGGTGCATCACCGTCTGGCCGGCGGCTTTTCTCACGTTCACGCCGATGTTGTAGCCGTCGGGGTGGAACCGGTCGTCGAGGAGGGTTTTCGCCTCCCGGACGAGGGCGAGGAGGGCGGCGAGCTCGGCGTCGGTCGCGTCGAAGAAGTCCGCGACGTGGCGGTAGGGGATGATGAGGAGGTGGCCGGGGCGATTTGTTCGAAGCCGAGCTCCGAACATTAGGTGGGGAGATCCGAACATCAGGGTACATTGCACGAGATTGCGGAACTGATTAGATCGCTGCAGAGAGTGCTCAGAGAACCTGTTGGGGTGATGCTCCTCTGCGGGGAGAGGTTCCTGACTCTCGACGACGGCGATGGTTCAGATCGGCATTCTCGCAAAGAGGGAACGACCGGGCTGGCCGTGGGCCACTCGCAGACGTACGTAACGAGAGAGCGATAGCAAGAACTCAGAGCCGGATCGCGATGGGATCAATGGGATCATGTTAAGATCATAGTGGGATCATAATACCGGTCCAGAATAATTTTAAACGGATTTAGTGCGTGGAATGCACAAAACCTCCCCTCTCTGCCGTTATGTGATGGGATCATGACATAGGAAAGATTCGACGTCCGGATCTGCGTAACGTCTGGAGAGACGAGGCCTACGACTTCACCATCCGGCTTGAGGAGAAGAACGATGCCCTTGTTCTATCGTCGACAACGTTTATCGGAAACCGAATGCAGGTGATCCCATGGGTCGGGATCAAGTACCCATCAAGTACGGATAAGCCGGCAGATATCCGGATATACAGATCTTCGGCAGTATTTCCGACATTGATATCAGGAAGCGGACACTCCGAATATAACCCATCAAGTATTCCTCTTATCCGGTGCCGCCCACCAAGGAATATTTTATTTCAGGTCCCCAGTAGTCTCATTGTTTTTGTTATCCTGTTCCTCTCCTTCGGGCGGGGCGGCCTCCTTTAGCATCCGGTCGAAATCGCTCTCAAAAAGTCTGTCCTGAACAACCCGGTACTTCTCAAATTCACTCTCTGCGAACTCCTTTGCCATCTCTTTTGTGACCTTTCCACGGTCTTCGAGCAGTTTGCGATCATCGAACTCAATGAACCGGTCAAGGCGTTTTGCCCAATCCTCCATAGTCATCGGGATCTTTCTTCTGGCACGCTCTTCAGCAAGGTCAAGCCAGGCGCTGACGATTCTTCCGAGCGATTCAAGTTCTGTTGCGTTCAGATAGTTCTTCGCAACCGATACGTCGGTTCTGAGTATCTTCCCGTCAGGGGCTTTTTCCCAGGTGCTAAGGCCCATATGCTTCTTTCTGCTGTCGGCACGCGCCATTATCAGTTCAGCCGCAGTATTCCCATGTATCGCAAAGTGTAATTTGTTCTGAACGTTTGCGAAAAACTCGCGTGTTGTTGGTGCATTCCTGTCGTAGTCGAGGCTTGTAGCGTATATGTCCGTGATCTTCTGGTAGAATCGTCTCTCACTCAGTCGTATCTCCCGAATTTCCGCCAGCAAGCGCTCGAAGTAGTCTTCCCCAAGGAACGTACCGTTCTCCATCCGCTTTTTATCAAGTACATATCCTTTAATGGCAAATTCCGTTAACACCCGAGTCGCCCACTGACGGAACTGGGTGGCTCTTCGGGAATTGACGCGATACCCAACCGAGATTATGGCATCAAGGTTGTAGTAGTCAAGAGTCCGTGAAACTTCACGATCACCCTCGATTTGAACTGTTAGATATTTTCTAATAGTTGCATCACGGGTCAACTCGCCGCTTTCGTAGATGTTTTTCAGGTGTACGTTTATTGTCGGAACAGTCACATCGAAGAGCGCCGCCATCATCTTCTGGCTTAACCAGATGGTTTCGTCCTCGTACCTGACCTCGATTGAGTCTTCACCGGCGGCCGAGGTAAATAGCAAAAATTCAACCGTGCTGTTCCGTATCAGTTTCTTTTCATCTCCGCTCATAGTTCCACCCCTGCTCGTACGATATTGTGGAGACCCTGCCGATCGCCGGGCTTTCTCTTCTGTGATCCCCGGATCTTCTATGGCGGTTCATGATGCACTCCTCGTTCATATCCGTCAGGAGAAACGCCTTCTCCTAACGGCCCGGGCGCCACCCGAGGGGGATGGCTATTCGAAGCCGGGACGATCTGCTCAAAGGACTGCCGCCCTGTTCCACGACCTCCCGCCAGACCGCAGGAGGGATGAATACCTCTGAGAAACGACGAAGCAAATTGATACGGCCGATCAGCGAGAGGTGGATGAGCGGTGAAGAATTGCTAACTGCGAGCGGCATAGGCAATGTCCCGGTCGAGGTCCTCGTCGGCGTAATGCCGGGGGAGCTTCCGTGCCCCGAGCAGTTCCTCCCACTCCCACCGGCTCATCTCCGCCAGCGCCGCCGCCTTCCCGGAGGAGAGGATGCCCCGCTGGTAGAGCGCCACGGCGAGCTCCCGCTGCAACTCGGCGGCAACGGTGTCGGGAGGGAGCCGAAGCGCCTGTACGATATCCTGGGGGACGGTGATGGTAACATCGGTCATAGCCGCTTCACCTGATAGATAATGGATGGGAGGGAGAACCGATAAATTTGGTGGTGAGCGAGGGGCGGAGAGATCCTTCCCGGTCGATGGCGTATTGTCGGATGTATCCAATCCTGTGATAGTGAAGATAACCACAACATCGATATTGACCCTACTATGATTGATCCTTATGGATCGCGAGAGGTATTTTCATTACCCGATAAAATGTCCTCATTGCGGTGAATGCAATATCGGTGGGGGACTTTTCTGTGGTGGATGCGGAAACCTTATCCACATACCACGAATTCTGACGTACCTTGAAAAATTCATCGAATTTAAGGCTCCACAAACAGTTCATAAATCCGAAAACATCGAGAGCATCTTTGCCTGCGAGTTCGAACGACAACCCTTTGGTTATCGCTATATGGCCATGCACCGTGTGGGAACCGGCGATCTCGCTATCAGGTTTTGTGGATGCTCAACTTGCAAGCGCTTGCAAGGCGAGATAGCGGATTACTTTGTTGCATTTGAGGCAGCATACAACTCCGTGCAGCCTCATAAAAAACTCGCCAAGGAATAGGCCCTAGAGGTGTGGGATCAGAAGCGCGAGATTGCAACTAATCTCAGTCCGGTATATCGATTTTCGGATATCATCTATGAGTTCTATGAGTTTCACTCCCGCAGATACCTTCCCCCGACCGGCACAAACCGCTCCGGTTTCTTCACCGTATCGTACTTCCGGATACCCTCAAGTTCGAGGGCCATCCAGGGCCGCTTTCGGGGCGCCTCCTTCCTGACCCGGACCCCCTGCCACCGCTCCTGCCCCTCAGCGTAGGCTTTGACCTCCTCTTTCGTGAGGAAGACCGCATCGCCGAAGGTTTCGAAGAACGCGAGGGGGTCGTCGTCGATGACGATCCGCTTGATCGTCGCCTCCCCTACGTAGCCGGTGTCTTCGTGAGACTGGTAGAAGACGAGTATCATGCCGCTCCGGAGTTCTTTGAAGACGGTGGCGGGCTTGATGAAGACGGTCTTGCCGTCCTTGAAGAAGCGAGACATGAGGTGTTTGGGGACCGGGAAGGTGACGCCGGTGATCTCACTCATGATTCAGTGTAGGAGGTAGCACTATATAACGCATATTCTTTTGGAAACCAATAACCGCCGAATCGCTCAGTAAGGGCATAGTATGCCTCAGAAATGAAAATCAGCACGAATAAATAGTGTAATCGGCTATCCCTCATACGACGTATTATGTCCCTTTCCCCTGACCAACTCACCGAAAAAATCCTCAACGAACCCAGGCCTCTTTCTGATCGACAACGGCGTGCTGTCCTCTGCGATCGCACTCACATCCGCATTATTGCAGGCGCAGGGGCTGGAAAGACAGAGACTCTGACCCGGCGGATCGTCTACCTCCTCCTCGTACAACAGGTAGAGCCGTCTGCAATTGTCGCTTTCACGTTCACGGAAAAAGCAGCACAGAGTATGAAGAGCCGTGTGTACGAGCGTGTGAAGCACCTTGGCGGAGATGAGATCTGTGCCCGCCTCGGGGAGATGTTCATTGGCACCATTCACGGCTACTGCTATCGTCTTCTGGAGGAGCACTTCGGGTACGGGGACTGGGGCGTGCTTGATGAAAAACAGGAGATGGCGTACCTTATGCGGGTCGGGTGGGCTCTGGGGCTCGGAAGATCCGGTTATTACGCTACCAACTGTGAAGATTTCGTCAATGCCCTGAATGTCTACTACGGCGAGATGATCCCGGAAGAGGGTCTAAGGAAAAAGAAAGACAGAGAATTCCTTGAAAAACTGCGCCGTTACGAGGCGTCACTGGATCAACACAAGCGGCTCACCTTCAACCGCATGGTGCAGCTTGCAGTGGAGAACCTGCAGCACCGTCCTGAAGTGGCCGAACACGTAAAATACCTCATTGTTGACGAGTACCAGGACATTAATCACGCACAGGATGAACTCATCCGGCTGATAGGGCTGGGGGGGAGCATCTTCGTTGTCGGCGATCCGCGGCAGACAATTTACCAGTGGCGTGGCTCCGACGAACAGTATTTCGAGGAGTTTACTACGCGGTACCCGGAGGCAGTCACCATCCACATAACCGAGAACCGCCGTTCGACCGTAGCGGTGATCGAGACGGCTAACGGGTTCTCGGACACGTTTGAGGACCAGCACTACGACCACATGGACCCGGTTCGCCGTGAGCAGGGCGGGGCGTATCTGGCAGAGATGCAGAGTGATATAACCGAGGTAGACTGGATTGCGGATCAGATCCAGGCGCTTGTTAGAGAAGAGAAATGCAGTTACAGCGACATTGCGCTCCTCTTTCGGAGCGTGAGCACCTCGGCGCCCCCCTTCATCGATGAGTTCAGGCGCCGCGATATACCCTTTGTCGTTGGCGGAAAAGTGGGCTTGTTCCGCCGCCCGGAGATCCTGGGCATAGGGCAGTTGTTTGCGTGGCTGTGGGAAGATGGGTTCTGGCAGCAGGGCAAGTGGTCAAGGTTGCCTGCTCTCCGAGGCGAGGATCTGCTCGAAGAGGCAGTGGTGAACTGGAACCAGGGAATTCCAGATCTGGCACTGGAGGCTTCCGATGTACTGAACCTTCGTCGTTGGAAGGACTCGGTGCTGAACAGTACCTACGATAACTTCTCTCAAGTCTTCGGGGAACTGCTCGTCCTGCTCGGGTACCACGGGCTCGATCCTGACGATGTACGCCATGCGGTCATCATGGCGAATCTGGGCAGGTTCAACACGCTCCTTACGGATTACGAGACAGCAATTATGCTTGGGGGACGGCGCAGGAACTGGGAGACCGATCTGAAAGGGCTGTGCTGGTACCTGAACACCTACGCGTCCTCAAAGTACGAGGAACAGACCGGCGACGACATCGGTGGCGTGGACGCTGTGCAACTGGTGACGATCCACCAGAGCAAGGGTCTGGAGTGGCCGCTGGTGTTTGTGCCCTGCATGGTCCGGCAACGGTTCCCGTCAAGCATGGTGGGCAAGGGGAGAACCTGGCTCATATCCCCGGAGCTCTTCGACGTGGCGAAGTACGAGGGGGACCTGGAGAGCGAACGCAAACTCATGTATGTGGCGCTGACCCGGGCGAAGGACGTGGCCGTGGTGAGTTACTTCACGTCCATGAACGGGCGACGAAAAGGACGAAGCGCTTTTGTGGGTGACATCGAGGATCTGCCTCACGTCGAGCCCCTCTCACAGAGAGACACACTGCCGGATCATGATTATGCAACCGGCGGCGCTGCGGACGAGCTGCGTACCTTCTCTGCCGGTGAGATTGTGGACTACGGGAAGTGCGGCTACTTCTACAGGCTTCGGCATATCTGGGGATACGAGCCGGGTCTCACTGATTACCTTGGATATGGGCAGACTCTGCACTTCTGCCTCCGGGAAGCTGCGGACCTGATGAAGAACGAGGATCTGTCTCCGATGATTGCGGTGGCAACGGCAGTGGACCGGAACTTCTACATGCCGTTCATGACCGAGGGACGAATGGAGAAGATTAAGCGCGCAGCGAAGAACCATCTAATGAGATTTGCGGAGAAGTACCGCGACGATATGCTCCGGATCCGGGAAGTGGAGACGAGGGTCGAATTCCCGGTGCAGAACGCCATTGTGGCCGGGAAGGTGGATGTCATCCTCCATGATGGGGATGCTGTGGAGGTGCGCGACTACAAGACCTCCGACACGGCGACAACACCCGAGGATTCGGCGCTCCAGGTGCAACTTTACACCCGTGGCCTCTGCGTGCTCGGCGAGACTGTCTCCCGGGGTTCGGTGGCATTCCTCGAGGAGGCTGCTGTGGACGCTGTGGATGTGACCGAGCAGGCCGTTGCAGGGACGATGGCACGTGTAGAGGAGGATATCGGACGGATTCTCTCGGGCGACTTCACGGCATGTCCGGGAGCGGTCTGTGAGCGGTGCGATTATCAGGGCATTTGCAGGTGGCGAGCATAATAACGGATACAAGGTGATGTTTCAATGGGATTAATCATAAATTTGGATGGTGCAGTTCAGGAAATCAATAAGGCCAAGAGTAATATTGAGGTTATTGAAGCGATTAACCGCTTTACGGAAGAATTCTACAAGACGCTAGGCATTCTGTTATATATCCGCTATAGAAAGAACATAAAAGAAAATAACGTCCAAATTTGCAATGACATCACCAACTTAATACAGGATTATTTCCAAAAACCGACGTTTGATAGTTGGATGAAACTTGCACAAAATTGCTACCTGGTTTTCAGTCAAACGAACGATCCGTTTGTCGAGAGGCTAAATAAATCCTTAAATAAGCAATTTCCGCAGAACTCTATTGATAATATACGGCAAATTGTAACAGAAATTTATGGGCTCAAATCCTGTTCTATCAATCTTCCACGAAGGGTTCAGTATGCATGGTTTCTTGAGAAGATGAAAGAATTACGAAATTTTAGAGCCCATCATTGGGATAACAATACGATGTTAGATCCGCTTGTAAAACATGGCATAAAGGACGCAGTTATTGCAACAGTCTCCGATATTTTCAATGATGTTGACATAAAGATTGTTAAACCTGAAAGTATTCAGAGAGAACACATTAATACTTACCAATGGGATTCACGGTCTGGAACTTTTTCACGGATGCAGGTGGCTGAAACATCACTGTTACCAGAGTGTCTTGCGAAAACATATGTAACTTTTCCTGATGAGGAAGATCTCTTTTTAAATCCCACTAACCTGATAATTTTGGATGATAAAGAAGATAGAATCTATGTGTATGGGAGTATGCAGAGTGATCATTCGGCGTACTTTACCAGTCTCCCGCGTTCTGGTGGAATTAAGGAAGAAAAAATACCTTTCAAAGGTCATGAAGAAGTCTTTTCATTGTCTCAGGTTGAGGCTCAAAACGATCGCATTAGGTTGACGTTGAAACAAAAATTCGGGCAGATCCGCCAGGATGGAGGAATAATTCATAATTTCCCTGACCTTTGTGACTACTATGTTGGCAGGCCGAAAAAAGAACTTGAGTTACTTGAAAGATTAGAACATCCTCGTGCTTTCTCTATATCGTTATCCGGAGGGGGAGGCTATGGGAAAACGGAATTAGTAAAGAAAGTTGTCTGGGATATTGTTACAAACCCTGAGTTAACGGAAATAGATAGTCTATGCTATGATCTTATCATATGGATATCGGCTAAAGAGACACTGTTTGAGAAAGGGAAGATAAACGAATTTACTTCATCATTTCACAGTCTTGAAGACTTCTTGGATTGCATTTTATACGTCACAAACAATATTCAGTATATTGATCACTCAGAGGAAAGTAAAAGAAATCTTATCTGCGGAATTTTGAACTGCTATGAATCAACTCTGCTGGTAATCGACAATCTTGAAACGGTTGCGGATAAGAATTCTCTATGGGCTTATCTTGACGTTCTTCTTCGCGATGTCAAAAGTGGGATAAAATTTATAATCACATCGAGGGTTGATGACTATACATTTGGTCAGTATGTTATACCAGTTGGATCGATGGAAGACGATGAAGCTCAGCAATTGATCTCTGAACAATTAGATCGTTTGGGGCTTTTAAATCGTTATTCTAATCAGTCAGCACTGAAACAAATTGCAAACATAAGTGCGAAGTCCCCCCTTCTGATCATTTTTGTTGTTCAACTTCTAGCAAGAGGCTACACACTCAAAGAACTGAGTAAAGGAGAGATCCAAGCATATGAGCAAGCTTTAAATTTCATTTGCGACTTCCAGTGGAGAGAACTCTCGGATTTGGCAAAAGATATACTCATGGCCGTAACTGTAGCCAATGGTACGTGTAGTTTCTCTCAAGTGCGTCAGATGTGCAGTATTGTTGATAACACAGATTTCTTAACTGCAAAGGAAGAATTGACCCAACGTTCTTTCATCGTGCAAAGTGAGTTAGAAAATTCCGTATTGTCTCTGTTACCTCCAATTCACGCATTTGTCAAACACAAATTAATAGAATATCCTCACAAAGAGGAGGAATTTGCCACACAGTGGAGAATTCTCAATCTAGGGTTTGATCAAAAACCTAAGGATTCAAGTCAAAATTCCGCATTTCCTTGTGATGCTGATGAAATTCATCTGCGGCAATTGATCCAGAAAGCTGAATCCTTCATCCGTATAGGTTCGATCACCTATGCCCACGATTATTATAAAAAGTGCATTCAATTCTTCCCTGAAAACGCTATTGCGTGGAGAGAACTTGCTGAATTTGAGTTCAAATTTTTGGAAGATGATGATAAAGCCCGTTCCTCCTTCCAGAAGGCGATTGAATTTGATCCCGATAATCCAATTACTTACACGAAACTTGCATATTGGGAGCAACTTAGAGGAACTGAACAACAGATTGCCCAATATGTCTTAAATTCCATAGGCTATAATAAGAAGGCCTTATTGCTGTACACTGACGAAAGATCCAAAAGAACTGTTAGGGACCATATTGGATCATCTTACTTAAAATTAGGTGAGATTGAAAAAAATCTCGGTCAACTAGCAAATTACCCTGATAAGCAGGATCATTTTATAATGGCGGATGAATATGTAAAATTAGCGATTAAAATATTCGAAGCCAATGTTATTGATCAGCCACAAAATGATGACGATCTTTATCACAATGCTATAGACTACAATTATTTAACCCAAGCATACACTCGTGTTGCCCGTAGGGATCAGAAAAATGCGGACTACTTTTATCAAAAAGCACTTGTTTGTCTGGCAAAGGGCTTCGAATCAAAACCAGATTACGAAAGGTTGCTTTATACGCTTGGAGATCACAATATAAAGCGATTTTTGAGGAGCAAATATAACATTATCGTTGACGACATAGATCGCAATATCGTAAAGAGAAAAGTGATAAGTATTGCAGAGAGGATTGAGGAGGACTTCAATAAGATGCGACTGAAAGTGTAATGATTGCAATATGATGTAAATTACTTTTTAAGTGGCGCTTCGAAATCGAAGTGCTTATCCTGCAGATTGCCAATGCATTCTATATCCAATTCGTCTGAATAGATAGTGTGCTTTGACTATTGGGGTTTAGCGGCAAATTGAGTGTGAAAATATGGATCCAAAGATGGCAAAACACCAGGAAGAACGGTTGAAGCGGCATAAGCAGCAGTTGAGACAGAAACTTACCGAACTATTCCAGATAGACTCGCCGGACCTTGATTTCGGTGTTTACCGGATCATGAACCAGAAGCGGGACGAGATCACGCGGTTCATGGACAAAGACCTGATCGAGGCTGTCGATGCTGAGTTTGGGAAGTACGACACGGAAAGCCGCACCCAGATAATAGCAGAATTCAAGGAACTCGAACAGACCATCCGCGACACGTACGGAGACGATGCCCTCGATGCGAATGGCCTGAAGGAGGAGTACCGGAAGGCGGCAAAGGGCAAAGAACTGCATGAGAAGTGGCTGAAGTTACAGGGGGATGCCGAAGAAGCCTCGATGAGCGACCTGCAGAAAGCAGAGATATTCGCCCACCTGGAGGAGTTCTTCTCCCGTTATTACAAGGACGGTGACTTCCTCTCGCTCCGGCGGTATGCGGCGAACGAGAAGTACGCGGTGCCCTACAACGGCGAGGAGGTGCTGCTCCACTGGGCGAACAAGGACCAGTACTACATCAAGACCGACCGGTTCCTGAAGAGCCACGGGTTCGATGTGGGGTCATACCGGGTGCTCTTTGAGGTGGTGCAGGTCGAGGGGCAGTCGAACGGCAACGGCAAGGGCCGGTACTTCGTGCTCGCGGGCGACGACGCGGTGACGTATGACGATGAGAAGCACCTGCTCACCGCAAGGTTCGCTCAGGTACCCCTCTCAGACGACGACCTCCTCAGTCGCTTCCCGCCCGGGGCCGGGCGCCAGAAGCCGAACCAGGACGACATCGTGGGCGGTCTGGTGGCGGAGATCCTGCGGGGCAATGGCATTCCGAAGGGGCTCGCCGATGCCCTGCAGACGAACGAGCGGGACACCGACAGGAACCCGCGGCTCTACAAGCACGTGATGAGCTTTACGAAGGAGAACACGAGCGACTTCTTCATCCACAAGGATCTCGGCGGGTTCTTCGGGCAGGAGCTGGACTTCTACATCAAGAACGAGGTCTTCCGGCTCGACGATCTCGGGACGGAGAACGAGGTGGCGGTGGAGCGCTACGTGAAGCGGGCAAAGGTGCTCAAGTCCATCGCCCACCGGATCATCGACTTCCTGGCGCAGCTGGAGGACTTCCAGAAGACGCTCTGGGAGAAGAAGAAGTTCGTCCTGCGGGCCGGCTACTGCATGACGATCGACCACGTGCCGGAGGAGTTCTACCCCGAGATCCTGGCAAATGGGGGGCAACTGGTGGAGTGGCGGAACCTCTATGGTATCGGGGAGGGGAAGAGTGGACAGAAGACGCTTGCAGGCGACCGGGTCGATGAGGCGTTCCTGCAGAGCCACCCTTATCTCGTCATCGACACGGCGCTCTTCGATGATGATTTCACGGACCGACTGCTCGAAAAACTGCAGCACCCGGACGGCACGCCGGTGGAGGACCTCGACGAGGCCATCGGCGGGCTGATGATCAAGAGCGAGAACTGGCAGGCCCTGAACCTCCTGCAGGAACGGTACCGGGAGCAGGTGAAATGCATCTACATCGATCCGCCGTATAATACGGGGAATGACGAGTTCGTCTACCGGGATAACTACCAGCACAGCAGCTGGTTGAGTATGATGGGGGATCGGTTAAATCTCGCGCACACCATAATATCCAATCATGGGGCACTATTTTCGAGCATTGATGACCATGAAATAGTTAACCTTAGATCCCTAATGAATTCTACATTTGGCTCTTTAAATTTTATATCAACTATTTCAGTCGTTAACAATTTAAAAGGTAGGAGTGATCGTGCAAACATCGCTACTGCCCATGAAAATCTCCTAATGTATATTAGAAACGATTTTAAAGCATTTGACTTACCTCTGCCTGATAATTATCGGCAAGAGTATGCTGAAAGGGACGATAATGGACCTTATCGTTTACAAGGTTTGAGAAAGAGAGGAGCTGGTGCTAGAAGAGAAGATAGACCAAATTTGTATTATCCTATTTACTATAATCCAAGTAATAAAGAAATCTCATTAGAGGGAAATGGCAGCTTTATCAAAATTTTACCAAAACTTTCAGATGGTTCGGATGGTCGATGGAGGTGGAAAAAAGAAACCGTCCGCGAAAATATCCAAAAAATTTTAATAAAAAAGGTATCTACACGGGATGAATACGACGTTTTTCAAAAGGACTATCTGCTAATAGATGGTGAGGAAAAGGGTACAAAAGCAAAATCCATCTGGCTTGACACAAAATATTCCAGCGACTATGGAACACATGCATATAAAAAACTGTTGGGAGAGGTTCAGTTTGATAATCCAAAATCTCCTGAATTAATTAAGGATATCCTTCACATCTCGTCGGGAGAAGAAGATATCATTCTGGATTTTTTTGCAGGATCCGGCACTACTGGGCAATCCGTGTTAGAGATTAATAAAACACAAACATCGACACGTAAATATGTTTTAATCGAATTAGGGGATTATTTAGACTTTATCATCAAACCCCGCATCCAGAAAGTCATGTACTCCTCCAACTGGAAAGACGGCAACCCCAAGGACGCCGACGGCCAGAGCCACATCTTCAAGTACATGGAACTCGAGCAATACGAGGACACGCTCAACAACATCGAGTTCCTTGACCGGGACGGCCACGTGCAGGCCACCATCTTCGGCATGAGCGACTACATGCTCCGCTACTTCCTCGACGTCGAGACCCGGGAGAGCCTCTGCCGGCTGAACGTGGATCGGCTGGCGACGCCGTTCGCCTACACTCTCCGGATCCGCCGCGATGTGGGGTTCAACCATGTCCCGGTCGACGAGGACGGGTTCCGGGAAGTGACCGTGGACCTTGTCGAGACCTTCAACTATCTCCTCGGGCTGCACGTCCGGCGCCGGGTGGTCCGGCACCAGGGCGGTCTCACCTACCGGGTCGTCCACGGCGCCCTCCCCGATGGTAAGGTCGCCACCATCGTCTGGCGCAACTCCCCGAAGAACCCCGCAGGGCACGAGCAGGCGCTCGAAGCGGACGCGGCGTTCATCACCGACGAGATTCTCAGGGAGTTCCCCGACACCGGCGTGCTCTACGTCAACGGCCACTGCTTCGCACCCCGGGCAACGCCCATCGAGCCCGAGTTCAAGAAGTGCATGGGAGCGTGAGGGCGTGGCGGCACAGCGGGGACGAAAGAAAGGGCAAAAGCCCGGGAAATCATCGAAGGAGGAGGGACTCCGGCCGTGGCTGGTCAAGTGCGCATTTGCGTACCGTCTCTTCGGGATGAAGTCCTTCCAGGACTTCCAGGGTGCCCTCGCTGGCGTCGAGGAGGGCGAGGGTGAGGACGGGCACACCCACTACTACCACGTCCTCAAGAGCGACACCCGGTTCCGGAAAGACGCCGGCGTCACGCTCGACGAGTTGCGCAACTACGACGACAATATTGTGCGGCACATGCACCGCATCAACGTCCACCGCGACGTTCCCATCAACCTCAAGTACTACCAGTGGCTTGCCGCCCTTTTCACCGAGGCCTACCTGGACCGCTACTTCCAGAGCCCCGGGAGACTCGCCTCCCTGGTCGAGGAGGCGGTGAAGGAATATATCAAAGAGGCATTTCCATCCGTCCTAGACCCCTATGAGTATTACGAGCGGTACATGCCCGGCATGGACGACCTCCGCAAGTGCGCCTACTGGATGGCGACCGGGTCGGGCAAGACCTTCCTCATCCATCTTGCCTACCTCCAGTTCCAGCACTACAACAAAGGACCCCATCGGCTGGACATTGACCGCATCCTCCTCATCACCCCTAATAGCGACCTCACCGCGCAGCACCTCCGGGAGATGAAGAAAAGTGGCATCCCGTGTACCGAGTTCGACGCCACCGGGCTCGGCGGCTACTTCCAGCGGCAGTCTGAGGAGGCCGTGAACGTCATCGAGATCACCCGGTTCACCGAGGACAAACAGGACGGCGGCCTCAGGCGGGTGGACATCGAGAGCTTCGGCAGGAAGAACCTCGTCTTCGTGGACGAAGCGCATAAGGGCAGCGGCGGTGAGAAGTGGAAGATGTTCCGGCGTGAAGTTGCCCGCGAAGGCTTCACCTTCGAGTACAGCGCCACATTCGGGCAGGCGGCGGCTTCAGGAGGCGATAACGACAACCTCGCCGAATTTGCCAAGACCATCCTCTTCGACTACTCCTACCCGTACTTCTACAACGACGGCTATGGCAAGGAGTACCGCATCCTCAACGTCAACAAATCCACGTACGAAACGGACCGGGTGCTCCTCGCAAACCTCCTCACCTACTACGAGCAGAAACTGGTCTTCGAGGATCTCAAGGACGTCGCCACCGCCGAGTACAACATCGCCGACCCGCTCTGGATATTCGTGGGGAGCAAGGTCAATGTCTCCGGCACCAAGTCCGACGTGCTCACGGTCGTCCGGTTCCTGCAGAAGGTTCTCACCGAACGGGACTGGATAACCCGGACCACGGATGAGTTCCTCCAGGGAAAATCCGGCCTTCTCCACGAAAAAACCAAGCACGACATCTTCAGTCCGGCCTATCCCGAGCAGCGCCTCCGTTACCTCAGGGAGCGTGGGCTGAGCGCGGAGGAGATCTACGGCGACATGCTTGGCCGCATCTTCCGCTGCGCCGAACCCGCTGGTCTGACCCTTGTGCTCCTGAAGGGCACTGATGGGGAAATCGGTCTCAAAAGCGGCGACAGCGACTTCTTTGGGGACATCTACGTTGGAGACGCAACGAAGTTCATAAAACTTGTCGAAGGGCATGAGCCGCAGATTGGTATCGAGAGAATCGATCATCCATCACTTTTCCGCGCCATCGACGCCCCGGACTCCACCGTGAACGTGCTCATCGGTGCGAAAAAGTTCATCGAAGGCTGGGACTGCTACCGGGTCTCCTGCATGGGGCTCATCAACATCGGGAAGAGCGAAGGCACCGAGATCATCCAGCTCTTCGGGCGCGGGGTCCGGCTCAAGGGCAGGAACAATTCCCTCAAACGCAGCACCAACGATGCCGGGGATCAACCCCTGGATCTCCCGCTCCTGGAGACGCTCAACATCTTCGGGGTCGACGCCAAGTACATCGGCTACCTGCGCGAGTTCCTCACCATCGAAGGCGTTGATGATTACAAGACCGTCGAACGACATATTGCAATCAAGGTCTGCGAGGATCACCTCAGCGAAGGTCTGCTCATTCCCCACTGGGAGAAGACCGGATTCGAGAGGAAACGACGGTTCGTCCTGACTGGAGATCACATCGTCCCGGTAAAGGTTGATCTCCTCGCCAAAGTGGAGAGTGAGGACAGCGTGTATTACGAAGGTTTGGAAGCCGACTCCCGCCCCGACCCCGTCTCAATCGACCCGCGCTACCTGGATCTCGTTGACTGGGACGCGGTGTACTTCACCCTCCTCGAGCACAAGAGCAGCAAGGGCTGGAAGAACATGGTCTTCGACAAAACCCTGTTACGGGAGACCATAGAAGACCCCGGGCGCTACACCCTGTACTGTGCCGACCATGTTATCAACCCTGAGTCATTTGGGGACGTGCAGAAACTGCAGGACGTCATCGTGCTTGTCCTGAAAAAGGCGCTCCAGGCTGCGTACAGCCGGCAGAAGAACGCATGGATGATGGAGAACATCTGGATCGAGCGCCTTTCGGAGTCACATGGCAATTTCGAGTTCAAGGAGTACGTCGTAAAAATGCGGGAAAACGAGACGGACGTAATCGAGGCAATCGATGCGCTTGCCCGGCAGGTCGATCGGATCTATGCGGACGAGAACACCAAGTTCGTCACCAATGTCTTCTTCCAGAACCACCTGTATCAGCCGCTGCTCGCAAAAACCAGTAAGGCTTCGAGTAAAATCGCCGCAATCTCCCCGGAAGGGCTCAATGAGGGTGAAGAAAAACTGGTGCAGGGGATTAAGAACTACATCAATGACCATGCAGATCTCTTCGACGGAAAAAAGATCTATCTGCTTCGCAACATCCCGAAAACCGGCGTAGGTTTTTACAAATATTCGTGGTTCTACCCGGATTTCATCATGTGGGTGGTCGACGCCAGCAAGCAGCATATCGTCTTCCTTGAGCCGCATGGGATGGTGTTCAGTCCCGGGCCTGAAGATGAAAAGGTGCAACTTGCAGAGGATATCAAGGAGATCGAGCGGAAAGTCAATGCAACGTACAGGAATAAAGGCATTGAATGCGGAATATCACTCGACTCCTTCATCATCTCCGTGAGCCAGCCGGGCACGGTGGCTGAGACGTCTCTTTACAAAACGAAAGAGCAGCGGAAGAAGCACCATGTCCTTTCCCTTTATCAATCGAACTTCATTAGTGAGTTGTTTGAATTCGTTCTCTCATGAGAACTATCAAACCAAACATTTACGTCATTTTCTTACAATCACTCTGCATGACACGTTGGCTCGCAATATCCAACCGGACAAACTGGGAGATCACCCGGAAGAAGAATATCTGGGGTGTCCCTCAGCGCAATAAGAGCATTATTGAACGGGTGAAGCCTGGCGACACGGTCCTCATCTATGTATCACAGCAGAAAGAGGGGGACACGCTGCTGCCATCCGCTGTGACCGGAGCATTCGAGGTAGTATCAGAGCCCTATGAGGAGCGAACGAAGGTGTTTGTCGCACCCGAGCAGATGGGTGACGAGGTCTTCCCATACCGGATAAAACTGAAGCCCGTAAACGTTTTCGACCTCCCAGTGGAGTTCAAGCCGCTCATCCCAAAGCTGAAATTTATTACCAATAAAACGATGTGGACCGGGCATATACGACAGGCGATGCGGGTGATTCCTGAAGAGGACTACCAAACAGTCTTGGACGCTGCAAAACCCTAATACGCACAACAAAGACGTAAACGGACACTCGATAACGACACATTCATCTGCTGGGGCCGTTACGAATCCTTTTTATGCCGACTCTACATAATCACCATTAGTCAAGCACATTTGCTATATGACATATAAAAGGAGCCCTTGCTTATGCTAACCCAGACAGCCAGTATAGAGAAAAATATTTCATTATTACGCTATCCTGGGGGGAAACAGAGGTATGTATGTCACTTCTCTCATCTCCTCCCTCTTGAGCCTCAATCCATCCGGACATATGTCGAACCCTTTCTAGGGGGCGGTTCAGTCTTCTTCCATGTAAATCCAGAAAAGGCGATCCTTGCTGATATCAATAGAGAGTTAATCGATCTGTATCTGGGTATCAGAAAAAACCCGGATGTCGTCTGGGAACTCTACAGCAGGTATCCGGCAAATAAGGCAGGATACTATAAAATAAGGAGCCTGAACCGTGATGACCTTCACCTTCTGGAGCGAGCCGCACGAACCCTCTACCTGAACCGAACCTGCTTCAAAGGCATGTGGCGTCATAACAACAACGGCGAATTTAACGTGGGATATGGAGGCCAAGAACGACGTTGGGTGATAGGGCCTGATGATCTTTGTGCGGTGGCACAGCGACTCCAGCACGCAGTTCTACTTTGCTGCGATTTTGAGGAAACCATTGCCTCATGCCGTGAAGGGGATTTTCTCTACCTTGACCCCCCATACCGCCCGGGTGAACGTGAACAGCTGCATGCTCATTACATGTTCGGCGAGTTCAACTTCGAGGATCACAAGAGGCTTGCATCGTGCCTTCGTGAGGCTACAGAGCGTGGAGTACAGTGGGTCATGACAAACTCGTCTCATCCGGACATTCTCGCGCTATACGACGACTACTCTATGTACCGGCTCGACAGAGGAACCGGTTCGAGCCCCGGACAGATAACAACGGATCCTGGGGAAATGGTGATCTACCACGTAAACGAGGTGTCCTCATGATGAATATGCAGGCATTCTGCAGCAGTGCGGCAATGCAGGAGCACCCGCTACGGAGACTCTCGGATTTCCTAGTGGAAGAAAAACGAAAGGTCACGAGCGGGGATTATGAGGGTTCCCGATTTGTGGGATACGTACTTGAAATCGGCTACACTACGGCAACCATCATCACATCGGATGCCTTCAAAAAGGCTGTGGGTGGCATCCCCCGGAACTCACTTCTCATCATGGTCCCTGCCGAGTACGAGAAATATCCTCCTCATTTCTCCCTGCTACGGGTTCTTGAAACAGCGGATGAACCACTGAAGCAGGAAAAGCAACAGACCTACTTTGAGTTGCACAAAAAGTCCATGCCTGAACTGGATGTATTCACCCAAAGCGAGCTTCAGTGGGGTGCATTGAAGACGGCAGTCCTTGGAATGTATTACCCTCACCCTGACCGACCGAATGCGGTTGAACTTTCCGGAGACCTCAATAACATCGTGAGCGCCCACAAATACCTCGTATATGCTCCCAGCGATGAACTCCTCGATCTCATCATAAACGCTACGGTCCCGCAGGAAAACAGGTGCGATATTGGAACACTGCGATTGACCGAATGTCGGTTGCCATTGCCGGGGCAGACTATGCACACAGTTCCCGTGGCAATATCCACAAACGACTTCAAAGGCACTAGAACTGCCATGTTTGGGAAAACCCGCACAGGTAAAAGCAATATTGTAAAGATCATTGCCGAGAGCGTCATCCTAACAACCCGAAGGACACCCACAGAGGAAGACCCTCGGACACATACTGTGGGGCAGGTCATTTTCGACATTAACGGTGAGTATGCCAACGATAACCCTCAGGACGACAGTGCATCTCTGGCAACTGCACATGCTGACGATTGCCAGATCTATGCCATTACACCCAAGGCCAATACACCATCACGCCCGCTTCGATTAGACTTCTATGCACATCCCGATCTTTCGCATCACATCCTCAACACCTTTATACGCGAACAGGAGCGACATCCCTCTGACTACGTCAGCAGTTTCCTTTCAGTAGAAATCCCCTCATTTGAACAGATTGAAGGGATGGAGAACCCAGGAGATCAGATCCGTGCTCGAAGAAAGATCCTGATGTACTGGGCAATCCTCCATCGGGCTGGTTTCACCCCGAACATGGAAACAATTCGGGAGTTAGGGGGCGTAAATCCACGGTTTGCACGACGGACACGAACCGCTGTGTATCAATCGGTGGACCAAACCCCGCCCCCATCGATAAGCACTCTTGAAGAACTCGCACACGAATTTGAGCTCTTTGCGCAACAAGATCGCGAAGGTGACAGGCTTCGTTCAACCTCTGGGGATCACAACCTCTTTGACTCCGATGACGAAGCGCTGCTTGGATTCTTGGCTCCGCGATCCAGGTCCGCCAGCGGCCCGAGGAAAATCCAGCGCTATAGGATCTACCACGATCCGAACGCTACAAACTTTGTGACCGAGATAATCAGACTTGTCGTTCAGGGGCAGACTGTCATTCTTGATTTGAGCAACGCACACCCTGAAGTAATGAACTATTTCTCGCGATGGCTTTCGGAGGAGATCTTTGCCCATCAGGTTGATCTGTTCTCGTCAAACGCGCTCAACGATCATTATATTCAACTATACTTCGAGGAGGCCCATAATCTGTTCCCTGCTGATGAACAGAAAATTGTTGATATTTACAGCCGAATAGCAAAAGAAGGAGCAAAGTATCACCTCGGTATGGTATATTCCACACAATCTCCGTCAACCATTAGCCGGGATCTTCTTGCACAAACAGAGAATTTCTTTGTCACTCATATCTCCTCAAGGCCAGAGGTCACTAAACTCGCAAATCTGAATGTAGCATACGAAGATCTCATCGAAGATATACTTCAAACAAAAACGCAGGGGTATGTGCGGATGCTCACTCGGTCGCACCGTTTTGTGATACCTGTTCAGGCAAACAAGTTCACTCCCCAGCCGTCTTCACGAAGGTGTGCATAAATGCCATATCAGCAGGGATCACGACTTCCAGGAGAACATGCCAGCCGACTGGGTCACCTGGATATACTTGATTACTCGCTGGTTAACGAGTTACTTGAGAGTTTCAAACGCCAGTATGTGCCTGATGAATGCCTGACCGTGGAATGGCAAGAGATGCTAGATCCTGGAGAACCACTCAAGTATATCTTTGCAGTGGACGGATCTCTGCAGAGGATTGACCATGATTCCGTTCCTTACTCCTCCATAGCATTCATCAAAACAGCCATGATAAAACTTGATACTCATGCACTCGCAAGGGTGGATAAGGAAAACCCACATCCATTTGTTTTACGTGACATCCTGCGAGAGTCGGTAATATTCCATGCAACATTGCTCCCGCTACGAAACACATGGAGTGAAGGGAGTAATATCTACGATACGGTTCGTCAAACGATCTACAAATCTATCTGTGATACCTCCCCTGGAATGAATGGTCAAATCCTCGAGACCCTCAAGTGGCTTGCATACAGGAAATGGGGGGAAACTAAGAGGAGTCTGCCCGAATTTGAATGTCCGCATGGGCATGAAGGAAGTAAACATCTGACCACTTTACCTTACGATGCTGAATGCGGGAGGTGTCCCACGTGCGGAAAGGAAGTGTATATTACTGACTTTCTTGGTTTCCATCTTGAAATGGGCGAAGAAGCAGTTTCACCGACAATTGCCTCCACCTATATGATCCTGCATGAGACACTTCTTCTATTCACCGCGATCAGATTGTTTTGGGAGAACCACCGCGAGTTGTTGACAGAGTGCCTCTTCCTAAAAGATGGCCCTCTTTCAATTCGTGCCCAGTATTCAAAACTCGTTGAGCCAATTCGGTTATTCCTTGCCTATGCCCAAGAGAACGGCTATCCTATCCATATCATTGGACAGGAAAAGTCGGGGACATTCTACGATCACCTGCAGTTCATAGGTAAAGATGCACCAACGATGAGTTATCTTATCCTGCAAGACCTCTACATCAAGAGACACATCCAATGCCGCCCAGAAAATGGGGCCCCGTATGGGAAGGATACAAACTATGGTGCAAAAGTCTTTGTTAAGCTGAACAATTACCATATGATGGTTCTGAATGTCCCATTTGGTTTGTACACTCAAAACCCCCGATCGGAAGATCTCATCGGATGGGAGAGAATATTTGCCACGCTCCTGACAATTTTGAGCAATCGGTATGAGGGAGCGCTCCTACCCATAGAACTCGCCAATGGGATTGCTTCATTGTCCACATATCCATCTGCAAAGATTCTGAAGTTGTTCTCTGAAGAAGGATTACATCCGTAGATTAACCGCAAAAAGATCTTCGTAAAGGTATTGGAAACTGACTAGATTGCTAGTTGCATCGTTCTTGGAGGAGGTACGAGGCTTGTTGGTGATGACTGATTCTGATTGGGCATAGATGGTTTGCAAAGCCTTATATGGTGCTTCACACACTTTCGTTTAGTGATCGGGTGTGTATTCTTCTCGGAATGTCAAAAGGATTGTCGAGCAAATTCATAATGAGAATACGGGGCACAGGTTAAAAGGTCTTAGGAATCGCAGAACTAAAAATGCTTGGAACAAAAAAAACCGGGATCTCGATAGTGCCCTGCAAAAACTATCTGAAGATCTCTATAGAAAGAAAACCCATTTCGTCATGGAACTCATCCAAAATGCTGAGGACAATACCTACGATCCAGCCGTTCAGCCTTCGATTGTGTTTTCCATAAAACCAGATACATTGGTTATATATAATAATGAGATTGGATTCACTGCCGAAGACGTTGAGAGAATTTGCAGCGTTGGACAGACTATCAAGGCTAAAAAAAAGAGTGAGGGATACATTGGTGAGAAGGGCATTGGCTTCAAATCTGTTTTTAAAATCAGTGACTCCCCAAAAATCATCTCGAATGGATTCCAGTTTGAGTTCAGACGTTCAGATGGGGGTGACCTTGGCTACATTGTGCCATATTGGTTGCCTTCAATTCCGGAGTACGCAAATCCAAAAGTAACGAATATTATCCTCCCTCTTCGTGCTGACGCTCGTGAACGGTTAAACTTGTTTGACGAGATTGATCCGACACTCATTCTCTTCCTGCGCAAATTACAACGTATAGAAATTATCGACGAAATCAATGATAACCTCAAAGCGGTAACGAAATCGGGGAGTGAAGGTCTTGTTACGATTGATTACCAGGACCAGAGTCAGTACTGGTGGGTAATCCGTGCTACATTCAAGGTGCCACAGGAGATAATCGATCAGGAGCCCCGGAGAGAGGATATCAGAAGCACTGAAATAGTCCTCGCATTCCCGGTGAGTGAGGGTGGACATCCTATTAATATCCAAAACGTGTCAAAGCCTGATATTTTTGCATTCCTCCCTGTAAAAAAGTGTGGTTTTAATTTTATAGTTCAAGCAGATTTTCTTCTCACTTCAAACCGGGAAGATATTTTACAGGATTCACGGTGGAATCAATGGTTACGCTCTAAGATACCCGATGTTTTAATTAAAGCCATTGGGAAGTTTAAGCACGATAAAAAACTGAGCACGAGTTTCCTCAAACATCTCTCGCTCCCCGAAGAGATTACTGATGAGTTCTTCAACCCACTCATGCATCAAGCATTTCAGGCATTAAGTGGTGTTGAATGCATTCTTACCGAATCAGGTTCGTGGAAAAAGCCCTGCGATGTCTATTATGCAGAAGATGACCTTAAAGATCTTGTTTCCAACAATGAACTTCGATCTAACTTTGGGAAAGAATATGTTGCAAATACCTTTTATCTGAAAAGAGAATTACGTGACTTGCTCGGCATCGCGGATTTCACACCTAAGCACCTCGAGGAATGCCTTAAACATCCAGAATGGGTAAAGAAACATTCCAATGAATGGCTTATAATGCTGTACCGATATTGTGCACAGCAACTGGAAGTGGCAAAGTCGGGAAACTTAACTTTGGATGACATCATCCAATTACCTATCATTAAACTCGAAAACGGGGATTACTGCTCAGCAAACAACGGTCAAATCTTTTTATATCTTGAAAGGACCGGGAAAAAATATGGATTTGAGTCAGATCTCGAAGGCACACTCAGGGTGCTTGATGCTGACATTAGAAATGCTGTCAGGGCCGAGGAAGATGCAAAGGATCTCATCGAATTTCTTAAAAAGTTAAACATAGTCAATCCCGATCCAAGCAATATCATCAATCAGCATATTTTGCCTCAATACCATAGAGAGACTTGGAAAAAGAAACCTCCTGGAATTCTGCAGGGCCATATCCATTTCATCAAAGATCATTTTGAGCGACTACAGAAAGTTGAAGGACTTATTGGAACCATCGGAAAAGCGATTTATCTTAGAGTTAATGGCAAACAGGGCCAGGGTGACTACAGACATCCTGATCAAATCTATCTGTCTGATGACTACGAAAGCAGATATCATCTCTCTTCTACTATGGCTGCTGCCGGAGAGACCTTCTTCCTGGAGAATTCCCTCCATCCCTGTTATATCAGGAGCGATTTGAAAAATATCGATGCAAAAATCCAACAGGTCCTGGCGGAGTCAAAACCGAAGAAGGGAAGAAGAGCAAAAAAGCGGTCGCAGATCCAGAAACAAATTGAGCCCTATCGTAAAAGAAAGATGGAGGTCGAATCCTCTTGGAAGGAATTTGTGATGGCCCTTCGTGTTCATGAGGGCATCTCTGTTTCACTTGATCCTGAGACAGAACGTTATGAAGGTGGAGAGAAGGCCAATAATGTGGTGACAAAGAAAAGAATCTATCGGTATGATCTTAAAAACACACCATGGAGTTCCAGTGGATGGAAGAATACGGAATCGGCATATTTTATCGAGGACGATTACATTAGCACAGATTTAGATCGTATTTTTGGCTGTTTTTGTAAGTCTGCTCCAGCACAGCAGAGAGACATCAGTTTTATGCTATTTAAGCTGTTTTTGGATAACTGGGATGACTATCGAGGGTACCTTGAATGCAGATATTACTACCGTTATCTGGGTGAGCATGGATGGAAGTATGATAAAACACAAACAACCTTCCTTCTTAAGCTGAAGACGTTCCCATGGGTTACTGCCACGGACGGAACTTTTGCCCCCTTAAAAGGCCTTTTTTTGAATAGCAGTGATATTAGGAGGACTCTTGAAAATTCCGTAAAGTACATTGGTTTTGATGTAGATCTAAAGCAACATACTAAATTCCTCAACGATGTAGAGATACGGACAAGCGTAGGCATCAACGAGATAACCGAAGTGATTGATAGGATGGTGCGTTCTGGATCCGAGAACGTTGAAGAGTTTAAATATCTCTATTCACTTCTCCAAGATTTGATCCCTAAACGAAAGTATTCGGGAAGTTACTTAATCCCTCAACCGAAACAGAGTCCGTTTCCAGTCCTGCATGCATTTCGGGAAGAACGTTTAATTTTTATCCCTGAAACTGATCAGAAATATTTCTCTGCGGATGACGTGTTCTGGGACTGTCAATTTGACAATCTCAAAGAACACTTACCCTCATTGAGAACCTGGTATTCGGAGTGCCGTAGCCTGTTTATTGACGGTCTGGTTGTGAAAGTAAGTCCTGCCTCCGAGGATCTCGTAACAACCCTCGAGCAAATTTCAGCAAACGTGGAGCGAGCGGAGGTTGATGAAAGAAAGATTATCACAATCTACAAAGAATTTAATAGACTTTTAAAACAAAACGCGGGAAATTCAAATGCTTCATGGTGGAAGGATTTTACTGGTAAGTCCCTGTTGTGGGTTAACAAAAAGCAGTTCTGGCGTAACGATGGTGACATTTTTGTTAATGATGATCCTGCGCTCTATGACCTGTTTGTCGAATGGGAAGACATTGCATTCCTGGCAGTAGATATCACAGATCTCCGGGATCTAGAACATTTCGTCAAGCATGCAAAGATCTCAAAACTGTCGGAGTCAGTGAAATGCGTCCTTACAGATGGCGGTCATCTGGCTCACAAGGATGCACCAGAATTGACTCGGCGTATACAGGATTTAACCCCCTATATTCTGCGATATCTCTACAATAAACACCCAGAGGATTACGATTGTTTAAAGAGTGGTCATAAACTGATTAATCTAAAAGACATTCGATGTGTGTTGCTTGATCGCATCAATGTAGAGTACATTCTTAGAAATCGGACTGTAAAAACTACCAGAGATGTTTTACTTGATGGAAACACTCTCTACATCGACAAAATCGATCAATCCCAAATCCCTATCGAGTTCGGGAAATTCTTTGGTCCTATTAAAGATCTTGATATATTTATATGTCATCTGTTTACGCATCCAAATTCAGAGAGCGTTGAAAAGTTCCTTGACTCCGTAAAGATCCCGCAATTGCCATATAGTGAGGTCAAATGGTTTACTTCACTAACTGCGATAGATCAGGTGCAGGATACCTCAACGTTGGTCAAACCGACAGAAAAACCCTTGGAGAGAGAACCTGATACTTCATCCAATCCCAGAACTACGTCAAAAAACTGCTTGTCACCTGAAGAAATTCCCTCTAACTCAGATAATGTAGAACCGTTGTCTATTCCACCAAGTCCTAGTAGCCCACCAGCACCTCCCTCAAGAGATAACGATAGCGGTTTAGGTGGGATCCCCTCCCGATCGCAATCGGGGCAACCTAGAACGCTATTGCACCCCGAAGAGCCATCGAAACATCGAAATGTCGAAGACCGCTCATTTGAGTTGGAAAATGAGAATATAGATATATTAACTAGCAAAGACCCGGAATTAGTCCGATTAGTCCATGTCACCTTCTCTCCTCGCCAAAGAAAGGGTAACCTCAATGATTTGAAGATGACGAAATTGCCTGAAAGGCCAGGGTCTGAAGAAAAGATCCACGAATCAGAGCGGTATAAGGAGGATAAGCGGATCAAGATTGGTCACTGGGGTGAGGAAGTTGTATACCAGGATCTCAAACAGAAGATGCAAAAACGCTATCCTGGTGCGTCTATGAGCGACACCGAAGATGGTTTTGTCCTCTCTCATAATGGCGATATCGCGATTGAAGTTGTTTGGCACAATAAAGCCCGTAAAAGTAATGATAGAGGATATGGCCACGATATCAAGGTCGTTGAAAGTGGTAAGGAAATCTATATCGAAGTGAAATCATCAATTAAACCACGAGATGCGTTCATGATATCTAAGAATGAGTGGGATCTGGCTAAAGAATCCGGTGACAGATATTTCATCTACCATGTCTATTATAGCCCCTCTGAAGGTATCATGATCTGCGAAAAGATTCAGAACCCTGTCAAACGGTGGCAACTGGATGAACTTGAGGCTAGAATCATACAAGTTCAGCTATAGTTGACAAATGTCATGGCTGGATCCTTAATCCTAAGGAAATAGAGGTCATCCAAGTATTCTCCCGATCATGACACTACCTGCTAAATTGAAAAATACGAACGGGACCCCGGCAAGACCTTCTTCTGGCGGGACGGGATGCTGAAGTAACTCCCACACCGCCCACGGACACACCCTCGATCCTCCATCACCTGTATCTTGGTATACCATCATACACCTAGGTATGCCCCGGACCGCCACCATCAAGATCGATACAGAGCTCAAACGCCGCCTCAATACGCTCAAACGGCATCCCCGCGAGACCTACAGCGATGTAATCCGGCGCCTGACCGAGACGGCCATCGATACGGAGCCGCTCTCCGAAGAGACGCTTGGACGAATAGAGGAGGCCGTGGCGGATTTCCAGGCGGGACGATACGTGACCGAAGAAGAGATGGATAGAACCCTGGGCCTGTAATGTACGCCCTCATCTACTCCCCCGGTGCGCAAAAAGACGTTGCCGGACTCCCCCGGGACATGGCGGTGAGAATCCACACGTCCCTCAAAAAGATCAAGGCGGACCTCTACAACCATGTCAGGAAACTCGAAGGATCGTTTGCCGTCCCCCTCTACTCGTACAGAATCGGCCAGTACCGCTGCATCCTGACAATCGAGGACAACAAACTAGTGATATTCGTAGTCGAGATCGGGTACAAAAATATCTCCCGGAAGTACTGATCCTCCGGTCTGGAACTCTCCAGTATCAAATCTCACAGGGCACCTCACCCCCGCCGAGCACCTTCACGACCACCCCCCCGGCCCCGGCGCTGATCGTCGAGTTCCTCTTCTCTCGCAACCTCCGGTGCTCAAACTCCGGTGCTCACGCTCCTGCTCCCACCCTTGCGGGTGCTCAAGCTCCGGACGTTGTCCGTCGCACCCTACGGGCAGTCGCATTCCGGAGGAACGTCACACCTTCGGCCAGTCGTTCTTCCCCCACCTTCTCCGCCCGCCATCCCTCCAGTGCCAGGATCCGGCCCGATCGCCCCGCCCCGGGCCCCGATCGTTGTGCGGCGGCGGTGTCGCACTACCTCTTTTGTGCGACACAAAAGTGTGTTCTATGTCGCACAAGATCGGTTGTGGGTCATGGGTGTCGCACAAATTCCGCTGCGGGTCATGGTTGCCCTAAAACCCCCGGGGCATGGAATACGCCGGTGCATACAACGTTGCATGGCGAATCGATCCACAGGACGGCTCGCAGGTACCGGGGTATTCACAACCGGTCCCCCTCGGTGATGGCAATCAGGCGCGGAAAGACGTAGGTCGCGGCACGCCTTCCCCCGCCCTCCGCGAGGACGGCGATGATCCCGTGTTCCCGGAGCTGCTGGAGGACCCGCTCCGCCGCCCTCCGCGGTATTGCCGCCTGGTCGTAAAACTCGGCCGAACTGAAGACCGGCGTCTTAAAGAGCGCATCGATCGCGGCGGTCGCGTACTGCGAGCGGGTCACCTCCGGCACCGTCCGCTTCATCTCGTCGTAGAGATCGAGGATCGCCTTTGCTTTCCGGCCGTTCGCCCCGGCCTGCTCCTCGATAGCGTGGAGGAAGAACCCGATCCAGCCGTTCCAGTCCCCGTCCCCCGAGATCGCGAGCAGCCGCTCGTAGTAGACCGGCCGGTTCCGCTCGAGGTAGGCGCTGATATAGAACATCGGGCTTCCGATCAGCCCCTTCTCGTACATGATCAGCGGGACGAGCATCCGGCCGACACGGCCGTTGCCGTCGCAGAACGGGTGGATGAGTTCGAACTGCGCCTTCAGGACGGAGAGCTGGACGAGGACGTCTTTCTCCTCGCGGTGCAGGTAGGCCTCCCAGTCCGCGAGCGCCCCGGGAAGATCCGCCGGCGCCGGCGGGACGAAGATCGCGTGCTCGATATGCGCATCCCGCCCGATGAAGTTCTGGATCGTGCGGATGCACCCCGGCTCCCGGTCCATGCCCCGGCTGCCGGCCAGGAGAACCCGGTGCAGGTCGCAGACGAGGCCGGTGTCCAGCCGCCCGGCCTTGAGGGCGTCCACCGCAGCATTCAGCGCCTCCCGGTAGTTGATGATCTCCCGGATGTCGGCAAGCGACGCATCGCCGACCGGCTCCTTCGGGTTCGCCTCGAACCGCAGGACGTCCTCGAGCGATGCCTGCGTCCCCTCGATCCTTGAAGACAGCACCGCCTCCTGCGTCAGGAGCGGGGAGAGGAGGAGCCCCGGGTTCGGGATCGCCTGGAGGATGCCGTCGTAGCGGGCGAGGGCGCGGTTTGCCGACGCAATCCGGGGGATATGGGTCTCCCAGTCGATGCCGGACGGGGGCAGCGGCTCCGGCACGTAGGGTCGGATCGTCATGTTATCCCCCTCCCCGGGGTCGCAATGCGCCCGCACCCCGCGGCAGCGGCCTGCTGCACGAAGCACCTCTCATCCCGTCATCACCTGCCCAAAAAAGCCGGATATCTGCGTTCGGATTGGTATCAGCGAGGACGTGCTCCCTGGTGGCGGAGAGCGTTCCGTGCGCTGAAAATTCTCCATACAATTATCCGATGGTGTGAAAGGGTATTAATATTGACTATTTGGAATTGTAACGTCCATCGTCCGGTATATGCAGTGGAGCACCGCCTGGCCGGACGAGACACCGATCTACGGTCACGATGAAAAGCGAAAAACGCCCCGGCCGGGACTTGAACCCGGGTCAAAAGCTCCGCAGGCTTCTAGGATATCCACTACCCTACCGGGACACGAGAATATGTGTCTTACCCCTAACAACTAGGTCGTCCAGGTTAAAAAGGATTGCTCGCCGGGCGATCGGAACGCCACGGCAAAGACCGCAGGTGCCGGAGTTCGGCCGGTAAAAATCCGTCCGACGGTGAGGGCCGGGGGGCCTAAATGCCCCCCGCGCGCATCTTTATGTGCACCTTTGCCTCGTTCCCGGAGAGCTCGATCAGGTAATCCCCGAACTTGCCCACGAAGATTCGCTTATCGGTCGCCGTGCCGAAACCTTTTCCGAACCCGTCCTCGGCCACAATCTCGCCGGACTCACGCTCCCTGACGGTCACCGTAAACCACGAGTCCTCGCTCGGATATTCCTGTTTGACGACGATGTCCTTCTTCTTGCCGTAATCGCTGGTGGTATACTTCTCCCGCGTGACCATCTTGGGCTCAACGTCGAAGTCGATGATGAGCGGGGGCGCGGTCAGGTTGAAGGAGTAGGCATCCCTCAGGTGAGCGGGACTGAACTCTATTGTTTTGTTAAAGAGCGTCACGTAGGGGTCCTGCGTCGGCGGGACCTCCGTCGGCCTGCTGAGCGTGGGGCCGGCCATACCGTTCGTTGCAGTCGGATACGGGGTTGCCGGGGTCAGGTATCCGGGGTCGTCGTCCTCTCCGCCCTCTTCCGGCGAAAGGTCCCCGGACCAGCCCGGATCGCTAGCCGCCGGCATCTCCGCGCACCCGGCGGATGCGAGGACCAGGATCATCACCGCAGCTGCAAAGAGCGATTTATACACCTTGCTCATCGTAGAGGGATTATCCAGGGGGATATTTATGTTTTTACTCTTGCATATTCGAAGAAATATTTTATTCGATAGTTATTAACCGGCAGAAAATGTCGTTGGAAGCCGGCCGGTTTCACGACATGATCTCTGAAGACGCGTGACCGGAGCGGAGAAAGAGAGCCGCCGACATTCCCGGGAGAAGCCAATCATGCACTCCGGGCGGGGGAACCTTTTTATCGGCACTCGTATCTCTACCGCTCGGTCGATGACAGCACCGGAGCGGCATGAGGTACAGCACAGGGACACCGGGACGTTTATTCGGGGCGGCATGAGCGCAAAAACCCGGCACGGCACTCAGGAAAACGGCGCGGCGCTCTGGTACCTCCTGGGCCTGACCGTCATCGGTGCCCTGCTGCGGTTCTACAACCTCGCCGGCAACTCGCTCTGGCTCGACGAGGCTGCGACCCTCTCGTTTGCCCGGCAGTCGCTTGCCGGCATCTGGGAGAGCACTGCGGGCGGAGAGTTCAACCCGCCGCTCTTCTACTGGCTGGAGCACGGGATACTCGTCTTCGGGGAGAGCGAGTTCGTGCTCAGGTTTCTCCCCGCGCTCCTTGGCGTCCTGACGATCCCGGTCGTATACTACATCGGCTCCGAGTTTAAGGACAGAAACGTCGGGCTCATCGCCGCCGCCCTCCTCGCGTTCTCGCCCTTTCACATATTCTACTCCCAGGAGGCCCGGGCGTACACCCCCATGCTCTTCTTCTTCTCCCTCGCCCTGCTCTCCTACGTGCGGGCGAGCAGATCGAACGAGACCCGCTCCTGGGTCCTCTTCGGGATCTTCTCCGCGGTCGCGTTCTGGATGCACTTCTACGCCATCGTGCCGGTCGCCGTCCTCGTCCTCCATGCCCTGGTCGCCCGCGCCGGCGAGATCCGAAAAGACGCCAGGAACGCGAGCGGCCCTGCCCTCGGGCTCGTTGCCTTCGTCGTTGCCGCCCTCCCTCTGCTCATCGTGACTGTGAACCTCTTTCTCGCGAGAACGTCGTCCGACCCGACGTTCGGCATGCAGGGGCTCGACGTCGTCTACCAGACCCTTCTCGAGGCATCGGGACACAGCATCGCCGTCCTGGTTCCCTTCCTCCTCCTCTTCCTGCTCGGCGTCGCCTATACCTGGCGCGAGGACCGGAACGGGGCGCTCCTCCTCCTTTTCATGATCTTCGTCCCGCTGGCGGCGAGCCTCGTCCTCTCCTCACGGATGCCGATGTTCCCGCGCTACCTCATCTACCTCCTCCCGGTCTACTTCATCGGGATCGCGTCGGCGTATCCCGCGCTCCGTGCCCTCGTGCGGGAGAGGTGGGCGGTCGCAATCTTCATCGCCGCGGCAATCCTCGTCAGCGCCCCGTTTCTCTCCACCTACTACACGACACCGCAGAAGAACGACTGGCGGGGTTTCTCCGCGGAACTCGGCGGGATGACCGGGGAAGGAGATCTCGTCGTCGTGCTGCCGTCCTACATGGCGCTTCCGCTCGACTACTACTACAGCAACGCGACCGACGGAACCATCGAACTCGCGGCGACGACCGGGGACGACCTCGCGGCTGTCCGTGACCGGTATCCCGACCGGCGCGCGTTCTACGTCGTGACCCACGATATCTTTGCCGCGAACCCCGGCGAGGATGCACTGGGCTGGCTTGACGAGAACGCGCAGTTTACCGGGCAGCACACGGGAATCTATCTCTTCAGGTCGACCTAGGGGAAAAGAACCATGGCCGAACCCTGTGATCTTTCGGTGATCATCCCTACCTTCAACGAGGAGGAGAACATCGCCGCGATCATCGATGCGGTCGACGGGGTTCTGTCGCAAAACGGCATCCACGACGAGATCCTGGTGGTGGACGACGACTCGAAGGACCGCACGATCCCGATCGTCCGGGAGATCGCCGGCCGGCAGGAGAACGTGCGCCTGATCGTGCGGAGGGAGGATCACGGCCTCTCGCAGTCGGTCGTCGAGGGATTCCGGTCGGCGCGCTCGGATATCCTGCAGGTCATCGACGCCGACTTCTCGCACCCTCCCGATCTCATCCCCCTGTTCTACGAGGCGATACGGGGCGGCGCGGACATCGCCGTCGGGAGCAGGTACACGAAGGGCGGCGATATCGAGGCGTGGCCGCTCAAGCGGAGGATCATATCACTCGGGGCAACCGCGTTCGGCCGCATCCTCTTCCCCGAGATCACCGATCCCGTGAGCGGGTTCTTTGCCGTGCGGCGCCAGGTCGTCGACGGCGCCCCGCTTGCGCCCCGGGGCTACAAGATCCTGATGGAGGTTCTCGGCAAAGGCCGGTGGCGAACGTTTGTCGAGATACCGTTCGTCTTCAAAGACCGCGAGGAGGGGGCGAGCAAACTCCGGGCCGGCACCGTGATCGACTACCTCCGGCAGTGCGGCGGGATCGTCCGGTTCTCCGTCACGCGCCGGACAGGATCGGTCTGGACCGAGTGGAACAAGGTCGTCCGGTTCGGGCTTGTCGGGCTCTCCGGCATCTTCGTCAACATGGGCCTCCTCTATGCCCTGACCGAGATTGCCGGCCTCTACTACCTCGTCTCGGCGGCAATCGCGATTGAACTCTCCATCGTGAACAACTTCGTCTTAAACGACGTCTGGACGTTTCGGTCGATAGAAAACCTGAAGTTCGAGCGGAAGTTTTCGCGGTTCGGATCGTTCCAGGCGGTCTCGATGGGCGGGCTCGCCATCAACATGGCCGTCCTCTACCTCCTCGTGGATATTGCCGGGGCCTACTACCTCGTCGCAAACCTTGCAGGAATACTCATCGCGTTTGCCTGGAACTATGCGATAAACAGGCATTACACGTGGGTAAGGGGCTGATGACGGTCTTCCCGGAAAAAGGGGCATCCTCCCTTTGGAACAAAAAACGTGGTTTGCAGTCGACGGCCGTCCGGGTATCCACTCATGAAGAGTACGCCCGGATGACGCCCCGGTAGACATCCACTGCCTTCTCGAGCTGCTCAACGCCGACCCGCTCGTCCACCGCGTGCAGCGTCGGGATCTCCCCCGGCCCGTACTCCAGAACATCGAACCCCCTGTCGCGGAGGTACTTCGCGTCGCTTGCCGCCCACTGGAGGAAGGGGGCTGCCGTCCCGTAGACCCGCTCCACCTCGCGACAGACCGTCCGGACAATCCGGGCGTCCGGGGGCGTCAGGGTCGGTTCGGCCACGTCCGTCTCGCGTATCACGGCGTCCGGGGCGTGTTCGGCGATCCCACTCCGCAGGCTCTCGAGGGAGCAGCCCCACGGCACCCGGATGTCGAGTTCCATCCGGCACTGCTCCGCCACGATGTTCGCCTTCTCGCCGCCCTCGATGCGTCCGGGGTTGAACATCACCCGGGTCAGGATCTCATCCCCTCCCTCGATCCCGAAGATCTCGGAGAAGACCCGGGCACCCTCCTCGATAAGCGGCTGCAGGTCTTCATCGACGGGGAACGGGCGGGCGTGAACCTCTTGGAGGTAGCCGAGGAGGTCGAACGCCGCCATGACGGCGCTCTTCCCGACCAGGGGATAGAGGGAACTGTGGCCGGGTCTGCCGCGGAAGGAGAGGTCGATCCGGTAGAGGCCTTTCTGGCCGATCGCCGGGCTGGTCTCCGGCGTCGGTTCGGCGATCAGGCATTCGCGGGGTTCGAGCAGGTTCTGGGCGAGCAGCGACCGGATCCCGTACTCCCCGCCGGTCTCCTCGTCGCAGACGAAGGCGAACTGGACCTCCGGCTCCACCCCGCTCTCGATGAGGTCGCGGCAGGCGATAAGGAGAGCAGCGCATCCCCCTTTCATATCGGTGGCGCCTCTCCCCCAGACGTAACCGCCGGTGACCTCCCCGCTGTAGGGATCGTGCGTCCAGTCGTCGGGGATGGCGGGGACGACGTCGACGTGGCCGCAGAGGAGGAGCCGGGAACCGGGCTCAGTCGTGACGAGGTTATCCCGGCCGCCGGGATGCGAGATGATGCGGTTCTTCACCCCGAGCGCATCGAGGAACTCCCCGATGAACGCGACGACATCCGCCGTGCTCCCCGGGGGGTTCTCGCTCCTGATCCGGATGAGCGATGAAGCGAGTCGAGCAACATCCATGGAGTGGTCCCCTTATGCCGATCTGCTCCGGACGTACTCGTCGAAGAGTCGGGCGAGCGACGAGGTCTTATAGAGTTGTTTGACGAACTTCGGGTCGAAGAACTCGTCGATGAACGTCGAGAGATACTCGGCCGGGATCGCTTTTTTGTCGTCGGGGTTGAGCACGATCCGGAAACTCCGGTACTGGGCGGGGTCGTCGTTGTCGTAGACGCCGGACCAGAGCATCGGGAGCGCCTCGTACTTCTCCGGCTGCTCCTCTTTGAGCCAGTTGACGAACCCGGGGAAGTGCGCCCGGTCGCCGACCTTCTCCTCGTCCAGCCGCCACCGCATGTATTCCATGCTCATGATATTTCGTGGTGACATGTAGTTGTAGGCGAGGATGCCGAGCGTGTAGTCGATGTGGGCGAGGGCGTCGGTGAAGTAGAAGTGCAGGACCGGATGGAACTCGGTGGGACTCTCCAGGATCAGCGATTTGCCGTATAGTTTCTGCATGACGCGGACGTACTCGTTCATTTCCAGCATATTCTCTCCTATTGGGGAGAGAGGTACAAAAAGTATTGCTTCCGTACAACAGTGGCGGCGGTGAGGGGCTCTGGTTGCCTCTTCAGGGCACGCGTCGCACCCTTACGAGGCACGCGTCGCCTTCGAAGCCTGATGGCTTCTCAAACTCCGTTCAACGTTGCGGGCAGAACATCGCCTTCGAAAACGCTTCGCGTTTTCTCAAGCTCCGTTCAGCCCTGCGGGCTGAACATCGTCATCGAAAATTGCGGCGCAATTTTCTCGAACTCCGCCTGCCTTCGCACCTACGGTGCTCGCGCTCCGGACGTTCCGTCCGTCGCGCCCTAACGGGGCAGACATCGTTATGTAAAGAACGGCTTTCTCCTGCCGACGGCTTCGCGGAAGGCGTCTTCGAGTTCCTTGCCGTGCTTGCCCCGGATATCGACCAGGTTGTCGCTCCGGAGAAGGCAGGGCTTGAGTTTCCCGTCCGAGGTCACGCGGAGGCGGTTGCAGAATGCGCAGAACTCCGTGTTGTGGAGCGGGCGGACGACCTCGACCTCGGCGCCGTCGAGGCAGTACTTCTTGCGGTGGTGCATCCGGCGGGTGACGACCCGTTTCGCCCGGTCGTTTAAGTCCTGCTCGACGCTGTCCACGTCCCCGTGGAACTTGCACTCGTTGAACTCCATCAGCTCGATGACCTGCAGGATGACGTCGCGTTTGCTCCGGACGAACGCCATGAAGTCGTCCAGTTCGTCCTCGTTGATGCCGTCGAGGAGCACCATGTTGAGTTTGACCGGGGTCAGCCCGACCTCGATCGCCGCGTCGATCCCCTTAAGGACATCCGCGAGGCAGTCTTTGCCCGTGATCTCGCGGTAGCGCTCGGGGCGGAGGCTGTCGAGGCTGACGTTCACCCGTGCAAGCCCGGCCTCTTTGAGCTCCGCGGCCTTCGCCGCAAGCAGCGTCCCGTTCGTCGTCAGGGACGACTCCACACCCGGCGGCACCGAGCGGATGATATCGACGAGGTCGCGGCGGAGCAGCGGCTCCCCGCCGGTGAACTTGATACTTCTGATACCGAACTGCACGCCCACCCGCATCAGTTCGGCGATATCCCCGGCACTCATCTGCTCCTCCGGGTTCACCTCGCCCTCGGCGTGGCAGTAGATGCACCGCAGGTTGCACCGGGAGGTCAGGCTGATCCGGAGGTTGGTTACGGTTCGGTTATAGGGGTCCTTCAGCATCATCGCATGTTCCCTTGAAATTCTTTGCAATAATGTAGGTCTCGGCACTCCCTTTCCGCGACGCCTTCGTCCTGTACCCCCGGACGGAATAGAAATGCTTTCTCGTTTCGGCAATCAGCTCCCCGAAGAGCTCGCCCTGGAACGACTTTATCACCATATTGCCGCCGGGTTTTAAGACCGTGCAGGCAAACGCCAGTGCGTCCTCGCCGAGCCCGATCGCACGGGCCTGATCGTAACTCTTCTGGCCGGAGAGTTTCGGCGAGGCGTCGGAGACCACGACGCTGACGACGCCGCCGGCCTCCTCGCGGATGCGCTCCTGGACGAGAGGATCGGTGAAGTCCCCGACGATGGTGGTGACGCCTTCCATGGGCGCGATGGGATTGAGATCCACGCCGATGACCCTGCCGTCGGTCAGGTCGCGAAGCACCTGCAGCCAGCTGCCCGGCGCCGCCCCGAGGTCGACGACGTTGTCGTCGGGCCTGATGATACCGTTTCGCTGCTGGATCTCCAGCAGCTTGTAGGCGGCACGTGCCCGGTATCCCGCCTTCATCGCCTTTCGATAGACGCTGTCTTTAGTCCATTGAGAACCCATGGGAGATCACCCTCCGCTTGAGGCTGACGGATCCGACCTCCAGCACAATCAAGAAGATTATGTATAGTATTCGATGCTGTTAAACATGAATGATACGGTTCCGGAGTACGTGTCTGCCGCGACCGCTTCCGCGACCGGCGTCATGGGTCTACCGCCGATTGTGATCGTAAAGCACTATAATGAATAGGGTGATTATATACTTTCAACGAGAGTTTAATAAGGGGTCACAATGTTAAAGGCAACGATTGACGCAGAAATATTTCGGGAATCCATCGACGCGATCGCCGCACTGGTGACGGAGTGCCGCCTGCACACGGCCGAGGATCAGATCAGGACACGCTCCGTCGATACCGCAAACGTGGCCATGGTCTCCCTGGAACTCCAGAGCACGGCGTTCAACTCGTTCTCGGCGACAGCCGGGGAGCTGGGTCTGGATATCGCAAAGATGAAGAACATCATCGGGATGATGGGGAAGGGCGACGCGCTGACTTTGACCCTGCTCGACGAAGAGCGAAAACTGGAACTGAGTTTCGGCGGCTATCGCTACTCCATATCGCTCCTTGATGTCAACACCATCCGGAAAGATCCGAACCCGCCGGGAATCGACCTCCCCGGAAAGGCGGTCGTCCCGGGCGACGCGCTGAACAACGCCATCAAAGCGGCCGCCGTCATCTCCGACAAGATCGCGCTCGGGATCGACCCCGATGCCATGACCTTCTACATGGAGGCGGAGGGCGACACCGACCACATCAAACTCGCGCTCGGCGAGGACGAACTCGTCGCCTTAAGCCCGGTGCAGGCCCGTTCCCTCTTCTCGATCGATTACCTGAAGGACATGGGGCGGGTCATGGCGCGCGCGGACAAGGTGGAGGTCTACCTCGGCATCGATCACCCGGTGAGGTTTGTCTTTGACATTGCGGACGGCAACGGCCGCGTTGAGTACCTCCTTGCTCCTCGGATCGAGGCCGATTGATGGGTATCGTACTCGATCGCAAAGAACTCATCAAATATCCCTTTTTGAAAGAATCGCAGCAGCTGGCCCGCCGGCACGTGGAGTCGCTCGAAGAGTTCCTTGGAAGCAGCCCGGGCGTCGCGGCGCTCGAGCGCGCGAAGGAACGGGTCGTTGCCGCGCTCACGTTCAAAAAGGAGTTCGGGGACGAAAACACGCAGAATCTCAAGCCCGAGATCGAGATCGCGAGTTACGCCATCGCCCGGATGCTCGTCTCCTGCGCCGGCGACCGGTCGCTCGTCGACCGCCTTGCCCGCTACGAGGCCGAACGCGCATCCTTCTTCCTCGCGGCCGAAGAGCCGGAGATACGGCGGTTCGTTGCCTGGAGCGTCGGCATCGATACCGGGGCGGTTGCAATGCCGGTCACCCGGTACGTCGAGCTGGTCCCTCACCTGCGCGACAGGCGGTGGCGGCTCGTCAACAGGGATGTCCGGCAGGGAGGCGTGAACCTCGAGGCAGGCGAGATCGACGAACTCATCCGGGAACGGATCCGGGCGATCATCGCCGACCAGCTGCCGCTCCGGGTTCCGACCGGGATCTGCGAACGCCTCGCGCCGGTCACGAGCGAGATTACCGCGCTGCGGCAGCAGCAGGTCCTCGAACAGTTCGGCGAGATCAAGGAGGAAGCGTTCCCGCCCTGCATCAGCGCGCTCATCCAGGCGATCACCGCGGGGACGAACCTGACGCACATGGGCCGGTTCGCCATCACGTCGTTCCTCCATACCATCGGGATGAACGTTGCGCAGATAGCGGACGTGTTCGCGCGGGCTCCCGACTTCGACCCGGACATGACGATGTACCAGGTGGAGCACATCTCCGGCCGGGGCGGCACCGAGTATACCCCGCCGTCGTGCGCCACCATGCGCACGTTCGGGCTCTGCGCCAACCGGGACAAGGACTGCGAGCGGGTCAACCATCCGCTGAGTTACTACCGGCTCAAGAAAAATATGGCGAAAAAACGGAGTTAAGCGACCTTTTTATCGATCAGGTAGCCGGCGATACTGAGCACGGCGATAAAGATGACCAGTGCGACGACGTATGCAAGCCCCTGCATTGCCTCTCCCATAAGTTTGGGCAGCGTCACCAGCAGCACGATGAACAGTGCGAGGCACCCGACTGCGGTCAGCACCTCAAGAACCCGTAGATTCATGTAAACAGGTGGGGGACGTGCAGGTATATCTCTATCCATAGGGCGGGGGCGACCCACACGCTTATCCGGGCCGGCCGACAATCCCGCACGCATGGAGTGAGACGACGCACAGCCATGCCGCGGCGGCCGATCGAGGGGCTCGCGGAGGTCCGGCGGCGACATCGGCTTTGCGTGAGCGCAACCCATATATGGCTCCCTGACCGAGGATAGAAGGCATGATGCAAGAGCGCGGGAAGGTTATCGATCGCGTGGAAGAGGCCGTAGCGCTGCTCGTCGAGCGGATGGATGCCCGGCTCATCCCGGAGGTCGGGATGAACATCGTCTACGCCCTGCCCGATGCGCGGAGCAAAGACGACGTGGCGGGAGTCCTCGGCCGGATCGTCAGGCTTGATGATAAGGTGCACCCCGTCGGGGAGATCGCGTTCGGGGCAAGCGACCACGTGGCCCGGATCGTCATCACGGCCATGCGTTTCGACCCGCGCATCAGGAGCGCGGCAAACATCCGCTTCTCGGAAGCAATCCTCCCGGAGCTCGACAACCTCCTCTTCGAGGTCTGCTCGTTCGACCGGGAGAAAGAACCGGTGGGCGTGCAGACGATGGACTGGGGCGTCGCCTCCTGCTGCAGGGAGGGTGTTCCCGACGTCATCTACGACCGGGGGGCCGTGGGGAAAGAGCCGATGATCCGGGTTCTCGGGGAAGATCCGGTCACGGTCGCACAAAATATTCTTAAACTGTCAAATCGCATTACCTATGCACAATTGTAAGGGTAGGTCCACATGGGAATAAAACCGTCATATATCAAGAACCTCGGCGAAGAACTCATCGTCAAGCACCGCGACAGATTCAGTGGAGACTTTGAAGAGAATAAACACGCTGTCGCCGAGGTTGCCGTGATCGACAGCAAGACCGTCCGGAACCGGGTTGCCGGGTACATCTCAAGAAAGATAAATACAAGGAAGCGGTAAACCAAACTGTATGTTTGAGGGAATCCTTCCGGCAATCATTACCCCTTTTTACCGGGACTCCAGAGCGAGTCTCGATATTGAAGGATTACAGTCCAACATAGAATCACTCCTGCAGCGCGGGGTTCACGGTATCGTGCCCTGCGGGTCGACCGGCGAGTCCGCGACGCTCACGTTCGAGGAGCACGAGCAGGTGATCGGCAAGGCCGTCGAGGTCGTCGACGGGCGGGTCCCGGTGCTTGCCGGGACGGGATCGAACAACACCGAAGAGGCCGTCCGCCTGACCCGGTCGGCGAAGGATGCGGGTGCGGACGGCGCGCTCATCATCAGCCCCTACTACAACAAGCCGAACCGCTCCGGGCTCATCAAGCACTTCACGAAGCTTGCCGACCTTGATATTCCAATCGTCCTCTACAACGTCCCCGGCCGGACGGGGCAGAACCTCCAGCCCGACCTGGTGGCGGAGCTCGCGAGACACCCGAACATCGTCGGGATCAAGGAGGCAAGCGGCGACATCACCCAGATCTCCCGTATCATCGAGGAGACGCGGGACGAGGAGTTCAGCGTGATCTCCGGGGACGACGCGATGACGCTCCCCGTCCTCGCCGTAGGGGGTGCGGGCGTGATATCGGTGGCGGCAAACGTCGACCCCGGCCGGATGGTGGGGATGTACGAGGCCTTCCGGGCCGGCGACCTTGCCCGCGCACAGGTTCTGCACTACGAACTCGCTCCCCTCATGCGGGCGATGTTCATCGACACGAACCCCATCCCCGTGAAGAAGGCGGTGGAACTCCTCGGGATGGCCGCGGGCCCGGTCAGGCTGCCGCTCGACGAACTCGACGAAGCAAAGACGGAACAACTGAGAAAGGTGCTGGTGAATCATGGTTAAGGTAGTCGTATCCGGTGCCCTGGGACGTATGGGAACCAACATCGGCCGGATCGTCGACGAAGCCCCCGACATGGAACTGGTCGGAGGCATCGACGTGCGGGAGGGAACGCTTTTTAAGACCGAGGTCGTCCCGGCGGCGAAGATCGACGCGTTCCTGAACGAGAAGAAGCCCGACGTCCTGATCGACTTCACCGTTGCGGGCGCTGCGGTCGAGAACATCAAAGCCGCCGCCCGAAACGGCGTGGCGCTCATCGTCGGGACGACGGGGTTCTCCCCCGAGCAGCGGGAGACGATCGCGGCCGCCGTCGAAGGAAACGTCCCGGCGGTGATATCGAGCAACTTCTCCGTCGGCGTCAACATCTTCTGGAAACTCGTGCGGGAAGCGGCACGCGAGCTCGGCGACTACGACGTCGAGGTCACCGAAGCCCATCACCGCTATAAGAAGGACGCCCCGAGCGGCACGGCGAAGACCATCCTCGAGATCCTGGACCAGGAACTCGGGAGCCGCGAGAAGGCCTACGGCCGTGTCGGCGAGACCGAGCGGAAAGACGAGATCGGCGTCCACGTCATCCGCGGCGGCGATATCGTCGGCGATCACTCCGTTCTCTTTGCCGGGAACTTCGAGTGCATCGAGGTCTCTCACCGCGCCTACGACCGGGCGGTCTTCGCCCAGGGCGCCGTCCGGGCCGCACGCTGGGTCGTCGGCAGGGAGCCGCGCATCTATGGTATGCAGGATGTCCTCGGGCTGTGATAAGGAAAGCGAAATTTATTTTTGATACGGTCGTAAACTATGTACGTTCGGAGGAACCAAATTGGCAGCAGTTGTTGATATTGAGAAGTGTACCGGCTGTGAAACCTGTGTGGACGTCTGTCCGGCTTCCGCCATCACCATGGAAGACGGCAAGGCAAAAGTCGACGTCGACCTCTGTGTTGATTGCGAAACCTGCGTCGACGAGTGCCCGTCGGAAGCAATCTCCATGGAATAAAGAAACCAACTCTTTTAATACCACCAACACTACAGATATTTTTGTCTATGATTAATGTAGGAGTGCTTGGTGCCACAGGAGCGGTGGGACAGCGCTTCGTTCAGTTGCTGGCGGATCATCCCTGGTTTAATCTCCAGACTCTGACCGCATCTGAGCGGAGTGCGGGAAAACCGTACGGCAAGGTGGTCAACTGGCGCCTCGATGCGCCGTACCCGGACAACGTCAGCGATATCGTCGTCACTCCCACAACCGTCGAGAGTCTGAAGGACTGCGACCTCGTCTTCTCCGCGCTTCCTCCCGAGGTGGCGGCGTCCCTTGAGACGGAGATCGCCGATGCGGGTATCGGTGTCTGCAGCAACGCCCGCTCGCACCGCATGGACGCGGACGTTCCGCTGGTGATCCCGGAAGTCAACCCGGACCACCTCGGCCTGATCGACGTCCAGCGGGATCGCGGACGCGAGGGGTTCATCGTGACGAACCCGAACTGTTCGACGATCGTCCTTGCGCTGGCCCTTGCACCCCTCCGGTCGTTCGAGTTCCATGACGTGCGTGTGGCGACCATGCAGGCAATCTCGGGAGGCGGGTTTGCCGGCGTCTCCGCCATGGACATCTACGATAACGTCGTCCCCTACATCGGCTCCGAAGAGGAGAAGATGGAGAGCGAGACGGTGAAAATAATGGGGTCGTTCGACGGTTCCGAGGTAACCCCGGCTTCGTTCGGCGTGAGCGCAAGCTGCCACCGGGTCCCCGTCATCGACGGACACACCATTGCGGTCTGGGTCGACGTAAAGGAGCCGGTTGCCGAGGTGAAAAAAGTTTACGCAAACTTTAAGTCCCCCTTCAGCAATCTACCCTTACAGCCGGAGAAGGCCGTTGAGCTCCTCGACCCGCCCGACCGTCCGCAGCCACGGCTCGACCGTAACCGTGGACGGGGCATGACGGTGTCCGTCGGGAGAATCCGCGAAGGGTTACGGTTCGTTGCGCTCGGCCACAACACCATCCGTGGGGCCGCAGGCGCATCCGTCCTCAACGCTGAACTGATATGCTCGAGGAAGTACCTTTAGACGAGGTGGGCTAATGATAAAGGACAACACAGTATTCGTGGGAAACAAACCGGTCATGAACTACGTGCTTGCGGTGGTCACCCAGTTTAATAACGGAGCGGAGGAAGTCGCGATTAAGGCGCGGGGGAAGGCAATTTCACGCGCGGTCGATACGGCGGAGATCGCGCTCAACCGGTTCCTTGCAAACGTGGACAAGAAAGAGATCTTCACGTCGACCGAGATGATCGACACCGATACCGGCAAGACGAACGTATCAAGCATCGAGATTGTCCTCACTCATGCGAAGTGAGGGAATCCGAAACGCTTTTTTGATACTCTTCAAGGGAGCGTAGCGGCCGGGTGGCGGCGCTCCTGCACGGCGCGCCGGAAAAACCTGCCTGTCGCGCGCTATCCGGCAGATGGCCGTTTATCTGGTCGGTTTGATGCGGATCGACCATAAAGGCTTTAAGACCCGCACTATATACGCTATACTATGAGGTGGTTGACGGTCGGCATAGCGCTGATGCTGGTAACTGCTCTCGTTCTCCCCGCTCTGGCGGCGGACGAGGAGCGACACAGTTACATCACCGTCAAAGACGTCACCGTCCGGCTGGATAAGGCGGATGCCGTCGTCACCATGAACTATACGATAGACGACGGCATCGGGTTCCTCGTTCTCCTCCTTGGAAAATCCGATCTGAAACAGAAGGCACTCGAGATACTGAACTTCGACAACGTCAGCGTTCAGCAACTCGATCTCGAGCGTATCGAGGTGCGCGTGAAGGACGCGTCGAACGACTACGGGCAGGGGTCGTACTGGTTCCCCGCGCACGGTTTCGGCGTGGTCGTGCCCTCGCTCACCGTCATCACCCCCCAGGACGTCAAACACTATGAGGACGTCAGCGAGTTCCCGGAAGGACTCGGCTATTTTGCTTAACCGCCGGTAAGCCGGATTGCGGTGCCGATCTTTTGACGTCTACCTGTGGGTCTTTCGAGTACGGTGGCGGCCGACCTGGATCGTCTCTGCCGCGAGGTAGCGGCATCCCCGAAAGGCCCTTATTGTGCCCGCCACACCCGCCGTGCCCTGGGGGGCCGGGGCTGCCGTAACATATCGGCGTCGTACCAGGGCTCGAGCAGACCCGGAGATCCAGGCGATCGTGCTCAACAACAGCCCCTACCCTTTTCCCGGCCGGTACTTCGGGGAGGCATTCCCCCGGCTCGATGAAACCGATATCATCGAGAAGTGGGGGTAGCCCTGTGAGACACCCCGGCTCCGAGGGGCGTCTCTACGCTTCTCTCTTCAGTGTGGCCGGTTCCCGCTCGTCAACCCACCGGCCCAGGAACGACTGGAGGTAGACGCCGAAAAAGGCGCAGAAGAGGCCTCCTATTATCGCGAAGACGATATACAGCGCACCGCCCGTACTCGTTACGGGGAACCCGGAGATCTCGCTGCTGATCGAGAGGATGTAGGTGCTTGCCCCGTAGGCGATGGCCCCGATCGCCAGGACGAAGAACGGCAGGGCGACCACCCGCTGGATCGCCTCGCGCTCGTTTAGGAAGACGTCGATGATCTTTCCCACCGACGCCACGAGGCCGGCGGCGATGAACCAGGCGACGGCACCGTAGATGAACGCGAGCATCTGGATGACGATGCCGAACGGGGAGTAGTATTCGAGGAGGCTTATGAGCCCGAGGATAACCCCGACGATACCGAGCAGTATCGCTGCGATGTAGGATACGAACGTGAACCTCCCGCCGTGGAGCGATGTTTTCAGCGAGGTGATCAGGTAACCGAAGATCTCGTCTATCCCGACGCCCTTGAAGAGCAGGTAGGTGCCGATGACGCCGACGACGACGATGGTCGCACCCTCGGGGTACCCGAGCAGGTATCCCACGGCATAGAGGAGCATCGCGAGACCGAGCGGGACGAGCACGATCTTCGAGACCTTCGGGTCGTCGAGAAGGCGTCGTAAGATGTAGTACGTCCCCTCGAGGTTCGGCATCTGGTTGACCACGACCCGCCGCACGCTGCTGACCGGCACCCGGGACTGGATGATCGGCAGGACATACTCGTCCTCGGCGCCGTCCGTCACGATGATGCAGGATGTAGAGCCCGTTGCGGAGAGGATTGCATCGAGACCGGACGCTACCCGGCGATCGCCCTCGAGCAGATTCATGTGGTTGCCGCAGATGACGGCAACGGCGACCTCTTCCCCTTTTTTGGCGAGTTCGTCGTAGAGCCTGATCGTCTCGAAGATAGCGTTGACATCGGAGTCCTCGGGATCGACCAGGGCGAGTGAGGTCGCCGCATGGAGGCATGCCTCTCTGCCCACGGTGGGACCATCGATCCCGGCTTTGAACCCGAGATCGTCATCGCGATCGACACAGAGGACAAGCGTCCGCTCTTTTGCCATTCAATAGAACATCGCCTCAGATCTATTAAATGATTTGGAGCGCGGTAAAAAAGTATTAGATGAGTTTTGCACGCTGAAGCAGGAGCAGATCGTCGGTGGTGATCTTCTCACCGTCACGGAACTGCTGGAAGACACGTTCCGCCTCTTTCCGGACGGCCTTCTGCTCTTTGGTGACTTTGGTCTTTTTGGTCTTCTTCCGGAGACCCGAGATGACTTTGTCGTAGTCGCGGAGTTCCTTCTGGCAGGCGATGAACTGCTTGTGCTCCTCGTCCGCAGCCTCCTGGGCTTCGACGAACTGCTGATGGGACTGATCGGCCTCTTCGCGGGACTTGTCGGCCTTCCTGTAGGACTCCACCATCAGGTCGTGGTGCTGCTGTGCGGCCTCGGCCTTCTCGGTGACTTCCTTGTGGATCTCGGAGGCCAGCCGGCGAAACTCGCGGGCATCGGCAAGCTTCGTCCGCATCTCCTTGTTCTGTTCGAGCTCGGCCTCCTGGTCCTTCGCCGCCGCCTTGAGCTGCTTGATCTTCTCGATCAGTTCGCGCTCCTTATCGGTGCTGTAAACCTCGGTCTGCTGCTTGAACTCCAGGTGCTCGATCTGCTTCTGCAGTTCCTTGACACCCCGGTTCTGGAGGTTGCCGTGCTCTCTCTTGAAGGACTCGATCTCTTCGAAGAGCGCGTTTGCCTTGTCGTTGTGTTCGTTCCTCTGGTCCTTCAGCGCCTGGACTTCCTCGTTGATCTTATCCCGCTGCTCCTTGTGCTGCTGCGCCTCCTCGACGAACTCGCGGGTCTGGGCATTCAACGTGTTGCGTTCCCGGGCGTTTTTGCTGGCAAGCGCGTTCAACTCGTTGCGCCGGTCTTTGTGCTGTTCAGACTCCGCAAGGACTTTTTTTCTTTTTTCAATCAGATCGTTCAGCATTCTTTACCAATCCTCGACATTCGGTACCTGTCTCATATCCCCGCCAGCAAAAGATCGCTCCCGTGTGCTGCAGGATGCCGGAGGCTCGTGTAGCGGCTACACCACAAGAAAAGACGCTTTCGGACTCGACAATCGAGACCGTCGTTCATCTGTCTGCTCATGTGTTCAACCCCGGTACTTTGGCAATCGCAGACCCGGTGGATCTGTGCCCTGCACAATACACCCCGTGCTGGAGGGATTATACAAGAACGTCTATATTTCAAACGTCATCTGTACTCTTAAGTATTTCGTAGGAGGACGGAGCGCGCCTCCGTGGAACGATTCCGATTTAAAAAAGGTATGAAAGAGGGTAGGGGATTTCAGAGGAAGTCGATGAGGTGCCCGCTCGGGGAGTCCCCTGCTATGCGCCTGCCGGCAGGTGCGCTGGACCGCTGCGCGACCTGTTCGTAGGTGCGGTGGCTTCCGAGGATCTGTGCACTTTTTACGCCGGTCATGACCGCCATGACCCGAACTCTTCCTTCGTAATCGCTGTTCACCCGCGCTCCCCAGATGACGTCCGCGTGGGGGTCGAGTTCGTAGGTCAGGGAGCTTGCGATCTCCTCGGCGTCCTGGAGGGTCAGGTCGTTGCCGCCCGTGATGTGGATGAGGCTCCCGGTTGCTCCGCGGTAGTCGATGTCCAGCAGGGGGTGGTTCAAGCACTCGTGAACGACGCTCTCGGCCTTGTTCTGCTGCTTGCTCTCGCCGACGAGCATCACGGCGACGCCGCCCTTGCTCATGATGGCACGCACGTCGGCGTAGTCGATGTTGATGAGGGAAGGCTCCGTGATCGTCTCGCTGATGCCCTTGACGGTCTCCGCGATGAGCTGGTCCATGACTGAGAACGCCTGGCCGAGCGGGAGGTTCGGCACGTACTTGATGAGGCGGTTGTTGTCGAGCACGATCACCGAGTCGGCGGAGGCCGAGAGCTGTTCAAGCCCCTCTTCCGCACGGAGGAGTCGGGCCTTTTCGACCTGGAAGGGGTAGCTGACCATGCCGACGACGATAGCGCCCTGCTCCTTTGCGATCTGTGCGACGACCGGGGCGGTGCCCGTACCGGTGCCTCCGCCCATGCCGGCGGTGATGAAGACAAGGTCCGCGTCGCAGAGGAGGCTCTCCAGGGTCGGCCGGGCCATCTCGGCTGCACGCCTGCCGACGTCGGGGAATCCGCCGGCTCCAAGGCCTTTGGTGAGCGACTTGCCGACAAGAACTCTCTTGTCTGCCTGGATCATGTCCAGGTGCTGCTTGTCCGTGTTGATCGCGATCGTCTCTGCACCGCTGACCTGCATGTGGTACAGCCGGTTGACGGTGTTGTTGCCCGCACCGCCGCACCCTACGATGACAATACGTGGCTGGCCGATGATGTCGTCTTCGCCATCGACCATGTCCGTCTTCAGGTACTTCTCACGTTCTGCGTGTTTTAACGCCTCGTTGATGATCGTCTGCATCAATAATACCTCCTAAACTTTGAATGAAATCTGGTCGGCCTCACGTAGAACACGGTTTCCATGCCGTTCAAGAAGCGCCCTGACCGAATACCGCACAGCCTCCGATACCGTGGGGAATTCGCCAGCCTCCACCAGCTTCTCGAGCATCTCGACCTGTTGCCGTGGCAATCTGATTGTAATCCGATCCATCATTTCAATCACTCGTATCTGACATGTGGCAGCCCCTTGTCAGCCGTTTGTCAGACAAACGTGTCCTTTTCGTCTGACTGTATCAGATAAGGCATAATAATATGTGGATGGTATATATACCTATCGATATGCAATCCTGCCCGACATAACGGTTTTATGGATAGCAGCCGACAACGTATCCTCAAAGAGTTGCCACGAATATGAGAGATAATCTCCCTAAAAGGGCAGAACATGGCGGCCGGGTGCGCTGGCACCGCACCCGGGAGAGGGGCGAGGTGCTTGATTTCAGTGCCAACATAAATCCGTATCCCCCGGCGTTCCCCTGGATTCCGGACGCTTCGGCGCTGAAAGATTACCCCGACGACCGTTATGAGACGCTCAAAGAGGAAATAAGCAGAACCTTCGGGCGCGATGCCTCAGAGGTCGCCGTCGGCAACGGATCCGTCGAGTTGATCCGCGCGTTCTGTTCTGCCGTGCTCGGGGCCGGAGATGCCGCCTATGTCGAGTCGCCGACGTTCGCCGAGTACGGGATGGCGGTGAGGCTCGCCGGTGCCCGGTGCACGGCGGAGGAGAGCGGAGCTGCCGTCCGGTTCCTCTGCAACCCGAACAACCCCACCGGGAAGCTTTTGACCCGGGCGGAAGTCCTCCGGGTGCTCGATGGGGTCACCGGGCGGGGGGCCTGCCTCTTCCTCGACGAAGCCTTCATCGAACTCTCCGACCCGGCCCAGAGCGTCGCCGACGTCTCGGACGAGAACCTCTTTCTGCTGCGCTCCCTGACAAAGAGCTTCGCCGTGCCGGGCATCCGGTTCGGCTACGCCTTCGGCACGCCCGAGCTCATCGAGAAGGTCGAGACGGTGCGCCTTCCCTGGACGGTGAACGCGTTCGCCGAATCCTTCGCGATCGAGGCCTTCCGGCACTACGACCTCCTTGAGGCGTCGCGGGAGCGGATTGCCCGGGAGCGGGCCTGGCTCTGCAGCCGCCTGGACGCTCTCGGTCTCGTCTATGCGCCGCCGTCCGCGAACTACATCCTTATCGAAGTCCCGGTGGAGTCGGAGGTGCTCGTTGGGCGGCTCCTCTCCCGCGGTATCCTGGTGCGGGACTGCCGGTCGTTCGGGCTTCCCCGCCACATCCGCGTGGCCGTCCGGACGCATGAAGAGAACCGGCAACTCATCGAGGCGCTCGAAACATGCTTGCCCTGATCATGGCCGGGGGAGAGGGCACCCGTCTCCGGATGGGCGAGAAGCCCCTGGTCACCATCTGCGGGCGGCCGATGCTCTCCTACGTCACCGACGCCTTCACGGCCGCAGGCCACGAGGTGGTCGTGGTCGCCTCGTACCGGACGCCGTTCACCAAGAACTGGTGCCGGGCGCAGGGGGTCGGCCTGTACGAGGCGGAGGGGCTCGGCTACATTGAGGATATCAACGCCGCTGCGGCAGACCTGGAGGAGGGAGGAACGCCGTTCTTCACCTGCGTCTCCGACCTCCCCTGCCTTGCGCCCGATATCGTCGCCGGTGTCGAGGAGGCCTGGCGCCGGGCGGGAGTGCCGGCATGCTCGACGTGGGTGCCCCGCGACCTCTGCGAGGAGCACGGCTGCCGCACGCGGTACACGGAAACGGTCGACGGCGTCCCGGCCTGTCCCGCCGGGATCAACATCCTGACGGCGGGCGGTTCCGGTGCGGCCCAGGACGAGGTGCAACTTCTCCTGCACGACAAGCGGCTTGCCTTCAACGTCAACACCCGCGAGGAACTGGCGCTGGTGCAGGAGTACCTCTGCCGGAAGCGGAGAGAATAGCGCTCCCGGTTGTGCCGGGGTCATGCTGCACGATTGAAGAGTTTCAGCCCCGCTGAAAGGAATTTGAGCCCGAAGGTTTCCCACTCCCGGGACCGGCGCGCGGCGGCGCTCGTCCGGGAGGGTATCGTTACGGACGGGCGGCAGGCGCACTGTTCCGGGGGGAGAGACGGGCGGGGAAACTGTATTATCGGACTATCACCAACTCTTACATATGGAATCCTGCCGGGAAATCGAACTAGAGGGCCATATCATCGATTCGGGCGTCATGACCCTCGTGTTTGACAGGATCATGGATATGGGGGGAGAATTCGAGATCCTCACGTTCAACGTCGGAAGACTGAAGACGGACACGAGTTACGCACGGCTCCGCGTGACGGCGCCCGGCGATCACCAGCTTGACGCCATCCTCTCCGAGCTGCACCGGCTCGGCGCACGGGCCCCCGAGATCGACGACGTCACCCTCGTACCGGCAGAGGGCGACCGGATCCTGCCGAAGGGGTTCTACTCGACCACCAACCACCCGACCTACGTAAAATACCGGGGCGACTGGCTGCCCGTCGAGCGCATTGAGATGGACTGCCACATCGTGGTCGACGAGACGGAGAAGCGGGCGATCTGCACCCCGATATCGAAGATCAAGGGCGGGGACGCTGTTGTCGTCAGCGAGACCGGCGTTCGGGTGGTCTACCCCGAGCGGCCGAGGAAGGTCAGCACGTTCGAGTTCATGCACGGAACCGTCTCGTCCGAGCGGCCGAGCGAGGCGATCATCGCAAAGATCGCCCGCGAGATCCTGAAGTCGAAGCAGAAAGGCGAGAAGATCGCGCTCGTCGGCGGCCCCGCCATCGTCCATACCGGAGCGGCCGACGCCCTCGCGAAGATGATCCGCGAAGGCTACATCGACGTGCTCTTTGCGGGGAACGCGCTCGCCACCCACGATATCGAGTCCAACCTCTACGGCACGTCGCTCGGGATGGACGTCAAGACGGGCACGCTCGTCACCGGCGGGCACAAGCACCACATCCGCGCCATCAGCGAGATCATGCGGGCGGGCTCCATCAAGAACGCGGTCGACCAGGGGGTCGTCACCGGCGGGATCATGTACGAGTGCGTGAAGAAGGGCATCCCGTTCGTGCTCGCCGGCTCCATCCGGGACGACGGGCCGCTCCCCGACACAATCACGGACGTCGTCGAGGCGCAGGAAGTCATGCGCCGCCATATCCACGATCTCGGGATGGTGGTGATGGTGGGAACGCTTCTCCACTCGATCGCCGTCGGGAACTGCCTCCCCTCGTACGTCAAGACCGTCTGCGTCGACATCAACCCCGCATCGGTGACGAAACTGATGGACCGCGGCACGACGCAGGCGATCGGCGTCGTGAGCGATGCGGGGACGTTCCTCCCGCTGCTCTGCGAGCAGCTCGAAGAACAGGAGAAGTGCTAGCGGGTGAGCGGCATACAGAACGGCTCTTCCCGGTCCAGCACGAACTCCCACTCTTCTTTGCACCCGCACTCCGTCTCCGCAAGGGCACGCAGGAGTTCGACATCTTCAGAGAGCGAGTAGTCGATGATCCCCTTCACGATCGGGCCGTCGCATCTTCCGCAGTTGTGCGGCCCCCGCATCTTCCCGCCGCCGACGGGGTCGCAGAGGATATGCACCGGGGAAGCGATCAGCACGTCGAGAACGCTCCAGAGATACGGCGGCCGGTATGCGTGCTGCTTCCAGAGGTGTTCGACCTCGGTTCTGCTCTGGACGGTGCAGAGGTTCATGGAGATGCTGTCCGCGACGGGGGCGACGTCCCTGATCGAGCGTATCATGTCGTCGCGTGCCTCGCGTTCGGTCAGGAACGGCGGTTTCATCAGCAGGTAGGCCTTCATGCCCGCACCGGCGGCGTGGGCGACCTCTGCGGCGCGGAGGAAGTCGGCGTACGAGAACCCCTTGTCGATGCTCCTCTCCCTGATGAGATCGTTCGTGGTCTCGAGGCCCACGGCGACGTGGAGCGGTTTGTCCCAGTCGCCGGTATCGATCCCTTCCCGGAACTCGCGGACTGCGTCGGCGTCGACGTACTCGGGCCGCGTCTCGGCGATCACGGCTTTGCCCCGGAACGCCTCCGCGACTGCGCGCCTGACCGTGGGGGGAACTTCGTCGGGGTCGAAGAAACTCCCCGACGTGAAGATCTTGAGCACCTGGTAGTCCTCGTCGCGGAAGTTCTCTTTCACCCAGCGGACCTGGCGAATCATCCGTTCGGCGAGTTCGTCCCGGGGAAGGTCGGGATACCGCTCGTGCCGGTAGCCGCACATCCTGCACCGGTTCCAGGAACACCCGCCGCTTCGAAAGATAACCGTCAGCGTATCGAGGATCCGCCCTTCATAGCGGTCTTTCCCCCGCCAGGACGCCAGCGGCTTCTCGGTTAATTTGGATACCATTATACCTCATATTCGAGGATGTTATGATATGAAAAGGATCGCATGGCTGACGATCATCGTCGCGATGATGCTCGTCGGTACGGCATCGGCCGCATACGTTTCAATCAGTGCCCCGCAGACGGTAAACGTCGGCGACCCGCTCAAAGTCACGGGCACCACGATCGTTGGAGGTCTCCCCAAGCCGACGGTCAATCCCGGATTCAGCACGGAGATTGTACTGTACCGTGCCCAGTACATGAAGCACGAGATTGCCCGCAAGACAATCGTCGTCCAGGAGGACGGGTCGTTCTCCACGACGTTCGAGACGGACGGTCTGGAGCCGGGACAGTACTCTATCGAGCTCATCGATCCCACGCTCTCCACCTTCGGGGGCAGTTCGACAAAACAGCGGACGGTCACCCTGGTCGACCGTTCCGGGAGCATTACGATAGACTCTCCGCTCAACCAGGACTTCGACGGTACCCTCGATCTCCGGGGTAAGATCGTCGACCTCGGTGATGCGGGAGCACGGGTTCTGGTCGAACGAGACGGCTTTACCGTCTACGGGCCGAAGTACGTAGCGACGGACAAGAACGGTGCGTTCTCCGTTGAGGTGCCTATCTCCGAAGGAGGCTCGTACGAGGTCACCTTCTCCGACAACAAGGGCTACATCGGCGACGCCGAATTCGTGGTAACCGGGACACCCGGTCCGACGCCGACGGAGGCGATGATATCCGCGAGTTCCCCCGCCAGCCGGTCCGCCCCGGCCTACTTCGAGGTCGACACCAAAAGCGGCACGGTGAAGATCATGACCTCGGCCGGGATCGATTGGGTGGTCGAATACATCGATGAGGATGGGGAATCCCATAAAGTTAACAACAAGGGCATGCTCGAGCCCGAGACCGTAGAGGTTGCCGCAAAGGGAGGCCCGGTCTACGTCAAGGTCTACCCCATGAGCTACAACGACAGCGGCACCGTGCAGATATCGGCAACGAACGCCGATACGGTCAGGGTGAGCCAGACCGCGCCCGGGCTCTTCGGGGACGCGACCCCCACCCCCGCACAGGCTGCACCGCTCCCGGCGGCCCTGGCACTCCTCGCGCTTCTCGCCGTTGTCTTCGCGCGCAGGGGATGAACAACCTTTTTTTGTCCGGTGACCTATAGGTTAAGGCGAGCCGGGATAGTCTAGTCCGGGAAGGCGGTGGCCTTGAAAGCCACTGGTGCCTGGCACCTCGGGAGTTCAAATCTCCCTCCCGGCGCTCCGTTATTCACGCCCAATCGTTGAAGAAAGGTAGTTGGGCCTTGTTGAACCCCCCGTTTGCGCAAAATGGCCGCAATCAGGGGCACGGCTTTCCACCGGGCTGCGCACCTGCGGTGCTCATGCTCCCGCCCTGGCGGCCGGTCGCATTCCGTCCATCGCCAGTCCAGGACCTTCGGTCTTCTCCAGCGATATCCCGTAGGGGCATCGCCTATCGCCACGCACTGCCCGCCCCCCTGGGGCGGGAGGAGCGCGAAGCGCGGGTGGTGGGGGTTACAGAGATCCATTACAACGTGGAGACAGGGGAGGGGGAGACCCCCTCCCCGTCAGCCCCACCCCAGTGGCGATAAGCGACCGGCGGCACGGCGGGAGTTCGAGCACCGGAGAACGACGTTCCCTCAGGAACGGAGTTTGAGCACCGAAGGTGCGAAGGTGCGCAGGCAACCACGGTCCACTGCATGGGGATGTCCGGGGAAAAGGTTGATCCCGGGCCCGAGAAAAAAGGTCGTCCCCGGGACAGCCGGGCCCAGTATCAACCCCATCGGGAAAGGATGATGATCGGAACAGGGTTTCAACAGGACCGGTAGTTCTGCTCTTCTATGGCTGGATGCGGTTCCCTTTGTCCGGTCTGGAACCGGCGATGCCGGCAGGATCGCGTCGCCGGCTCCTCATTCCTCCCCGATCCAGCCCTCACGCACCCACCGCTCGTACTCGTCCGGCCGCCAGTCCCGGTTCGCCCGGACGATGCCGGCGAAGTATTTCCGGTTCTCCGCCATCCGGGCCTCCTGATCGGGATAGCGCGGCCGGTCCCTGACGGCAAGGGCGAGCCGGCGCCCGAGATCGCGTGCCGCCGGTTCAGCCCGGTCGAGCGCCTCCGGGTCGTCATCGAGTGCGACGCTCATCCCCCCGACCGTCGTCACCCCGAGGTAGTTGAGCACGTGGTTCAGGTAACCGACGACCGCGTCGCCTCCCGAGACCTGCGTGGTCGCGACGCTGCAGCCGTATTTCCCGGCGAACTTCTGGTAACGCATAGCGTCCGCCAGCCGGTCGATGAAGACCTTCATCTGCCCGCTGACGTTGTCGACGTAGACCGGCGAGGCGAACACCAGCCCGTCGGCATCCCGTATCCGGTCGTACGCGGCGGGGAAGTCGTCGCCAAAGACGCACGTCCCGTCCAGGCTGCAACTCTCGCAACCGGTGCAGGCGACGATCTGCAGATCGGCGCGGTCGATGATATCGATCTCGGCACCGGCCTCTTTTGCCCCGGCGAGCACGAAGGTTACAAGTTTTCTCGTCCTGCTCTGCACTCCCCGCGGGCTTCCCACAACTGCGGCTATCTTCATTTTTTCATCAAATCCTGAGGAAGCGTTGGCGGCGGTGCGGGAAAATAGTTTAGAACCGGGAAGGCAGTCCCCTCTGTGAGGCGGTGCGCGAACATGTGGATTCGGTGGTCGTGAGCAGACACAACCTCAAAGCACCGTCAGGTGCGAAGCCTGGTATCCGTGTGCTGGCCGGGGACGGTAGTTTGCATTTGATTGTACCATACGGCCAGGCGTGAGTGGATCTGGAAGGCTGGAGCAGGGATGCGTATACCTGCCTGGAGCGGGAGATGGTTGGGGTTACAGAAATCCCTTAAATTGTGGGGACAGGGGAGGGGAGACCCCCTCCCCACCTGACGGTGGTCGAGCTCCGGGCGATCCGCCCATCGCACTCGCACCTCCGGTGCTCAAGCTCGCTTCGCTCGCACTCCGCACCCTTCGGGTGCTCGAGCTCCGGTTCTTCGCACCTTCGGTGCTCACGCTCCTGCCGGGACGGCAGTCGCGCTCCGAACCATCGCACTCCCCGTCAGCCCCTCGAAGAACTTCGTTCTTCTCGTGCTCCTGCCCCCGCACCTAACGGTGCTCCAGCTCCGTTCCTCCGGAACATCGCACCTTTGGCCAGTCGCACTCCCCCGGTGGCGATATCCCCCACGGTCCACTGTACGGGACTTTTCACGAACCCGAACGGTTCTGTCGATCGCCTACGTAGGCGCCACCTGCGGCGCAAGAGAACCTGGGAGAAGGCCGTGGATATTGCCCACGGCAGATCCCGGCAGGGATCCCGCAGAAAAAAAGTTAAAGAATCTTCTCCCCGGCCTTCGGTCCGGGGGAGCACTCGTAGATCTCGCGAACCTTCATGATGAGGAGGGTCTTCGCCGGCGCCTTCGCCATCTTCGCCCGGACGGTGAACTGCATCTTCTCGAACTCCGGGCCGCTCGACCGGATCTCGACGTCGCCCTTGACCTGGAAGCAGCCCTTCGTCTCGGGCCCCCAGACGTAGATGGAGACCTTCGGGTTCTCCTGGACGTTTGCGAGCGTCTTCTTCATGAAGTTGTCCGCGATCCAGATCGTCTCGTCGTCGACGATCTCGACGAACGCGATCGGCACCACGTTCGGCCAGCCGTCCTTCGAAGCAGTGGCGACCGGAAACGCCTTCATCGTGCGAAACGCCGTCTTCATCTCTTCAGTAAGTGCAACCATTGTTTTTCACCGGTATACTCTCTCGACTGCAGGTTTAAAAAAGGTCATGAAGAAAAACAGCGGGTGCGGCCAGGCCGGCAGAGCCTGCGCTAAGGTGGGTGCCGGACCGGGCTTGTGCCGCGGACGGCCTCGCACCTGCTCACGGCTCGAAGTCCATCACGACGGCGGAGTGATCGCTCAACCCCTGCCCCCGCAGGTCATGGAGGTACCAGCACGCCGTCGGGTTGAGGCGCGTAGACGCGAAGATGTGGTCGTAGCGTTTGCACTTCGGCACATCCTCGGGCCCGCGGTCGGGGCACCAGCTGTACTCTCTCGCCTGGTAGCCGTGAAGTCTACGGAAGACGTCGGGGAGGTCGTACTCCGCGAGACCGGGGAGGACGTTCATCTCGGCGTTGTACCACCACTTTCTCGGGCGGCCGAGGTACTCGTCGCTCTCGGAGATCATGGTGTTGTAGGTTTCGTCCGGGATGATGTCGCGGTAGAAGGGAACGATCGTTCCGTCGGGGAGCTCCGCCTCCGGGATGTGGAGATCGCCGCAGAGGATCCGCGGTCGTGCCGACTGGACGGCGAGGTGGCGGTAGATCCCGGCCAGCGTCTCGGCCTTGACGATCTCGTTCCTCCGGGTGCCGATCGCCGTCGGCACATGGGCGTTGTGAACCTCGAACTCGCCCGCCGGTGCGCTGACGACGGCAGAGACCACCCGCTGTTTCCACGGGATATCGAAGTCGAGCGGGTTTAACGGCGTGAGGGGGTACCTGCTCGCGATCAGGCATCCGCAGCTCTTTGCTTCGCCGGGAGGATAGTACTGTTCCGAGAGCCGGGAGACGTTATACGCGAACTGGAAGGGATCGTTCGCGCCCCGTGCGCGAAGGTCGTTCAGTCGTTCGGCCATATAGGCCACCCGCGCGATCTCCACCAGCGCAAGGCTGTCGATGGAGTGGAGCAGTCCAAACTTCTCCAGTTCTTCCCGGAAGAGCGGCAGCGCCCGATCCGTCACCTCCTGGAAAGCGACGATATCAGGCGAGTGCCGACAGACCGCTTCGACTTTCTTCTCCACGCTCTTAAGGCCGGAGCGGAAGAGATCTATGTTCCATGAAATGAGCCGCATATGCCTTGTACCTGGCATATTGGCGCTCCTCGTTCATTAATACATCGAGTTGAGGATGGATTTGGGGTGTTTGGGGAGGGGGGGTCACCCTCTCCGCTGCTCCGGCCCGATCCCGTGTTCGGCGCAGTGCTTATCGATGGCGTCGAGGAACTTCCTGCCGTAACGCTTCAGTTTCGCCTCGCTGACGCCGTAGATCTCGAGGAGGGCAACGCCGGTGGTCGGGTAGTACGTTGCCATCTCCTTGAGGCTCCGGTCGTGGAAGACGACGAACGGCGGCACGTGATCGAGGTCGGCAACGACTTTCCGGAGCCGGCGGAGCCGGAGGAAGAGGGGTTCGTCGTAGTCCTTCTCCCCGGTTTCCGGCGCGACGACGCCCTCCGGACGCGGCTCTGCGAGCGGCACCGGGTTCTTCCCCGCGAGCACCGCCCGGCTCCGGTCGTTTGAAACGAGGACGGGGTACCGGCCGCCGGTCGACGCGACGAACCCCTTCCCGACCATCTCCTGGATGAAGAGCAGCCACTGGTCGCGGGTGTAGCCCCTGCCGGAGCCGTAGGCAGAAAGCCGGTCGTGCCCGTTCTCGCGAACCCTCGCGCTCTTCGAGCCGGCGAGGACGTCGGCGATGTAGGAAGCGCCGAACCGTTCCCCTGTCTCGCGGATGCACGCGATGACCGCCGCCGCCACCTCCGTCCCGTCGAATACCTTCACCGGCGTCTCGCAGCGGTCGCATGCGCCGCACCGCTCCTCCGGGTAGGACTCGCCGAAGTAGGCGAGCAGGAACTTCCTCCGGCATCCGGGAGTCTCGCAGTAGTCGAGCATCGCCCCCACTTTACGGTAGGCGACGTCCTTCTGTGTCGCATCGGCGCCCTCCTTCTCGATGATGTAGCGGATCGTGCCGTAGTCGCCACGGGAGTAGTAGAGGATGCAGTCGCCCGGCTCCCCGTCCCTCCCTGCTCTGCCGGTCTCCTGGTAGTAGGACTCGATATCCTTCGGGAGGTCGGTGTGGATGACGAACCGGACGTCCGGTTTGTCGATGCCCATGCCGAAGGCGACGGTGGCGCAGATGATCGCAACGTCGCCGCGGGAGAAGGCCTCCTGGTGCTCCGCGCGGACGGCGTCGGGGAGGCCGGCGTGGTAGGGGAGCGCCGAGAACCCTTTATCCTGCAGTTTCTTCGCGAGTTCCACCGTTGCTTTCTGGGAGAAGCAGTAGATGATGCCGGCGTCGTTTTTGTGTTCATTCAGGTAGGCGACCAGCCTCGGGAAGTAGCGTGCCTTCGGCACCACCCGGTAGGTGAGGTTTTTGCGGTTGAAACTCCCGACGAACCGGGCAGGGTTCGAGAGAGCGAGCTCGACCGCGATGTCGTTCTGGACGGCGGGGATGGCGGTCGCGGTCAGGGCGATGACGGGGACGGTGGGGAACCGCTCTTTGAGCACCCGAAGCCGGCGGTATTCGGGGCGGAAGTTGTGGCCCCACATGGAGATGCAGTGCGCCTCATCGATGGCGATGAGCCGGACGTCCGCTTTTGCGATGAGCGAGAGGAAGAACGGCTGCACTGCCCGTTCCGGCGAGACGTAGAGGATCCGGATGCGGCCTTCGAGGATCACCCGCTCGACGATCTTCTGCTCCCCATACCCGAGCGAGCTGTTGATCGTCGCCGCCGGGATGCCGTTTGCCCGGAGACCGTCGACCTGATCCTTCATCAGGGCGATGAGCGGCGAGACGACGACCGTAAGCCCGCCGAAGACGAGGGCGGGGAGCTGGTAGCAGAGGGATTTGCCGCCTCCGGTCGCCATGACGGCGAGGACGTCGCGCCCGGCGAGGACGGCGTCGACGATCTCTTCCTGGTGGGGGAGGAACGACGTGTAACCGAAATATTTCTCCAGAGCAGTGTGTTTTGCGTCCATTGCGTCACAGAACCTGATGTGCTGGTACGGTTGGACCGGGGGCGGGATAGCGTTTATTGTTCCCGCACCGATGCGCATATCCGCGGGGAACGCACGTACTGAAAGCGATGAAGAACGTCGACATGACGGTTGAGGGAAGCGTCCTCACCATACGCGTGGATCTCGAAAAAGAGTTCGGCGCATCGAAGAGCGGGAAGTCGATCACGATCGCCTCCACCGAGGGCAACGTCTCGGTGCCGGAACACGAGGACATCAAGATCGGGTTGAACATCTACCGGAAGAAGTGAGCGGGCATTGGTTTTCTCCCGGCGCTGGCGGCCCGGGGAGAGTCATCGCTCATTTTGCGTGAGCGGTATCATCATCCATGCTCTGCAAGTTCGTGTGAAGCCGCGAAGTGCGACGTTCCGCTAGGACCGGAGTTTGAGCACCGTCAGGTGCGAAGTGCGACGGACCGAAGGACCGGAGTTTGAGCACCGTCAGGTGCGAAGTGCGACGGACCGAAGGACCGGAGTTTGAGCACCGTCAGGTGCGAAGTGCGACGTTCCGCTAGGACCGGAGTTTGAGCACCGTCAGGTGCGAAGTGCGACGGACCGAAGGACCGGAGTTTGAGCACCGTCAGGTGCGAAGTGCGACGGACCGAAGGACCGGAGTTTGAGCACCGTCAGGTGCGAAGTGCGACGTTCCGCTAGGACCGGAGTTTGAGCACCGTCAGGTGCGAAGTGCGACGGACCGAAGGACCGGAGTTTGAGCACCGTCAGGTGCGAAGTGCGACGGACCGAAGGACCGGAGTTTGAGCACCGTCAGGTGCGAAGTGCGACGGACCGAAGGACCGGAGTTTGAGCACCGTCAGGTGCGAAGTGCGACGGACCGAAGGACCGGAGTTTGAGCACCGTCAGGTGCGAAGTGCGACGGACCGAAGGACCGGAGTTTGAGCACCGTCAGGTGCGAAGTGCGACGGACCGAAGGACCGGAGTTTGAGCACCGTCAGGTGCGAAGTGCGACGGACCGAAGGACCGGAGCGTGGGAACCGTCAGGTTTGAGTGCTGGCAACAACACGACCGAAATAAGGAGAGATCCCCATGCAGTGGACCGTGGGACTATCGCCGTGGGGGGTGGGGACAGGGGAGGGGGTTTCCCCCTCCCCACCTGACGGTGGTCGAGCTCCGGGCGTTCCGCCCATCGCACTCCCCGTCAGCCCCACCTCGCACCTTCGGTGCTCGAACTCCGCTCCTGCGGAGCGTCGTTCCTCCAATGGCGATATCCCCTTGAAATCCGTGCCAGTATGACTGCAGAAATTTCCAGATACGAAGAATGTGAGCACTGTGAGGTTCGATTCGGGACGGACCGAAGGTCTTCGAGAACGCGAAGTTCGTGTGATTGTTGACGAGTTCCCGTCGCGCTTTGCCCCCTCGGTGCTCCTGCACCCGTCGTTCCGCTGTGTGTACCCCGCACCTGACGGTGCTCGCGCTCCGGACTCGAAGCCCTTCGGGCTTCTCATGCTCCGGTTCTAGTGAACCGTCGCACCCTTCGGCCCGTCGCAACTCGAAAACGCTTTGCGTTTTCTCGAGCTCCGGACGTTCCGTCCGTCGCACCCGGAAAACCTAACACCCTTCACCCCCGCCCCACGGCGCACCGGAGCGTCCCGCGAACCTCGCGGATGGGACAGCGGTCGCAGAGCGGCGATCTTTTGCAGATAGTATTCCCCAGGCGCACGATCTGGGCGTGGTAGTCGTTGAAGAGTTCCGCGTCCGGCTCGAGGTTCTCGGCAAAGAGCCGTTGCGTCAGGTCGTAGGACGCCCCTTCGGGGAGGAAGCCGTAGCGCGAGAATATCCGCCGGGTATAGGCATCGACGACGAAGACCGGCTTTTCGCAGACATACAGCAGGATGGTGTCCGTTGTCTCCTTCCCGAAACCGCGGAGGGCGAGCAGCCGCTCGCGGAGTTCGCCGGTCTCCATGGCCGCCATCGCCGCCGGGTCGGCGCGAAACTCCCTGACATAGACTCGGGAAAACTCCCGGATCCGCTCCGCCTTCTGGTTGTAGTACCGGGAAGGGACGATCAGGGGGGCGATATCTGCTGTATCGGCCTCGGCGAGGAGGCGGGGGTCGAGCATCCCGGCGTCTTCGAGGTTTGCGATGGCCTGCGCCGCGTTCGTCCAGGAGACGTTCTGGGTGAGGATCGCGCCGACCATCGTCTCGAACGGCGTCTTTGCGGGCCACCAGTGCTGGTGGCCGAACGCCGCGAAGAGGGCGTCGTAGATCTGAATGAGATCCTCGGTGAGGGTCGCCGCCATCACCGCCACCAGGGTTTCGCGGCGATCGGCATGTGCCAGTCGGTGGAAAACGCCCTGTCGGTCACTTTTATCCCGGGCGGGGCCTGCCTGCGCTTGAACTCAGCCCGCTCGACCATTCCGGCGACCTCCCGGACGGTCTCTTCGGGATACCCGGCGGCGATGATCTCGTCGGGCGACTCGAGACAGTCGATAAGACGGTGAAGGATCGCGTCGAGGAGGTCGTAGGGAGGAAGGATCTCCTGGTCGGTCTGGCCGGGCCGGAGCTCCGCTGAGGGGGGTTTTTTGAGCACCCTCTCGGGGATGACGGGGCGTTCGGCGTTCAGCCACCGGGCAATCCGGTAGACCATCCCCTTCGGGACGTCCGCGATCACGGAGAGCCCCCCCGCCGCATCCCCATAGAGGGTGCAGTAGCCGACCGCGACCTCCGACTTGTTCCCGGTCGAGAGGAGCATGGAGCCGAACTTGTTCGCGAGTGCCATCAGAACCGTCGCCCGGATCCTGGCCTGCAGGTTCTCCTCGGTGATGTCGGGGGCAAGCCCCGCGAAGACGTCCGCGAGGCCGCTGTCGAACGCCTCCATCATAGGAGCAATCGGGATGCACTGCACCCGGATACCAAGGTTCGCCGCAAGTTCCCGGGCATCCTCGATGCTCTCCGCGGAGGTGTGGGGAGAGGGGAGGAGCACCCCGAGGACGTTCTCCTGCCCGAGCGCCCGGGCGGCGACGGCGGCCACGAGCGAGGAGTCAATCCCGCCGGAGAGACCGAGATGGACGGATCTAAATCCGCACTTATGGACGTAGTCGCGGGTGCCGAGCACCAGCGCCCGCCAGATCTCGGACTCGGGCCCCTGGTCGTCGGGAGCGACCGCCTGCGGGGCGGGGCGGGCGAGATCGATGGTTACGATCTCCTCGGCAAAAGCCGCACCGCGGGCGATGAGGGTTCCGTCTGCGGAAAAAGCAACGCTCCGGCCGTCGAAGACCAGGTCGTCGTTCCCGCCGACGAGGTTTGCCGAGACGATCGCGACCCGGTTCTCCTTCGCGGCCCGGGAGAACATCTCCTCGCGCAGGCACTGTCTTCCGATGACGAACGGCGACGCAGAGAGGTTCACGATCACGTCCGGCACCTCTCCGCCGCACCGGATCTCCTCGCCGATGGCGACCCCGACCGTTCTCTCGCCGAGGTGGAATGTCCCGGGGCTCCCGGCCGCCGGCTCGAAGTAGCGGCCTTCATCGAAGCTGCCGGAGATTGCGGTTTTCCGGAACGTCCCCCGCACCTCCCCGTCCCGGAGGAGGGCGGCGGCGTTGAAGAGCGGTCGGCCGGTTCCGGCGGGGTTCGGCTCGGCGAAACCGACGAGCACCGGTGGGGCATCCGCGAGCCCGGCGGCCAGGTCATCCAGGACGGCGAGGCTCCGGGTTATGAACCCCGCCTGCAGGAGCAGATCCCGGGGCGGGCAGCCGGTCAGGGAGAGTTCCGGGGCGACGATCAGGTCCGGTCGGTGGCGGGCCGCCTCGCGTGTGCCCGCCGCAATCCGGCCGGCGTTGCCGGCGAGGTCGCCGACGACTGTGTTCACCTGGAGGAGTGAGATCTTCATGGTACTTCCCCGATTATGATCAGTAATGGCGAAACGGATGGCATATGTCTTTGCATGGCCGTATTCTCGCGGGACGGAAGTCTCCCGGCACCTGACTGCCCGCGCCCGCCGACCATACCCCTTTTAATGGCCGGAAGTCAATGCGCCTTATAGAGGACTATGCAGAGAGCATGCCGTGGAGCGATCTCACCCGGCCGGAGATCCGGCGCATCGGTTGCGTGGCGCACCTGTATCCGGGGGGGGTCAGCCTGACCTCGTACAGCCGCCGATCCGCAATCCGGGATACCCGGCTCCTCCTGGTTGCCGCATCGGTTCTCGTTGCCTTCATCGCAAACGCCGCCGGCCTCCTTGCCGGCGTCACCATCGTCCTCCCGCACCTGCTGTACCTGCCGATCGTCCTTGCCGCCTACTGGTTCCCCCGCCGCGGAATCCTCTTCTCGCTTGCCCTGGCTCTCGGGTACCTGGCGCTGGCCCTGCCCTTCACCGGGGGAGAGGCCGGAGCGGTCGTCTCGGCGCTCTCGCGGGCGGTAGTCTTCGCCGCCGTCGGCACCGTCGTGTCGTTCCTCTCTCTCCGGCTGCGGGAGCAGGAAGAACGGTACCGGGGGATCTTCGATAACTCGGAGGCGGGAACGTTCATCATTGCCCCCGGCGAGTCCGGGCCGCAGATCGAGGAGACGAACTACGTGGGCGCCGCGCTCCTCGGCTTCACGACGAAGGATCTGGTCGGGAAGCACGTCGCCGGGTTCTTCGAAGATCCAGAAGCCTGGGAAACGCTAGCGGCGGATATCGACCGCAGTGGAACCCTCTATGACTACGAGACAGTGCTTCTCCGAATCGACGGAACAGCCGTCCAGGTGCTCGTATCAGCCGGCCGGCTCCCGGGCGAGCGGATCGTCCTCACGCTCGTCGATATCACCGCCCGGAAGAACGCCGAAGACGCACTCCGCCGGACGAACGCCAAACTGAATATGCTGGGCCATCTCACCCGGAGCGATCTCGCCGCGGCAGTATCGGGACTCCTCGAGCGGATCGCCGGAGGGATGCGGGAGTTCGACGACCCTGGTATCCACCGGTATCTCCGGAGCCTGGAAGAGGACGCTCGGGTGGTGCAGCGGCGTGCAGAGATCACCCGGGACTACCAGGATCTCGGCCTCCGGCCGTCGGGCTGGCAGCCAGTTCAGAAGGTGATCTGGGAGGTGACGTCGCGTCTGGTGCTTCCCGGAATATCGGTTCGTTCCTGGGTAGAGCGGCTCGAGGTCTTCGCCGATCCGATGCTCGACCGGGTCTTTTCGAACCTGCTGGAGAACGCCGCCCGGCACGGGAAGACTGTATCGTCGGTCGTCATCACCTACCGGATCCTGGACGACGGGCTCGTGATCTCTATCGAGGATGACGGCGTGGGAATTCCCGAAGCGGAGAAGGAGCAGATCTTTGACTACGGTGTCGGCATCGAGGGCGGGCTCGGGCTCTTCCTCGTCCGGGAGATCCTTGCCATCACGAACATGACAATCCGGGAGACCGGAACGCCCGGCAGGGGGGCGAGGTTCGAGATACACGTGCCCCCGGCTGGATACCGGATAATCTGAGGCAGAAGAATGTTTGCAAAGGTGCTTATTCCGACAGACTTCTCCGCGGCCTCCGTCACCATGGCGGAGCGGGTCGGCGAGGTTCCGGGCGTCCGCGAGGTCGTCCTCGTCCACGCCCAAAGATCGGCAGCCCTCTCGTCTGCCGATGAGGATGCGCTCCGCCGGATGCGGGAACTGGTGCAGCGGCAGGGCTTCCCCGTCGAGGTGGTGGTTGCGGAGGATGACGGGACTGATCTCCCGGCGAGGATCCTCCGGACCGCCCTGGCGACGGGGGCGAACCTGGTAGCAATGGGAGTCAGAGACCAGGGGCTTCTCCGGAACCTCTTCTCCGGCAACGTTGCGGCCACCGTGCTCCGGGACGCCCGGGTGCACGTCCTGATCGTACCGCAATCGACGGCAGGTGACAGGCAGGCGCTCTTCTCGCGGCTGCTGGTGCCGACCGATCTTGCGGACCCGGCACCCGAAGTCCGCTCGCTCCTCAAGGGTGTTGCCGGGGACGGGACGTGGGCACTCCTGCACGTCGTCGAACCCGGGCGTTCGGAGGCCGAACGGGAGACCGGCGGCCGGCTCGCCGCCCTGAAAGACAGTCTGTCGCCCTCCGGGCGGGAACTCGAGCCGCTGGTACGGACCGGGGATCCGGCACGCACCATCTGCGCCGTGGCGGACGAGATCGGCGCATCCCTGGTTGCCATCCCGCGCATAGGGAGGCGTGACGCTGCGGGAGCCGCACCGCTCGGGAGCGTCACGAGTGCCGTTATAGGGTGCGTAAAACAGCCGGTGCTGGTGCTGGCGGTCTCTATCTGCCTGGAGATCGAGACCCGGGAACTCAGGAGCGAAGAGTTCGGGCTCGCAGAAGAGATCTGGCTCGATTACCACGAGTTGAAGGCGAACCCGAAGACGGATCGGATATTCGGGGTCTTTGTCGGCGGCACGCTGGTCTCCGTCGCCCGGTGCCGCCGGCACCCGGACGGCTATGAGGTGGACGGCGTCTTCACCCCCGCCAGGTTCCGGGGTCGGGGATATGCCCGGCGGGCGATGGACGCACTCGTCGAGGCGTGCCAGCATGATACCCTGTACATGCACTCGGTCAGAAACCTCGTCGACTTCTACGGGGAGTATGGATTCATATCGATACCCGAGAGCGACCTTCCGCCGACGATCCGGGCAAGGTTCGCATTTGCCCTGGGGGAGATGGAGGGGGCGAACGTCCAGCCGATGCGCCGGGCCGCAGGCTGGTTCCGGCGATAACGGTTCTCCCCGTCAGTTTCAGTCGTCGTAGAGATCCGGAAAATCCATGTCCTCTTCGATCTCGTCGGGGTACGGGACGTCGATGACGACCGACCCGTCCTCGAGGATGTCGCCGATCTCGATGTATACCCCTGCAGGAAACTCCCGCTCCTCTGTTCTGCCGTCAGAGCACTTGATGTACGCCCACATGCTGTCCCTCTGCAGATCCATTCGTTCTGTGCTCCCGGCATAATTCCGGGAGCATGCTCCCATTCCAGTATCGGATGGCATCGTTATAAAGATTTTGCGCTTTAAATAGCAGGATTAGGTATTAATATTCCTGATTTCCGGGGAGATGTGTATAGAAGCGCATCCTTGGGGGTCGTAATAGAGGGATACATTCTCCTGCCCCTGCGGCGATGGGCAGCCATATATATCGTGACGGTGCCCAAGGATGCATACATGCGCATCGGGATCCTCTCCGACACACATGACTGCCTCGAGATGGTGGACGCAGCCGTACGACAGCTGAACGGGGAACGGGTAGATCTGGTGCTTCACGCCGGGGATTACGTCTCGCCGTTCGTCATCCCCCGGCTTGCGAACCTGCAGTCGCCCATGATCGGCGTCCTCGGGAACAACGACGGTGATCACCGTCTCCTCTCGGCACGGTTCGCCGAGCACGACCGGCTCAGCCTGCGGGGCACGTTTGCCGCCGTCACCGCAGGCGGCATGACGATAGGGCTGCTCCACGGCGATGACCGGGAACTCCTGCAGGCGCTCATCGTGCGGAAGGCCTTCGACGTCATGGTTCACGGCCATACCCACCAGGCGCAGGTCAGAACGCTCTGCGGGACGCTGGTCGTCAATCCCGGAGAGGCCTGCGGGTACCTGACCGGGCGGCCGACCGTTGCCGTGCTGGATACGGGAACCCGGAACGTGGAACTGCTCTCCCTCTGAGGGGGGTAAAAAGAGAGGTGGTGCGGGTTATACCGCTTCCGCGTCGCTGGATCTCTCTTCGAGTCTCCAGGCCGGGGTGCCGGCATACCCGAGATCCGCCCTGAGCGTCGCTTCCGAGACCTCGAACGTATCCGGGACATCGAAGTAGAGGTAGCCTTTCAGCGATTCGTACCGCTCAAGCGGCTTTTTGTCGAACGACTCCCCGAGCGTGGTGAAGGGCGGAACATCCAGGGGGGCAACCGTGGTTCCCCCGTATTCGAGGACGAACGCGTCCCTTGCGGGCGCCTCGATGGTGTAGAGGTCGGAGTCGCCCTTGTGCCCGAGGTTGGTCGACTTGACGGCAACGAGGAGGAACGTGCGCCCTTCGCCTGCTTCGACGGTCGGTGTCGACTCATTTCCGGGAACCTCCCGGTATGCCGTTGCGGTTCGGGAGGACTCGGCGAGCACCGAGATCATATTCTCGCCGCCCGGATCGTCGTATGTATGGCGATCCAGGAGATGGAGCACCTTTTTTGGGGGCGGAATTACGGCGGGCCCGGTTCCGGCCGGGATGCCGGGCGCCGCGGCGGCGAAGCTCACCATGGGTGCACGGGATTGTATCTCGCCGGCCTCGCGGCTGACCGTCTCAAGGTTTTCCGACGCCGCCGCCAGATCACTGAAGGCCGCCGGAACGGCATCCTCGCCGGCATCGGTCGAGCCGAGAAGTTTCGAGCTTGCCAGGGAGTATGCCTCGAGCGACCTGACGAATTCGTCCTTGAAAGGCTGCCGTTCCGGGGAGACCTGGAGCGGCTCCACCTCGCCAAGCAGCCTGACGGAGAATGCATGCAGGTCGTCTGCGGCCGTAGCGGCGGCATCTTCATCCTGCAGGTAGAGGGCGTGGGCGTGCTCCATCGAGAGCCGCATCAGGCGTATGCTGGCGGTCTCGACCAACCCCGCCAGCCGTTCGTCGTCGTAACTGCCGGTTTCACCGGCAGGCATTGTCGGCTCCGTGCCGACGTCGGCACCGGTCGGGGCGGGAACTGCACCGGTGGTGTTATCCTCGTCGGGGGTTACCGGAGCCATGTCGGGGGTCACCGCGGGCATGTCGGGGTCAGCCTCGTCTTCGGGGAGCACCGGGACAACATCGGGGGTACCGTTCTCGTCCGGGAGTACAGGATCACCGGATGGCTCCGATCCGTTCTCTGCCGCCGGAAGCTCCCTGAGCGAGAGCGACAGCAGCTCTCCCGTCTCCAGAACCGTGAGCCCCTGGCCGGAGCCGGCAGCGGCTGGTACGGAGAGGAGGAATCCCGCGCAGACGGCAATTCCAAGGAGAATCAGAGCGCTCTGGTGGTGCTTGCTCATGTGCATTTTTCTTTCAGTTGATGAATATAAATATTATTATATTTTCTGTTTAGAAAAAAGAGTTCTCCGGCAAAACCGTTTTCGGTACCGGCACATCTGTACCATCCGCGACCCTGCATACCCGGCAGCATGGCCGGGTCGCCGGGGCCGTGGCCTGGAGCAGCCGGCAAAAGACCCGCAGACCGCTCATGGTGCAACAGAACCCTGCAGGGAGTGGGGCATAATCCCGGCTGCGAAAGAGTCATTGCCGGGGCTCCCGGCCGTTAAGACCGACATTCCGGGGATTGGTCGGATGTTTGCCGGAGGTTTCGCGTCGTCTTGTGGAAACTTATATGAACTCTCACGGGTTACCGGCATAGGAGGATGCCCGATGGAGATCGTGAAGATACCGAATATGGACAAGGCGGAGTACGACAAGCTCATCGAGGAAGGGTTTCTCAGCCGTATCGCATTTCAGGGGGGAAAATACCCGTATATCGCCCCGTTCCTGTACGTCTTCGACGGAAAATTTCTCTACTTCCTGGCAACCAAGTACGGCAGGAAGAACGACCTCTTCCGGCAGCACCCGTACGTCTCCGTCGAGGTCGAGAGGTATTCCGGCGACCTCTCCTGCTACACCTTCGTGACGATGCAGGGGTACCTGGTGCAGCTTGAGGACGCGATCGAGAAGAAGCTCGTCAGGGAGAAGTTCGTGAACATGATCAAGGCGCATAGCCTCTCCAAAAACATCCTTGCGGCGCTCGGCCATAAGCCCGAGGAGCCGATCGAGGCGATCGCCTCCGAAGAGCGTTCGAACATCTGGAAACTTACCGGCGTGACCGATATCGTTGCCTTGAAGAACCTCTGACCTTTTTTTTATCGGAACCTGTTCGGGGCAACAGATGCCCCGGTGTGCGGAACCCCTGTGAGCCCGGGAAGGGACCGGGCGGCCGCGACGCTCGCCCTCGCTCGCGTCCCGCCTTTTTGCCCGTCGCCGTGAGTCACGCGAGAAGCGGTTCGAGTATCGTTCCGGCGCTATCGAGCAGGCCGGCGAGGCCTTCTGGTGTCGCGGTCCCTTTCTCCATCCAGCGGATGATGCCGCGCCCGTCCAGGAGGTAGATGTAGGCGAGCGACGGATCGCCGATCCCGTAGGCCCGCCGGCACCGCTCGATATCCTCCGGGACGGTCAGCACCTGGTCGTGCTTTGCGGGAGGGGTGCCGCCCGCGAGTCCCTGCCGGATGCGGTCGGCAAGGGACCTGCCGACGAGGCTGTCGCCGACGACTAGAGCGAGGTAGGTCTTCACCCGGGGATTCCCGGTGAACGCCCCGGTGAACGGGCCGCTCCATGACTCTTCCATCGGCCCTGCAGATTCGAGGAAGACGAGGACGACGAGCGAGACGTCGCCGCCCGCATCGTCGGGGAGGGTGACGACCCTGCCGGAGAGTGACGTCGCCATGAGGGTGGGAAACGTCCTGCCGAGGGCTGCAGGCACCGGCTCAGTGGTTGATGCCGTTCTGTTCATGGCCGCAGATAAGGGCACCCTTTAGATAAAGTTCTCCCCGGGGGGTGCGGCCTTTCGGCGGGGTGCGTTATATCCCTGGAGCGCAACAGTTCTTCCAGGGAGGCGTACCGGGTTTGATCGACATCGGGGAAGGATGGGAAGGCCTCGCCGCGGCACTCCGGAGGTCGGATGCCGGGGAGCGCGTCTACGTAGTCGGATCGACGGACAGCGGGAAGACGACGCTCTGCCGGTACCTCGTCGATACGGCGGCCGCGCAGACGAGGGCGGCATACGTCGACTGCGATACCGGGCAGTCCCGGATCGGCCCGCCGACGACCGAGGGGATGGTCCTCTGTTCCGGCCCCACCTACCTCCGGTTCGTCGGCTCGACGTCTCCGGGCGGCCACTTCGTCCAGACCATCACGGGGGCAAAACGCCTCGTCGAGAAGGCCGAAGAACTCTCCGCCCGCGTCATTGTCATCGACTCGCCCGGGCTCGTCGCCGGTGGGGTGGGGATCGAGTTCCAGTTCCAGATGATCGACCTCCTGCGCCCCACCCGCATCGTCGCCCTCCAGCGCGGGCGTGAACTCGAACGGCTCCTCGCGAACTTCGCCCGCCGCCCGGGGGTTGCAATCCACAGAATCCCCGTATCCCCTGCGGTCGTCGCCCGTCCAGCCGCCGGGCGGCGGCGCTACCGCGAGGAACGGTTCGCATCCTATTTTGCCGGCGCAGAACTGCAGGAGATCCCGCTCCGTGGGCTCGGTCTCCAGGGCAGGGTGCCTGATCTCGGGAACCCCCGCGGGGTCGTCGGGCGCCTGGTCTCCCTCAACGACCCCGAGAACTTTGTTGTCGCCCTCGGCATCGTCAAAGATCTGCACCCTGGAGGACGGCGGCTCGAGGTCTTCGCCCCGCCCTTCGACCCGGCCGCCGTCGCGTCGGTCCGGTTCGGTTCGATATACCTGGATCTCGGGGCGGTTCCGGGGTCGATGGAGTCGTTTGGGCCCTGAGTCTCACGCCGGGACGAGCGAGAGCCAGACCACGTACACCACCGCCTGGGCGAGGGTGAGCGGGACGCCGACCCGCGCGAACTCGCAAAACGTCAGTGTCTCGCCTTCCTTCTCCGCACCCTGGATGACGATGACGTTGCTTGCCGCGCCGAGGATCAGCATGTTCCCGGCGATGGTGCTGCCGGCCGCAAGCGCCATCATCCCGACCGTGGACGTCCCGAGGTGGGAGAGGACCGGGAGGAAGAGGGCGACGAAGGGGACGTTTGAGATGAACTGGGAGGCGACGACGCCGGTTGCGACGATGACCGGGACGGCGGCGAGATCGAGCGAACTTCCCTCGATGAACGGCTGGAAGAACCCCGACTGCCAGACGCTCGCCATGAGGACGAAGAGGGCGGCGAAGAAGGCAAGTGTCGGCCAATCGATCCGGCGGAGGATCTCGAACCGCCGCCCGCTCCCGGCGAGGATGGGAACGGCCGCAGCGGCCGCGATCCAGGTCAGCGGGATATCGATGCCCGGGACGAGCATCACCGCGGCGACCCTTGCCGCGATCATGAGGACGAGCAGGATGAGCGAGAGGCGGGAGAGGGCCGCGAGCGCGGGATCACAGATCGCCTCCTCGCGGTGAACCAGCGGAACGGTGGAGTTGAGTTCGTCCGGGAACGCCCGGCGGAGGAAGGCGTAGGCGAGCAGGAGGGAGATCGCCGTCGGGACGCCGAGGTAGAGGGGAAACGTGATGAACGGGTTTGCAACGTCGCCCGAGAGCGCGATGAGGAGGTTCTGCGGGTTCCCGATGGGGCTTAGGACGCTTCCCGTCGTGACGGCGAACGCAAGTGCTAAGAGCAGGAGTTTTGAAGAGATGCCGTGCCGCCGGGCGAAGTAGAGCATCAGCGGGGTGCCGACGACCGCGAGCGTGTCGTTCATCAGGAGCGCCGAGAGGACGCCTGCGCCGATGAGGATGAGAACGACCAGGTGCCGGACCGACCCTGCCCGCGAGAAGAGGCGGAAGGAGAGGTGGTAGAGGTAGCCGCTCGACGCAAGCGCCTCCCCGATCACGAACATGAAGAAGAGGAAGAGCATCACGTCGAGGTTGATCGACGCGAGCGCGTCGAGCGGCGCGATCGATCCTGTTGCAAGGACGGCCGCCGCGCCGAGGAGCATCACCTGCCAGATGCGGAAGTCGGTGTTCCCGATCTTTCGGATCGCGATCAGGAGGAAGACGATGACGAGAACGACGAGCGGGATGAGTGTGCCCATGATATCGCCGGTGAAGATACTTGCGCGTTATCGATTGGTTTGCTCTCTACCCGAAAAAAAGAGCTCCCGGGGCCGACGGGCCGTCAGGCCGTCTGCCCGACGGTATAGTTGATGACGCTCTCACAGATGTCGCCGGAATATTCCCCGATCCGCCGGATACTGTCTGCAATCTGCCCTGTCGGGATCGCCGTCACCGCATCGAACCGGAGCACCCGGGTATTGATGTCGCGGGCCATCTCCTCGAGGTCGCGCACCCTCTGAAGCGTCGTGTTCGCCTTTTCGACGTCTCCCGTGTGAAACGCCTCCATGCTCCACGAGAAGATCTGCAGCGCAAGCGCGCTTGATTCGTCCATGAGATCGAGCGTCGCCGCCTCGATATCCCGGTCGATCAGGAGGAGGGCGTTGTGCGCGACCCGGGTGGCGTGGTCGGCAATCCGCTCGATGATCCTGCTTACCTGGAAACAGTACGCCGCCCGGGTTGCCGGGATGCCCATCCGGCGCGCGAGCGTGGCGTCGTTCGCGATGAGATTGTCCTGCCGCGCAACGAGCCAGTGCAGCCGGTCGACCTCCGTGTCCCGCACGACGACATCGCCCGCAAGAGCCGTATCTTGCCCCCGTATCGCGGCCATCGCGTCCTGCTGCATGCCCCGCGCGAGAAGGTGCATCCGTTTGATGGTGTTCTCGAACGGCATCTCTGTTGGATTGAGGAGATCCTTGATCGTTATCGAGGTGTTGGTCTCGCCGACCACCTCCTGCCCGATCGCCATCTGCGTGAACTCCCGGACGAGCTGCAGGATGAACGGCGGCATTCTTCCTTTCGACTCAAGACGGATGGTCGTGAACCCGGCAATGTACGCCCCTACGAGGAGGCGGAGCAGGTAGGTGCGGTCGGTCGCGGCCCCCACTTCGAAGACCCGGGTCCGGTGGGCCGACTCACCGCTGATCTTCGGGGTGATCAGGAGCGATCCGTCGGGCTGCACAACCAGTCCCACCGGATCGTTCTTCTGGATGTTCGCGGACCTGATCCACTGTTTCGGCAGGGATACGATGTACGACGAACCCCCGGTGATCTGGACTTTTCTGATCTCCATGGATTGGTAGGCGTTGGCGCCGTCAGGATATATTCATTCTGCGTGGTATATACCCCACTGGAGTTTATGGGGGGTGAATATATCCATATAGTCTCCTTCGGGAACGTCTGTCTGCTCGGGGCACCTGCATGGTAAGCATATGGTCCGGATCGGCGTAGCGCCCGGGGAACGGTCGCGCCAGGAAGAAGCCGGATCCCGGGCCGGCACGCTCCTGGTTACGCTCGGTGCGATGGCGCCGCTAACTCCACATGAGCCACGAGATCCAGAGAAGCAGGACGATCAGCAGCACGATCATCGCGACCGACCACGTCATATATCGCCTTGCGATATTCTGGTCACGGGTATCCCGGGGTTTGATCTTCAGCACGGTCACGGCGACGAGCGCCCCGGCTATCAGCCCGACAACCTGCCCGGCCACCAGCAGCGCAGTAGTGATCAGGCTCATGGGCTGGAGCACCAGAACAAGGCCGGCCACCACCGTCGGCGGGATGATGGCGGCAGCGATGGCGACGCCGGCGATCACCTCTGACGTGCCCCGGTTGAACGCCACCACCGCCGCGAATCCGAGGAGCACCGCCATTATCGTGTAGATGGGGTTCACCACGAGGCGCGTGGCGATCTCGTCGGTCATCGTGAGCGGTATGACGAGGTTGATCAGGAAACTGGCGATTGCGGAGAGGACGAGGACACCCAGGAGCAGCGCCGCGAGCACGCCGAGGCAGCGCATGGCGTTCTCGATCCTGCCGAGCGCGGCATAGACGGAGAACCCGTAGATCGGGCCCATGATCGGGGAGAGGAGCATCGCCCCGATGATGATCGTCTGGTTGTCGAGGAGCAGGCCGGAGAGGGCTACCAGTCCGGCGATGGACGTCAACGACAACTTTTCGAGATCCAGGGTTCCATAATCCTTAACGGTGTCAAGCAGTTTCTCGACCGGTGTCTTCTCTTCCTTTTTCTCGACCTTCTTCTCGGCACGTTTCAGGAGCGACGAGATGACGAACTCCGGCGTCGATACCTCGATTATGTTCTCGTTGTACCGCAGGTCCAGTACGGCCTGGATCTTCTCGATCAGGTCGTCGAGGTTCTCCTCCGGCGTGTATATGGTGATCTGGTAGATGTCCTGAACGAGCGATATCGTGTAATGGAGGCCCTCGAGAACTTCTTCTATCTTCTCGTGCCCGTCCTCCCGCACGTGAACGACGATCTTCTTCATGTCTCCGTCCGGCCGTCGGCGGCTCCGCCGATGCGCGCAAGTTCCCGCGCCTGGTCTGTTTCATGCCGTGTGCCCGGCCGCAGACTCTCCCCGGGAGCCGATCCTGCAAAGGCGGATGCTGCACCATAACAGTCGGCAGGCGCACGGAGGCAGTGCTCCGCTACGTAGCAATACGGGTATTCCAGGGTGAGAAATGTCGACAAGGCGTCCCCCATCGTGTGATCGCCGGGCTCTTCATCGTCTACGGGGGCGATCCCGGCGACAGTACTATCCACGAAGAGTGTAATGGTGACGGATGAACATAAATGTTGCCTGGATACGGGAGATGTCGGGTTATCAAAGAATCGGCGGTCCTGAAGACGTTCTTGCTCGGCAAAACGCGGCGGTGCGTCGCGGAGACCTGCCTGCCGGTGGACGGTAATCCCGGAAGAAATGCGGTTTCGTGCCTGCGGTGCTCTTGCCGTTCCGGCAGTCGCAAGTCGCACCTTGACGGTGCTCCTGCTCGGTTCCTGCGGAACCTCGCAACTCGAAAACGCTTCGCGTTTTCTCGAGCTCCGGCCCGTCGCTTTTAGAGAGAAGAGGATACACAAAAAGACGACGTCAAGGGGGGAAGTGTCTTGTGTGAATCCAAATCTCTCTAGGTCTATCTAGTGCATTGTAATATTTAATGGTTTCTGTTTGGGAAATATAGAAAATAAAGGTTTTGGCCGGTTGCCCGGACGTTTAAGGATTACCGTGCAGAAGCCGTCTCGACTCTCGCCCCTCGGGGATCCGACCCCTCTACGACCGGGTTGTCCGGGTAGGTAACCCACTCGGTGAACGATCCCTCGTAGATCCGAACGTTCGGGTAGAGGTAGAGCCACTTTAAGAGGACGAACTCGTTCGTGGCTTCCCTTCCGGTCCCGCACGAGCAGATGACCGTTTTGCTCCGGTCGACGCCGTGCTCTTCCAGGATCATGTCGAGTTCGTCGTTGGATTTAAGCCGGGCCGGGTTCGCCTCGTGCATCAGGCTCTTCCAGGGCAGGTTGACGGCACCGGGGATATGCCCGGCCTTCCGCCAGGGCCCCTTCCCTTCATAGACCTTTGCCGGGCGTGCATCGAGCACGACCACATCGTCGTTGTCCTTGATCCGCACGAACTCCTCGTACCCGATGGGGTAGTCGTCCCGGACCTCGACGGTGAAATCCGACGGTTCGACCGGGGGGTAGTCCTGCGAGAGTTCCCGCCCCTCGCTCTTCCACGCGTCAATCCCGCCGTCGAGGATGTACACGGCGTTGTGGCCGTATTTCGCCAGGGTGTAGGCCATCATCGTCTGCCCGAGCCCGTCGCCCGCGCCGGAGAACGCGCCTTTCCCGGTATAGACGACGACCGGGGAGTCGGCCGTAATGCCTGCACGCCGGAACGACTCCTGGATGCAGGCGTTCGGGCTGTACGACCCCGGGAAGCCGCGGTTTGATACCCGCAGGACGCCTTCGGTCAGGTAGACGGCACCGGGGACGTGCTCCTGGATGTAGTCGTGTATATTCGGCTGAACGTCGATGACCGTCAGGTTTGTGTCGGTTAAGTGGCGGTCCAGCCACTCCGAGTTCACCAGTTTGACTTTGCCGTCCCCACGGGGATACGGGATATTCTCCCGGTCGCTCGTGGCCTGCAGGCGCTCCATGCCGCCGGGAGTAAACATCTTCTCTTCCATTTTCCCTCACCTCATACTGGATACTCTCACCGGGGCCCGGTGAGCCCGCGTCACTCCAGGCGTGAGACCACATATATCTTTGTGCAGGGTTGGGTGGGGGGTGCGACGGACGGGACGTCCGGAGCTTGAGAAGACCGAAGGTCTTCGAGTGGGGGTTGCAGGAGCAGAACTGTCTGCAGCAATGAAGTCTGAAGGTGTAACGTGGGGACAGGGGAGGGGGGATGCTCACCCCTCGAAACTCTTCGAGTTTCTCATGCTCACTTCGCTCGCACCTGTCGGTGCTCAAGCTCGCTTCGCTCGCACTCCACACCCTTCGGGTGCTCGAGCTCCGGTTCTTCGCACCTTCGGTGCTCACGCTCCTGCCGGGACGGCAGTCGCGCTCCGAACCATCGCACTCGCACCTCCGGTGCTCAAGCTCGCTACGCTCGCACTCCGCACCCTTCGGGTGCTCGAGCTCCGGGCGTTCCGCCCATCGCACTCCCCGTCAGCCCCCCGAAGAACTTCGTTCTTCTCATGCTCCTGCCCCCGCACCTCGCACCTCCGGTGCTCGAACTCCGTTCCCATGGAACGTCGTTCCTACCGGTGCTCCAGCTCCGTTCCACCGGAACATCGCACCTTCGGCCAGCCGCACTCCCCAATGGCGATAAACGACGTTTCGGCAGGAACGGAGTTGGAGCACCAAAGGTGCGACTCCCAGTGGAAATCCGTGCACGGGACTTGAGATGTCCCAAAATGTGGCCGGAGGAGCACGAGCACCGAAAGTATGAGTTGATCTTCCTCAATCCTCGGCCATACGTGCCACCGAAACACCATCACCCGGGCATACGCTCTCTGTAATCGCAAAACGGGGTGGGGCCCCCCCTCACTCCCCGGCCTTTTCCGGGCCGACCTCGATGCTCTCTCCCGGCGAGAGCAGCGCGACCCGGATCGACGTCGTGCGCTCGATGGTCCGCTTGAACTCCTCCAGGTTCTGCCGGATGGCGGGGAAGGTATCGTAGTGCATCGGGACCACGAGCGGCGCGCCGATGTATCGCGCCGCGATCATCGCCTCTTCGGGCCCCATCGTAAAGCACCCGCCTACGGGGAGAAGCGCCACGTCCGGCCGGTAGAGGTCGCGGATGAGCTGCATATCGGAGAAGAGCGCCGTGTCGCCGGCGTGGTAGACGCTGACACCGTCCATCGTGATGACGAATCCGGCGGCCACACCGCCGTAGAACCCCGGTCCCTCGTCTTCCAGCCACGACGAGTGGAGCGCGGGCGTCATCGTGAACCGGACGCCGTCGACGGTGATGGTGCCGCCGAGGTTCATCGGTTCGGCGGGAACGCCCTTCGTTTTCAGGTACTTCGCCACCTCGTTGACGGCGACCGTCTTCTTCGAGAGTTCTGTGGCAATGCCCAGGTGGTCGGCGTGGGCGTGCGTCACGGCAACGATATCGGGCTCCGCGGGAAGCGATCCCTCCGGGATGAAAGGATCGATGACGATCGTCCGCGATCCTGCAAGAGAAAAACACGCGTGGCCAAGCCAGGTCAACCTCATGGAGAAGAGATCGATTCGTAATACTAAAAAATGTTCAGTGGATTATGAGGATGAACCGGGGTTCAGAACTCCCCCATGTCGATCGCTTCGGTGATGTCGATCGCTTCGCTAAGGCCGTCGTTCGCGACACCGCGCGTCATCATCTCGGAGAGATCGCGGTCCTCCATGACGTCCCTGATCCGTTCCAGGAATGGGTCGAGAGTGGTGTCTCTCTGCTGGTCGATCACGTGGCGGTACTCACGAAGTGTCGAGGGACTTATATCGAGTTCCTCGCTGATCTCCTTCATGGTCTTCCCCGAATCAAGAAGTTCCGCCATCTCCGCCTGATCGAACGGCATCTTGAAATCGAGCTCCCTGAAGAGTTTGAGGCGGACCCGGGCACGTGCCACGGTCTTGCTCAACTTCTCATCGCCGAGCGCCCTCGCGATTTCGGTGTCGTTCTTGCCGTCGTAATACGCAACCACGAGTTTCGCGAGCTGCCGCGGGGCGAGTTTGGTCTTGAAATACCCCCGATCGAGGATCTCCCGCATGATCAGGGCAATCTCGCGTTCCACAGCGTCGCGATCCCGGAGCGTACCGTGAACCTTTCTCATCGGTTCAACGATCGTCTTCTTGTTCGTGATGGTCGTGAACAGCTCGAGGAGCTGCTGCTTGCGGGTATCTTCTGCCATGTCCGTCTCTCTCAGTTCTGCATTCCACCGTCTGGTTCTGGGGGTCACCCATGGCGACCCTGTATATAAAGGTTCTCCCCCGACCGGGGCGTAACGTTCCCTACATTACAACCGCTAACATTTAAAGTTTACCATATAAACTCTCAAAACAGATGGATCGTTTCTGCGGATGTAACCATATCTTCCGGGATATTCCCCGCCGTGAAAAAAAACTTTGCCGCACTGCCCATTTCTCGAAGAATCGTGATCCCGCGCGAGGTGAGGACTATTCTTTATTAGCACCGCCGCTCAACTGTACTGCAAGACTATGGCCGAGACGAGCGATATTTACGAAAAAGTCATGGAAGTAGCCAGAAGACGAGGTTTCGTCTGGCCCTCATCCGAGATATACGGGTCGATTGCCGGGTTCATCGATTACGGCCCGCTCGGAGCGATGCTGAAGCGAAACGTCGAGAATCTCTGGCGGTCGTTCTACGTCTTCCAGGAAGGCTACTACGAGATCGAATGCCCCACCGTCGGAAACGAAGCGATTTTCGTCGCATCCGGCCATGTGAAAGAGTTCGCCGACAAGATGGTGCAGTGCCCGCACTGCGGCGAGTACCTCCGCGCCGATCACATCGCGGAGGAGAACGGCATCGAGAACGCGGGCACGCTTTCTGCGGAGGCGCTCCAGGCGGCGCTCTACGAACTTCCCTGCCCGTCGTGCAAGGAACCCCTGGGCGAAGCGGGCGTCTTCGCGTTCAACCTTATGTTTCAGACGACAATCGGCCCCGGCTCGCAACGGAAGGGCTACCTGCGCCCCGAGACCGCCCAGGGCATCTTCACCGACTTCTCCCGGCTCCTGCGATTTTACCGGGACAAACTCCCCTTCGGCGCCGTTCAGATCGGGAAGTCCTACAGAAACGAGATCTCCCCCCGCCAGGGCATGATCCGGCTGCGGGAGTTCTCCCAGGCGGAGGCCGAGATCTTCGTTCACCCCGACCGGAAGGATCATCCCGCGTTCCACCGCTACGCGGACTACACGGCCCCTCTCCTCACCATCGCGCGGCAGCTCGACGGCCAGGAGCCGGCCGCAATGACGATGCGTGCCGCCGTGGACGAGGGGGTTATCGCGAACGAGTACGTCGCCTACTACATCGCGTTGACGCACCGGATCCTGACCGCTATCGGTGTCGACCCGGTAAAACTCCGGTTCCGCCAGCACCTGATCGATGAGCGGGCGCACTATGCGGCCGACTGCTGGGACGCCGAGGTCTACTCCGGCCGGTTCGGGTGGGTCGAGATCGTCGGCATCGCCGACCGCACCAACTACGATCTGCGCTCGCATGCGGGACATTCCGGCACCTCGATGACGGTCTTCATGCCTTATGACGAGCCCAAAAGGGTCGTAAAGCGGCGGATCACGGCCGACATGGGCGTGCTCGGCCCGCGGTACCGCGGCAAGGCAAAGGCAATCGCGGATGCTCTCGCCGCATCCGAGCCGGGAGAGGACGGTGCGCGGGTCACCGTCGACGGCGAGGAGTTCTTCATCCCCGCCGACCTCTACCAGGTCCGGGAAGAGGAGGTCGAAGTTCGCGGCGAAGAGGTGATGCCCCACGTCATTGAGCCGTCGTACGGCATCGATAGGATGATCTACGTTGCTCTGGAGCACAGCTACGCCGAGGAAGAGGTCGAAGGCGAGATCCGGAAAGTGCTCCGGCTCCCGCCGGCGGTCGCGCCGATCCAGGTCGCCGTCTTTCCGCTGATGAACCGGGACGGCCTCGAGACCGTCGCGCAGACGATCACGGAGAGGCTCACGCAGTGCCGCATTCTCGCCCAGTACGACGACTCCGGCGCCATCGGCAGGCGTTACCGGAGACAGGACGAAGTCGGGACGCCCTTTGCCGTCACCGTCGACTACGAAACGCTCGAAGACAACACCGTGACCGTGAGAGACCGCGACAGCATGGAGCAGGTCCGCATACCGATCGAGCGGCTGCCGGAGGTTCTCTCCGCACTCATCTCCGGTGCCGCCACGTTCCGCGAAATCAGGGCATGAACTACGTCTCCCACCCGCTGATCCGGCCGGAAAGCATCGAGGAACGGCGGTATCAACTCTCCATCGCGCTCCGGGCGCTCGATGCGAACACGATGGTCGTCCTCCCGACGGGCCTCGGGAAGACGGCCGTCGCGCTCATTGTCGCGGCGTCCCGCCTCCACTCCCACCCGGGGAGGGTGCTCGTGCTTGCGCCCACGAAACCCCTGGTTGAGCAGCACCTCCGTTTCTTCAAACAGTTCCTGCTCATCCGGGACGGCTCCGAGCCGGATGAGTCCGATTTTGCCATGTTCACCGGGGACACCCCCCCGGCGGAGCGGGCGCGGGCCTGGGAAGCGTGCCGGGTCTGTTTCGCCACCCCGCAGGTGATCAAGAACGACTGCCTGGCAGGGAGGTACAGCCTCGCCGACGTCGTGCTGCTGGTCGTTGACGAGTGCCACCGGGCGGTGGGGAACTACGCCTATGTCTTCCTTGCCGGGCACTACTGCACCGCGGCAAAAGACCCCCTGCTGCTCGCGATGACCGCCTCGCCCGGCGGTGACCAGGCGAAGGTGCAGGAGGTCTGCAACAACCTGCGCATCGAGGCGGTCGAGACGAGGGTGGAAACCGACGAGGACGTCCGGCCCTACATCCACGAGCGTGATATCCAGTACGTCGACGTCTACCTGCCCGAAGAACTGCAGGCGGCGCTCGTCGTCCTCCGGGGGCTCGTGGAGTCGCGTCTTGGCCGGCTCGCGAAACTCAACTTCCGCGTCCCGAAACCGGACAAACTCTCGATGAAGGCGCTCAACGCCTTGAACGCCCAGATCCAGCAGCGTATACGGACACGCGATCCATCGGCGTTCATCGCGGCGTCCCTGCATGCCGAGTGCATGAAACTCCGGCACGCCATATCGCTTGCCGAGACGCAAGGGAGCGAGGCGCTCAAGCACTATCTCGCCCGGCTCGGTGCGGAAGGAGTCTCGAGCGCAGGGAGCAAAGCGAGCAAGCGCCTCGTCGCCGACCCTGCCTACAAAAGCCTCGTCGAGGCCGCAGCCGGCTGGAAGGAGGAACTGCACCCCAAGGCCTCGATCGTCCGCGAACTGGTGCGGGCGCAGCTCGCGGCGCACCCCGAGAGCCGGATCATCGTCTTCGCCACCTATCGCGACACCGTCCAGACGCTCGTGGATACGCTCACCGCTGCCGGCATCGCCTGCGAGCGGTTCGTCGGCCAGGCGTCGCGGGACGCGGAGCGGGGACTCTCGCAGAAGGAGCAGATCGCGAGCCTCGCCCGGTTCCGGGAGGGCGAGTTCAGGTGCCTGGTCGCGACCTCCGTGGGCGAGGAGGGGCTCGACGTCCCCTCGACGGATATGGTGATCTTTTATGAGGCCGTCCCCTCGGAGATCCGGAGCATCCAGCGGAAGGGACGAACCGGGAGAAGCGGCAGCGGCACGATCGTCGTGCTGGTGACGAAGGGCACGTCCGATGAGACATTCCGGTACGTGAGCCAGAGCCGGGAGCGGGCGATGGTGACGGGGATCAAGGGTATGAGCTCGGCACCCGCCCCCGCCCCGATCCCCGCCCCGGCCGTCCCGTCCGCCACTAGGCAGGCGGACATCCTCTCGTTTGCTCCGGCGGGACCGGCGATCACCGTCGACGACCGTGAGACGTCGTCGAGGGTCGTCGGGCGCCTGTACGAACTCGGGGCATCGATCGCGCTGGAGCGCCTCGAGGTCGGCGACTACGCCGTCGGCGACCGCATCCTCGTGGAGAGGAAGACCGTGCAGGACTTCATGAACACCCTCGTCGAGCGCGATCTCTTCGGGCAGATCAAGGCGATGGCCGACGCGGTGCCGCGTCCCGTCCTGATCATCGAAGGAGAGGACGACCTTTATTCGGTTCGAAACATCCACCCGAACGCTATCCGGGGCACGCTTGCGGCCATCACGGTCGATATGGGCGTCGCGCTGATACGTACGCGGGATGCGGACGACACCGCCGATACGCTCTACGTCCTCGCACAGCGGGAGGGGAGCGAGCGGGGAGAGCGGAAGGTGCACCCGAAGAAGTCTTACCGCTCGGTTCGTGAGGAGCAGGAGTACGCGCTCGCTGCGTTTCCGAACGTCGGTTTAAAAAGCGCACGTCTCCTCCTCGAACACTTCGGCTCGCTCAAGGCGATCGTCGATGCCGAACCGGAGGAGCTGGCGGCGGTGCACGGGATCGGGGAAAAGACCGCCCGTGCGATATGGGATCTTGCCCGCAGACCTTACCGCTGACCCAGTCGTGCGAGGGCTCTCGCGCCCCGCTCGACCGCCTTCATCAGGGTCAGGCACTCTTCGGGCCTCTGTTCTTCCCTGATCCGTTCGCAGAGGTGGACGATCGTCCGCTCGATCTCCACGGCAGCTTCGCCCTGCGGCTCCTCCCGTGCGGCCGGTGCCGGTGCCGGGGACCGCCCGGATTCTGGGGCCGGTGCCGGCGGCTCCGGTGTGGGAAGAGGTTCTTCTGAAGCAGCAAGCGGGCAGACGACGCACTGTGTCTCTCCCTTATACTCAAAGAGGGGGTAGCCGCAGACTTTACAGGATTTAGCGAGCATCTTTCCTCCCTTGAGGAGATACCCGGCCATGACTTCGTCAGCCTGATCAGCCGTCATTTCGTTGAACTCCCTTAATGAACTTATATATGTCTGGATGCCATTAATAATAGAGGGGTAATTCTAATGGCAAGTCCAGACGAAACAATACGGATCTGCATCCAGATGCTACAGAATATCAGTGAGGATTCTACCATTCCAAGAAATATCCGGCGCGTCGCAGACTCGACCAAATCGGTTCTCCAGGACGACTCCAGGAGCATTGGTCTTCGCGCCGCAACCGCAATCTCCATGATAGACGAGATCAGCAACGACCCGAACATGCCGGTCCACGCACGGACCCGCATCTGGGAACTGGTATCTCAACTCGAAACGGTACCTCTCGACTAAATCACTCATTCTTCCCGAACGATTCCGGTTAACACCGGGAGCAGGGCGATACAATCCGGGTTGCCGGCAACACCGTACCTCTTTTGCCCGCCGTGCGGCAATCGGGCTGTGTATCTCACCCCGTCCCCGGCGTCAGTCCGTGACGGTGACGTAGACCGTGCGCTCGCGCCTCGACCGCACGTCGAGTTCTAAGAGGACAATCTGCTGCCAGGTGCCGCACGCGAGCGCACCGGCGATGACCGGAATAGAGATCGACGGGCCGACGATTGCCGCCCTGACGTGGGAGCGGCCGTTGCCGTCGCCCCACGCCGCATCGTGGGCGTAGGGGATATCGGCCGGGGCGATGACCGAGAGCGCCCGGGAGAGATCGGAGAGCACGCCGGGCTCGTACTCGATGGTGGTGACGGCGGCGGTCGAGCCCGCGACGAAGACGTTCGCGAGGCCTTCCCGAACACCGCTCTCGGCGACCGCCTGCGCCACCCTGGGCGTGAGGTCGACGATCTCCCCCTCGCCGTGCGTATCTACTTTTATCGTCGTACGAAACATCACAGACACCTCATCCGAACGTCCTGTTGTCCTCCGGCCGGATAAAACCCGCGGAAAAGATGGTGGTACGGTGTATTGATGGAACGACAGACGAGATGTGGGCGAGGCGGTCGTCGTCGTGATGAATACGCTTGACCGCGGCCAGGAGATCCATGGCTGGCTGATGCGCACTCTGCAGCAGGCGATCAACGACTCCGACCCGCAACTTGCAGAGCACTTCTTCGCGGAGCTTGAACAGCACCGGCCGGAGGCGCTCAGGTACTTCAGGAAAACGGAATTCTAACCTGTTTTTGAGAGAGGCGCCGGGGAGGAGACGCTCCCGGGACGTCTCCGGACGGTTTTGGGGATGCTATGGCCTGGGATGTACATAGCAAGCATCAGGAACTCTTCATTCCATTCCGCTTCCAGAGATAATACGGCAGGAAGAGCGGCCAGAAGATGACGACCCAGATCGCCCACGAGGCCGGCTTCCATGTCTCGATATCGCGGAGCCGTTCGGTCTTTACCCGGGTTCCGGCACCGATCGCCGTCGCATCGAAGTACACGACGATTGCGCTCGCGACCGCCAGTACCGCCATGAGATAGACGGCGACCTCCCTCCCGCCGATGTTCGAGACCGTCGCCGCCGTCAGTCCGGCCAGGAGAATGATGAGCACCACGCCCGGCTTCTCCAGCCAGGAGGGGGCTCCGGTCACCGGATATCCTCCCGCATGAACCGGACCCATGCCAGCCCGAAGAAGGCTGCGGGCATTGCAAGCAGGGCGATGATGTTGCAGGCGAGGGCGCCGAGGAGGTTTCCGAGTCCCGGGGTATTCTCCCCTGCGGGCTGCGATACGGCGCCGAGAATCGTCTGGTAGTTGCCGGTCGGCGAGACGAGCGTGACGATATCGGTGATTGTCCGTTTCTGGTTCATGTACTCTCTCGATGCCCGCTCGTACTCCGCGAGGGCTTCCGGGTCTACGGCATCGTCGGATTTGTATGCAACCGCGACCGATGTCACAGTATAGGCCGAAGAACTCTGCTGGTAGGAGTAGGTGGACATGCCCGGCGGGGTGGGGGCGTCGCCGAAGACGGCCGAGTATACCGGGGTGTACGCGAAGATCGGAATGAACGACGAGAGAACGATCATCACGATCAGGGAGTACAGCAGGGCGCTCCCGCTGTCTTTGGAGACCGTCGACATCAGGAGGGCGAGGGCAAAGAACGTGAAGACGAGGAGGAACGACGTCACCCCGAAGACCAGGATGCGTACCAGTTCGTCGAGGTTCGGGACGATGCCGAACAGGGCCATGATTGCAACGGAGACGATCAGGACGACCCCCATCGCGAGCGCGATTGCGCCGACGCCCCCGAGGGCTTTTCCGTTGATCACCTCGTCGCGGAACACCGGGTAGGCGAGCAGGCTTTTGAGGGATTTACTCTCTTTCTCCCGGGTCACCAGGTCGAACCCCATCGCGATCCCGAGCACCACGCCGATACCGGCCATCAGCATTCCCATCTGGGAGTATGCCGAGAGGACGGAGGGTTTCATCCCGGCAAGGTTGCCGGCGAGCGTCGGGTCGTCGTCCCCCTCCGCGATCATCTGGACCGCGTTGTAGTCGGAGAGGTCTTTCGAGTACTGGACCGCTCCGGTGATCATGCCGACGGCGGCGACGACGGCCAGGATCGCGAAGAGGAGGTGGAACCGCCTGCTCCGGAGATGGTCGGAGAACTCCTTGCCCGCGATGATACGCAAGGCCGCCTGCGTCATGCGGTTCCCTCCGCGTAATACGAGAGCAGGATATCCTCCATGTCGGGCATCTCGACCGCCAGCCGCCGGGGGAGGATGCCTTCGGCATACAGGGTCTCTGCGATGAAACCGCTGATATCATGCTTCGCGACGATCCGGGCGGAGCAGGTGTCCTGCGAATACTCCGCAGAGAGGATCTCCGGGTTCGTGAGCCGGGGCATCGGGGTCACGGTCTCGACGTCGATCGTCACCCGGTCCTGCATCGCGGCGCGCGAGAGCATCTCCCGGTCGCCGGACGCGATGAGTTTGCCGCGTGCGAGGATACCGACGGAGGTGCAGACTTTGCTCACCTCTGAGAGGATGTGGGAGGAGACGAGCACGGTCGTTCCCCGGTCGGCAAGACTCCTGACGATCCGGCGGTAGTCCAGCACCCCCCGGGGGTCGAGGTTTGCCGTGGGCTCGTCGAGGATGACGACGGCGGGTTCGTTGACGAGGGCCCGGGCGAGACCGAGGCGCTGCCGCATCCCTTTCGAGTAGCCGCCGACCTTCGTCCCGACGCCGTCCAGCCCGACGAGGGCGAGGAGGTCGTCGACCCGCCGTTTCCGCTCGGCCTCGCTGAGCCCGTAGAACCTCGCCGCGTAGTCGAGGTTCTCTTCTGCGGTGCGGTCGGGGTAGAACCCGACGTCTTCGGGCATGTAGCCAATCTTCTTCTTCACCTCGATTGGGTGGGCGGCGACCTCGGTCCCGTCGATGGAGCACGCGCCCGAGGTCGGCTGGATGAGCCCGACGAGCATCAGGATGGTGGTGCTCTTGCCGGCGCCGTTCGGGCCGAGCAGCCCGAAGACCTCGCCGGCGGGGATCTCGAGGCAGAGGTCGTCCACGGCAGCGATGCTGTTGTAGATCTTGGTCAGGTGGTCGCAGCGGATCATCGCCGGTCCTCCGTATCCTCGCCGTCCTCGAAGCAGAAGACCTCCTCGATGGTGACACCGAAGGTTTTCGCGATCCTGTAGGCGACCTCGATGGAGGGGTTGTACTTCCCCCGCTCGATGGAGTTGATCGTCCGCCGGGTGACCCGGATCGCATCGGCAAGCTCCTCCTGGGTCATGTCGTGCATCGCGCGAAAGACCTTGATCCTGTTCTTCATCGGCTTTACGCCCCGTATTTTCTGTTGTAATACCACAGGAACGCGCCGTACAGTGCCGTCAACAGCACCGTGACCGCGCCGAGCGCCGCACCGAACGCGCGGGTCGTATCACGGATGCGGTGGCCTTCGGCAAACATCGCATCAATGGCGATGACGTCGTCAAAAGTCAGGTTTGCCGGGTCGGGGATGAGGTAGGAGCCTTCGTACAGGGAGTAACTTTCGTAATTCAGATCTAGAGGAGAGACGGAGAGTGTTGGAGAGATAGAGAGTACCCCGTAGTAGACCTTGGTCGATCCATTGTCGTATGTTGCCAGGCCCCAGCCGGATCCACCGCCGGACGAAAAGCTCATCAGCGCAGCAAATCCGATCGCGGCGATGAGGATGGTCACCTCAAGTGCGCTGAGCGCCGCTTTCCCGTGCAGGATCGTGGAGAGTTCGTCTTCCGTGACCTCCGTCACGCTGCGGCGGCAGAGAGCCAGGATAGCGATGCCGGCAATGACGGCGACGACCGGGACGATCATGTTTGCGGTCGTCAGGCCGAATCCGAGAGCAAAGACCAGGCCGATTGCCACCAGGGCGATGCAGATGAGATAGGTTCTCTGTTTCATGTTTTCCCAACGTAACATATATTTCTCTTTTAGAGTAAATAGCTTCCTATTTTGAGTGGCGAATTTCCCTATGGGTATCGACACGAGGATACAGGCATCTCCGGATTCTTGAGCAGAGCACCGCCACGCAGATCTCTTGGGTGAATGAGCCCCTATGCTTCCGGAGCGATCGCAAAGACAGAATTCGGTGCGAGGGGCACAAAGAGAGCGAACGTTGAAAAAGAGAGGGAGAGGCCGCTTACGCCTCTTCCTCGGGCTCCTCGGAATCCAGGATCGTGAACCCGATGACCCGGTCGCCGTCGTCGAGTTTCATGACCCGGACACCGCGGGTGCCCCGCTTCTGGATCGAGATCTCGGAAACCTTCGTCCGGATCACGATGCCGGACGCACTCATCACGATGATCTCGTCGTCGTCGGAGACCGCCATCGACCCGACGACGTTACCCGCCCGGGCGTCGACGACGATGTTTCGCACCCCGAGCGTGCCCCTGCCGTGGCCGCGGTACTCGTCGAACTCCGTCCGCTTCCCGTAGCCCTGCTCCGTGATGGTGAGGAGATGGTCGTCCTCGACGATGGCTATGGCCTGCAGCGCGTCGCCGTGGCGGAGCTTGATCCCCCGCACGCCCATGGCGTTCCGGTGAACCGGGCGGACGGCTTCCTCGTGGAACCGGAGGCTCTGTCCGAACTTCGTCGTCAGGATCAACTCCTGGTTGCCGTCGGTCGCCTTCACGTCCACCAGCGCATCGCCGTCGCGGAGGTTGATGGCATTGATCCCGGTCTGCCGCGGCCTCGAGAACTCGTCGAGCGCCATCTTCGCGACCGTCCCGTTCCTCGTCGCAAAGAAGAGGTGATGGTCGGGCCGGTACTCCCTGACCGGGATCACCGTGGTCACGCGCTCTTCGCCGTCGAGGTTTAAGAGGTTGACGAGGGCCTTGCCCTTGCCCGTCCGCTGCCCCTCGGGAAGATCGTAGATCTTCAGCCAGTACATCCTTCCCCTGTCGGTGAAGCAGAGGAGGTTGTCGTGCATGTTCGCGACGAAGACCTTCTCGACGCCGTCGTTGTCTTTCGTCGCCATCCCGATGACGCCGTGACCGCCGCGCCGCTGGTTCCGGTAGGTGTCGAGGTCGATCCTCTTCACGTAATTCGAGGAAGTGAGCGAGACCAGCACCGGTTTGTCCTCGATGAGGTCCTCCCTGTCGAACGCCTCGGCTGCCTGCGCAATCCGGGTTCTCCGTTCGTCGCCGAAGCGCGCACCGATATCGACGAGTTCCTTCTTGATCTCGGCGAGAATGCTCGCCTCGCTTGCGAGGATCGCGGACAACCGCTCGATCTCCGCCGCAATTGCATCGCGCTCGTCGAGAATCTTCTGGTGTTCGAGCGCCGCAAGCCTCCGGAGTTGCATCTTCAAGATGGCGTCCGCCTGCACCTCGTCCAGCGCAAACTTTGCCACCAGGGCCTTCTGCGCCTCATCGGTCGTCCCGGAACCCCGGATGGTCGCGATGACCGCGTCGATGTTGTCGAGCGCGACGAGGAGGCCGCGGAGGATGTGCATCCGTTCCTCGTTCTTCGTGAGATCGAACTCGGTCCTCCGCCGGACCACGTCCACCCGGTGCTTGAGGAACTCGTGGATGATCTCCTTGAGGTTCAGGGTCCGGGGCTGGCGGTCGACGATCGCGAGGTTGATGATGCCGAAGGAAGACTCGAGCGCCGTGTGCTTATAGAGGAAGTTCAGTATCACCTGAGGCGCGGCTCCCCTCTTGAGTTCGACCACGATCCGCATGCCGTCGCGGTCGGACTCGTCGCGGATATCGCCGATCCCCTCAATCCTTTTATCGCGGACGAGGGAGGCGATATGCTCGATCAGGCGCGCCTTGTTCACCTGGAAGGGGATCTCGGTTATGATGATCTGCGGTGTCCGGCCCTCTTCCTCGATCTCCGCGACGCCCCTGACAACGCACTTTCCGCGACCGGTCAGATAGGCGTCGCGGATGCCTGCGGTGCCCATCATGATCCCGCCGGTCGGGAAGTCCGGTCCGGGCATGACCTGCATCAGCTCCTCCGTGGAGGTGCCCGCGTCGTCGATAACGCGGCAGGTCGCCTCGCAGACCTCTCTGAGGTTGTGGGGCGGCATGTTCGTCGCCATGCCGACGGCAATCCCGCTCGACCCGTTGACGAGGAGGTTCGGGATCCGGGCGGGGAGGACACTGGGCTCCTGGAGCGATTCGTCGAAGTTCGGGACGAAATCCACCGTCTTCTTGTCGATATCGGTGAGCAGTTCCTCCGAGATCTTCGTGAGCCGGGCCTCCGTGTAACGCATGGCGGCAGCGGAGTCGCCGTCGATTGACCCGAAGTTCCCCTGGCCGTCCACCAGCATGCAGCGGTAGGAGAAGGGCTGGGCCATCTTCACGAGCGTATCGTAGATGGCCGAATCGCCGTGAGGATGGTACTTACCCATCACGTCTCCGACAATACGGGCGCTCTTCTTGTAGGGCTTGTCGCTCGTGTTGCCCATCTCCCACATCGCGTAGAGGGTGCGGCGGTGCACCGGCTTCAAGCCGTCTCTCGCGTCGGGGATGGCACGGCCGATGATCACGCTCATCGCGTAGTCGATGTAGCATGATTTCATCTCCTCTTCGATGTTGATCGGGACAACCCCTTCCCCTTCAGACGTCAAGGTTGCTCACCTCCTTTGCATGCCTGCGGATGAAATCTCTCCGGGCGTCCACGTTCTCTCCCATAAGTTTCTCGAATATTTCGTTCGCGTAGGCGGCGTCCTCAATCTTCACCTGCTTGAGAATCCGGTTTGCCGGGTCCATCGTGGTGCTCCAGAGCTGTCCGGCGTTCATCTCACCGAGACCCTTGTAGCGCTGGATCGAGACGCCTTTCTCGCCCCACTCGGCGAGGATCTCTCGCATCTCCTCTTCGCGGTAGACATACTGTTCCTGTCTGCCCTTCGCCACCCGGTAGAGAGGCGGCTGGGCGATGTAGATGTAGCCGTTTTCGACGAGCCCCACCATGTAGCGGTAGAAGAACGTGAGGAGGAGCGTCCGGATGTGTGCTCCGTCGACATCGGCATCCGTCATCAGGATGATCCGGTGGTACCGGGCCCGTTCCGCGTCGAAACTGTCGCCGACTCCGGTGCCGATCGCGGATATCAGCGCCTGAATCTCGGCGTTCTTCAGGATCTTGTGCTCCGACGCCTTCTCGACGTTCAGGATCTTCCCCCGCAGGGGAAGGATCGCCTGGAACTTCCTATCCCGCCCCTGTTTCGCGGAACCCCCTGCCGAATCTCCCTCCACGATGTAGAGTTCGCTCTTTGCCGGGTCGCGTTCCTGGCAGTCGGCGAGTTTCCCGGGGAGGCCGGTCGACTCCAGCGTGCTCTTCCGCCGGGCGAGTTCACGTGCAGTCCGGGCGGCTTCCCTTGCTCTGGCGGCCGCCATCGCCTTGTCCACGACCGTCTGGAGGGTCTTTGGGTGCTCCTCGAAGTACTCGGTGAGCGAGGAGTAAACGAGAGAGTCCACGATGCCCCGGACGTTGCTGTTCCCAAGGCGCATCTTGGTCTGCCCTTCGAACTGCGGATTCGCCACCCGGGTGCTGATGACACAGGCGAGCCCTTCCCGGACGTCTTCACCCTTGACCTGGGCATCGTTGTTTTTTAGGAGGTTGTTACGGTGGGCAGCGCTGTTGATCGCCCGGGTGAGAGCGCTCCGGAAGCCTTCGAGGTGGGTGCCGCCCTCCCGGGTGTTGACGCTGTTGACGTAGGTATAGATCGTCTCCGAGTATGAGTTGTTGTACTGCAGGGCGACCTCGACCTCGACCTTGCTCTCGGAGTCGCGCTTCTGGAAGTAGATGATATCGTCGTGGAGGCTCTCCTTCCCCTCGCCGAGGTGGGCGACGAACTGCCGGATCCCGTCCTCGAAGCAGTAGGTGACCACATCGCCGGTGCGTTCGTCCCGGAGGACAATGGTGAGGCCGCTGTTTAAGTAGGCGAGTTCGCGGAGCCGGTGATCCAGCACGTCGTAATCGAACTCGACGGTCTCGAAGATCGAACGGTCGGGCTGGAACGTGATCCGGGTCCCCCGGAGCCGTTCGTAGTCGAGCGGCTGCCCGTCCCGGGCACCATAGCGCTCCTCGTACCGCGCCTCCATCTCGTGCTCGGTCTCCGGGCGGCTCGCGAGCGGTTTTGCGACCAGACCCTGCCGGAACTGCATCGCATAGACGTTGCCGTCCTTGAAGACCGTTGCATCGAGCCAGCTCGAGAGGGCGTTGACGACCGAGACACCGACGCCGTGCAGGCCGCCGGATACCTGGTAGGTATTCTTGTCGAACTTTCCGCCGGCGTGCAGCACGGTGAGGACGATCTCGAGCGCGCTCTTGCCGTACTGGGGCATGAGGTCGACCGGAATGCCACGGCCGTTATCATCAACCGAGACCGAGCCGTCCCGGTTGACGGTCACCTGGATCAGATCGCAGAACCCGGCGAGAGCCTCGTCTACGGCGTTGTCCACGACCTCGTAGACCAGGTGGTGAAGTCCCCGGCTCTCCGTGCTGCCTATGTACATGGCGGGACGTTCCCGCACAGGCCTCAGGCCTTCCAGTACCGTGATGTGTGAAGCATCGTAGGTATCAGTCATCTGTGACCTCCGCTGAACAAGCGGTGTCCTGAATCGCAGCAAAATTCACAGTATATATTGGTTTTATAAGCACTTATAGTATATGGCCCTGGAAAAATCTCTATTTTGAGGCTGTCCTGCTGCTCAACGGTTCGATGGGGCTCCAGCGCAGGCGCGGTCGGAAAGCCCCGGCGGCCCCCGTCCGATCCCGGCTCCCTGGCGGGATGCGCGCTCCCCTCAGTCGTATTTTCCCGTATCCGGATCGGGTATGCCGAGTTCTCTGTCGATCGCGACCGCGAGCCGGTTGAGGAGCCGTTTTACGTCGGCAGCATCTTCCTTGTCCAGGGTGCCGGGCTGGTGCCAGATCACCTGTTTGCGGAGCCGCTCAACGAGTTCTTCGATCTCGGTTCCCCGGAACTGTTCCGGCACGGTGAAGTCGTTGAGGTGATCCGCGGCGCCGTAGAACGCTCGCTCGGGAGGCAGGCCGAAATGCCGTGAAAGCAGCATCAGGTTGACGACGAACCCTCTGCCGAATTCGCTCTTTGCGGGCATACTTTCCCTATACACCGCCGGGGAATATGAACGATCTGGTTTTTTTCGTATGCCGATGGTGTTCCGGGAAACGGTTCCGGGTCTGCGATGTTGCTCATGCTTCTGCATTTGCATTCGGTTGTCTCTTTTAATTGCACCTGGCACGGATTTCGAGGGGACTGCGCACTTCGCACCTGGCGGTGCTCACGCTCACTGTGTTCGCGCCTCTAAGCCTCACGGCCTCTCGTGCTCCCGCCCCTGCACCTGACGGTGCTCAAGCTCCTGTCCTACGCGCAGTCTACATCCCGTGCACGGCTTCCCAGTGACTATCGCCATTTGGGGAGGGGCTGACGGGGAGGGGGGAATATTCCCCCCTCGAAACTCTTCGAGTTTCTCATGCTCACTCCGTTCGCACTCCCCATTGTCCCCACCCCCCTGCGTGGCGATAGCCACCACGGTCCACTGGATCGGGCTTTTCCTCGCTATAGTTGCATTGTTGTCGTTGGTATCCCGGAATCGCTTTGACGAGAAGAGATAATGTCTGCAACACGCAAGTAAGCCATTTCAGGCTCTGGACGCTTCAACAGGGACAGAATTTGATTGGCAAGGTAACATCGCACTCACCTACGGCTGCCCATAGATCAGAACCGAAGAGAGCACGATGAAACCCAGCGTCGCGGCGAAGAAGACGGTCTCTCCGGTGCGGAGGGGTTTCTTCCTGATATACAGGCCGGCGTTCGCCCCGTAGCCCCGGCAGAGCATGCTCGTGTAGGTGCGCTCGCCCTGCTCGTAGGACCTGATGAAGATCGTCCCGACCGTGTAGCCGATCTGGTGCAGCCGGTAGCGGTAGGGGAGGGTGCGGTCGAGGGGATCGAAGCACCGGGTCGCCATCGCGGTCCGTATCCGGGTAAACATCTCGGCAAAGACGAAGATGTAGCGGACCATCATCGCGAGCGTGAGGGTGAACTCCCGGGGCAGGCCGAGCCTCCCCGCCGCCTCGATCATGTCCTGCATCTTCGTCGTCGACGAGAGCAGGATGATGAACGATACGCTGACGACGAACTTCAGGAGGAGGATCGACGCGAACTCCACCGACTCCGCGTAGACCTCGATCCCGAAGGGGAGGGTCGCAATCGTATGAAAAACATCGTAATATGGATTTTTTACGAATACCTGGAACGCGATTAAGAAGATGCCGAACGGCAGGATGAGCGCGAGCCTTTTCAAGTAGACAACCGGTGAGAGGCGCGATGCGGCCCAGAGGAGGGCAAAGAGGGCAAAGAGGGCGGCGCCGACCTCGTAGACCCTCGTCGAGTACGGCACGGCTACGATGGCCACGATGGCGGCGAGGGCTATGAGGAGTTTAACCCTCGCGTCCAGCCGGTGGACGATGCTCGTCCGATAAGCATGCTTCTCGATGTAGTAGAGATCGTCGATCATGCTCTTCTCGCGTAGGCGTCGAGGAACGACTTCTTCGCGTCCTCGTAGGTGTATGCCATATCGATGGCGACGCCGTTCTCCCGGAGCGACCGGATCAGTTTCGGTATGGGCGGCACGTCGAGCCTTGTTTGGGTGAGCAGTTCCGGCCGGGTGAAGACCTCCTCGACTGTCCCGGAGCCCACGACCCTTCCCTTATCCATTACGTAGATGTAGTCCGCCATCTCCGCCACGAGGTCGAGATGATGAGTCGAGAAGACCACCGTCATGCCGTACTCCTCGGGCAGCCGGTTGACGAACGCCACGAGGTCGGCGACACCCTGGGGGTCGAGCCCCGCGGTCGGCTCGTCGAGCACCAGCACCTGCGGCTCCATCGCAAGGATGCCGGCGATGGCGACCCGTTTCTTCTCGCCGCCCGAGAGGTGGTGCGGCACGCGCTCGCGCAGTTCCTCGATCCCGAGGAGGTGCAGGGCCTCCTCGACACGGTGGGCGACCGTCGCCTCGTCGAGGCCGAGGTTAATCGGGCCGAACGCAATGTCCTGCTCCACGGTGGGGGAGAAGATCTGGTCGTCGGGGTTCTGGAAGACGATCCCGACGAACTTCCTGACCTCACGGACGTTCTCCTTCGTGATAGGCTCGCCCCGGACCAGCACCTCGCCGGACGTGGGTTTGAGGATGCCGTTGAAGTGCTTGAAAAGCGTGCTCTTCCCGGCACCGTTCGGCCCGATGACGGCGATGCGGGACTTCCTCTCTGCGGTGAAGTTCACGCCTTCGAGAGCGTGGACGTCGCCGCGATAGATATGGGTGAGGTCGCGGGTCTCGAGCAGGTGCATGATAGCAAAAAGTGTGGGTTTTTCAGGTATCTAGTTATCGGGCCGTGCGGAGACCCTCGCGACGGCGAATACCAGTATCAGCATGAGAAGCGTGCCGATAACGACCGCAAGCACCTCTCCGGCCTTATCCATGCCGGGGATACTGTAGTCGGGCATGAGTGCCTCGTACGCGAAGTCGTTCCCGGTCGCGGCGACCACCTGCTCCTCTGCGGCGCCGGCGGCATCTTCATCGAGCTCGCTCCCCATGAAGGGCTTTGCGCCGTAAATGCTGAAGAACGCGCTCTCGAGCCCGTCGGGGTCTCCGGAGGCGAGGAACGGTGCGGCAACCGCGATCACGAGGGCGATCGCGACGCCGATGATGACGAACTGCTTTCTCTCCATTACGCGCTCACCCCTGCCGGGTGTTCGAGGATGTCGGGCCGTGCCGAGGCAATCAGGTAGAGGGCGCCCGCGGTGATGCCTCCCTCGATGAGCCCGATGACCGCATGGTAGAGCCCAAGGCCGGTGAGTGCTGGAACCAGCGGGAACGTTCCGGCGATTGCGAGTTCGACCGCACAGAGGATTGCGGAGACGAAGAGCGACGCCCATGCGGCGATGAAGGCGGCGGCATACGCATTCCCTATCACGCGTTTGATGCCGGCATAGCCGTAGTAGCCGACGAATCCGCCGATGACGCCCATATTGATGATGTTGGCACCCATGACGGTGATGCCGCCGTCGCCGAAGATGATACCCTGCACGAGGAGCACCAGCGTCAGGACGAAGACCCCTGCGAACGGCGACCCGAGGACGATTGCCGCGAGCGCCGCACCGACCATGTGGCCGCTCGTCCCCCAGGGGATGGGGATGTTCAACGCCTGGATGGCGAAGATGCCTGCTGCGAGCACGGCGACCAGCGGTATCTTCTCCTCTCCCATCGAACGCCGCGCCCACCGGAGGGCGAGTGCAATGAAGATCAGGGCGATGACCCAGTAGACCAGGGCCTGCCCCATCGGTATGAACGCGTCAGGTATATGCATGACACACCTGATGCGATTGTATTACGTATTGGTATAAAGGTATTACTAAGCACGTCGCATATCTCAGCCGGTAAGAATCCGGCGTACTCCCGATGCGAAAAGTATGCCCATTGCCCGGGCCAGCGCGGGTTTCAGGGCAAGTTTGCGGAGCAGGGTGCCCGGCCTGTCCATGTCACCGTGCTCCACGATCGTCGCGATGAGATCCGGATCGTCGAGAGCCCGGCAGAGGCGGTCGATCTCCTCCGCCGTCATCTTCTGGCGCATATGAAGCGCTTTCATCCCGATATCGAGCTCTTTCCCGAAATCCTCTTTCCAGCGCCGCTCATAGTCCCGGAGGCTCCCGTCGTCGAACTCCCCGCGCGCACAGCACGCCGCGGCGACGGCGGCCGCGTGTTTCGCCGACCGGACGCCGGTGTAGACCCCGCCGCCAGACGTGGGCTTTGCGAACCCCGCCGCATCGCCGACGACGAGTGCCCGCCGTCCGTAAGTCCGGGGCATGACCCCGAGCGGGATGACCCCGCTCGCGAGGTGGAGCGAGTTCCCCCCGTAGCGGGCGGTGAACCGGTCGAAGTGGTCTTTTGCGTGCTCCCGGGCGCAGAGGCCGACACGGGCGCGGGTCGCCGAGACCGGGATCACCCACCCGAAGAAGTCGGGCGAGGCGTTGGGGTGGAGTTCCACGTAGCGCGGGTCCATCTCGTAGGGAACCTCCGCCTGAATCCCGGCGAGGTAGAGCGCAGGGCGCTGCAGGCCGAGCATGCGGGCGACGGAACTCCGCGGTCCGTCGGCGGCAATCAGGAGGCGGAAGGGGATCTCCTCCCGCCCGCGGACGCCCCGGGTCAGGAGCGAGGAGCCGCTGATGCCCGATGCACTGGTCTTTGGGCGGAACTCCGCCCCGGCGTCCGCTGCCTTCTGTGCCATCTCCCGGTCGAGGAGACACCGGTCGACGACGTAAGCCTTCGTGACCCCCGCATCGAAGAGGAGTTCTCCTCCGAGACCCGAGACCATGCGGGCACCGCTCACCTCGTTCAAGACCGAGCAATTCGAGACGTTGCACTCGGCAAGGGCGGAGACCGAGAGCAGTCCAGCGCACTGCACCGGGTAGCCGATCGTTCCGTGCTCCTCAATACAGAGCGTCTTGAGCCCCTCTTTTGCGCACGCCCGCGCCGCGGCGCTCCCGGCAGGCCCCGCGCCCACAACGACAACATCCCAGACCAGAGTATCATGCCCCGCACGAGTTGGTTCCCGGTTCGCCGATGGCGGGCCGGTTCCTGAGTAGAGTGGACGTTCGGCGGTATAAAAGGGGGTGGATGATGGGAGTAAGAGTCATCGGTGATGAGCGGCTGGAGGACAGGAGTTTGGGGGACTGTGCACCTCCCACCTCCGCTGCCCGTTCTCCTGCCCTCCGGCCCGTTTCCTATTACACCTGGCGTTGCTCCTGCTCCTGCCCTTCGACAGTCGCATATCGCCACGCACTGCCCCCGCCCCTCGGGGCGGGGTGCGACGGGCCATGGGGCCGGAGCATGAGCACCGAAGGTGTGGAGGAGGAGCGCAAAGCGCGGGAGGGGTGGGGGTAATAGGGGATGCAGGCATAGCGAGTTTGAGCAACAATGATGTGAGTTGGAGACAGGGGAGGGGGCATGCCCCCCTCCCCACCTGACGGTGGTCGAGCTCCGGGCGTTCGCACCTTCGGTGCTCATGCTCCCGCTCTGGCGACCGGTCGCATTCCGCCCATCACACTCCCCGTCAGCCCCTCCCCCAGTCGCGATATCCACTGGAAATCCGTGTGTGGGTTCATAGTATCCTGGGGGACGGCGGCCGCGATATCCAAATTCCCCAAACCCCCTTCCCCACCTCGCAAGACTCTCTGCGACGCCGGCGACATGCCCCCCGCTCCCTCCCCGCACCTATCGGTGCTCATGCTCCGGCCCCGAAAACGCTTCGCGTTTTCTCATGCTCCTGCCGTTCCGGCAGTCGCACCCCACAGCTGCGTATTTGACGGATCATGCCCCAGGTAGTACGAAATGCCTGATATACGGGAGTTCAAGTGGAAGCAGTGCCTGATTGTGCGCGCCGACATCAAGATGAGCTGCGGCAAGAAGTGCGCGCAGATCGCTCACGCCGCCATCGGGGCCTACGAGAAGGCCGACAAACTGGCGAGGAAGGCCTGGCTCGACGAAGGGCAGAAGAAGGTGGTGTTGAAGGCTTCGGCCGAGCGGCAGCTCTTTGAACTCAAGACGATCGCGGAGCGGGCGGGCATCCCCGCGTCGATCATCCAGGACGCCGGGATGACCGAGATCCCGCCGGGAACCGTGACGGCGCTTGGCCTCGGCCCCGCCCGCTCCGAAGACCTCGACCGGATCACCGGAGACCTTTCCCTGCTATGATGCCCTCGCCCCATCCCCTCGAGCAGGAACTCGGGATGCGCTACTACGCGTCCGATGCCCCCGGTATCGGCGGCCGGCTCCGCGTAAGCCCCGCCGACTTCGTCGTCGAGGAACTCCCGCTCCCGATCAGCGACCAGAACGGCCCGCACCTCATCTGCCTGCTCACCAAGACGAACTGGGAACTCCAGCGGGCGGTCAAGGAGATCGCAAAACGGCTCGGCATCAGCCACCGGCGGATCGCCTGGGCGGGGACGAAGGACAAGAACGCGGTGACCACCCAGTTCATATCGATCTACAACGTCACGCCGGAGGCCGTTGAACAGGTGCACCTTGCGGACATCTCGCTCGAGGTCGTCGGGCGGTCGCAGCACCCGCTCTCCCTCGGCAGCCTCGCGGGCAACCGGTTCGATATCGTCATCCGCGACTGCATCGAAGACGGCCTCCCGGCGCGGGTGCAGGCGGCGACGGAGGTGGCGTCCGCCGGGATACCGAACTACTACGGGCTGCAGCGGTTCGGCGTCGTCCGGCCGGTCACGCATCTGGTCGGCGAGAGGATCCTCAAGGGCGATTACGAAGGCGCCGTGGCCATCTACATCGGCCGGGCCTACCCCCGGGAGTCGGAGGAGGCACAGCGCGCCCGGACTCATTTCACCGAGACCCACGATGCACGGGCGGCGCTCGCCGACTTACCCATATGGATGACCTACGAGCGGGCGATGGCGAACCACCTCGTCGCGAACCCCGGCGACTACGCCGGCGCGCTCCGGGCGCTCCCCCCGAAACTCCTCTCGCTCCTCGTGAGCGCATACCAGTCCTACCTCTTCAACTGCGCGCTCTCCTCCCGCATCGATGCCGGCATGTCGCTCACCGAGCCCGAGATCGGCGACCGGCTCCTCTTTGAGAACAGCCGCGAGGATATCGTCTCCGCGCGGAACCGGCAGGCGGCCCTGATGCATGTTCGCCGCGGCCGGTGCCGGATCGCCCTCTTCATTCCGGGCTCTGGACAGGTGACATCGCGCGGGCCGATGGACGAGATGATGCAGGAACTGATGATCGAGTCGGGTATCGACGCCGGGGACTTCGAGCGCGCCTCCCGGTTCGTGGAGACGGCGTTTTCCGGGGTGCTCCGGCCGATCAGCCTCTCCGCCGACGTGGAGACGGAGGTATCCGGTGCGGATGTCCGGCTCAAATTCACGCTCCCTCCCGGCCACTACGCGACGACGGTCTGCCGGGAATACATGAAGGCCGACCCCTACATGATGATCTAGGGGATCGGCGGTGAAAAGTGGTTAATTTCCTGGCTGGTAGAGCACATCCCACTCGGTGACCAGGTTGCTCCCGCACATGAAGTGGCGCTTTAAGGAGAGCCGGAACATCTCCTCCTCGGTCTCGATATGCATGCCGCCGACGAGCGACGGGGTGTCGGCGCCGCCGACAATGAACGGCAGGTGGATCAGGCGTATCTCGTCCACAAGCCGGTGATTCAGCATCGCCCAGTTCAGCGTCGGCCCCCCCTCGATCATCATCCGGTCGACGCCGTAATCTCTCTTCAGGATGCCCATCAGTTCCGGCAGATCGACCTCTTTCTCGCCCGCGACGACGACGTCGACGCCGCTTTCCCGGAGCCGGGCGACATTCTCCGCCGGCGCGGCCTCACTGACGGCGATGACGGTTCTCGCGTCCGGTCCGAGGACGTTTGCATCCGGCGGGATATCTGCCCGGCTGCTCGGAATGACGCGGAGCGGGCTTTTTCCCTCGACCAGCCTGACCGTCAGGAAGGAGTTGTCGATCCTGATGGTGTTCGCCCCGACCATGATGGCGTCATATTCCGCCCGGGTCTGGTGAAGGAGGAGTTCGGTTTCGGGAGCCATGTACTTCATGAGAATCTTGCTCGAGGCCCCGCGTTTCAGGGTGAGTTTCCCGTCGACGGTGATCTCCGACATCATGAGCACGTGCGGCCTATCGTGTTCTGGCATTGGAATTCGTTCCCGGTGATCTATCTGGCGGGAGCGTTTATGAATCTGGTGATTTTAGCCCGTAAACGGTATTCCGGGTGAAGTGTTGCGCTCTCGTCCATCAGAGCAAAGGTTAAACTCCTTTCGAGCAGATAAAATATGCGATGAATATAACCTCCCTGCGGCCGAAATTCATCAAATATACGGAGCCAATCGCGTCGTTTTTTATACGCCTGGGCGTTACGCCGAATCAGGTCTCGGTACTCTCGGTGCTCTTCGGTTTTTCGTGCGCGCTTGCCTTCGCCGGGCGCCACTTCCTCGCGGGCAGCCTGCTCCTGTTCGTCTCGGCGATCCTCGACCTGGTGGACGGCAACGTCGCCCGGAAAAATCACGCCGAGAGCCGGTTTGGGGCGGTCTTCGACTGGATCGCCGACAAATACGTCGACGCGGCGGTCATCCTCGGCGTGGGGTTCTCCGGCATCCCCATCGTCAGCCACCTCGTCGACGTCCCGCCGGTCGCCGACTTCGGTATCGTGGGGCTGGCGCTCGCGGGATCGCTGATGAACACATTCATCAAGCCGGTCACGTACGCGGAGATCGGGTATTCCGAGAGGGTTGCCGGGAAGATCGAGGATCCCCTCGAGGGGGTCGGCTTCTTCGGCAGGCCCGAGACGATCCTCGTGCTGGTGCTCGGCGGCGTGACCGGGCTCCTCTGGGTTGCGGTCCTCCTCATCGCGGTCTGCACGAACCTCTCCGCGGTCCAGCGGGTCTTCTACCTCTACCGGCGGTATTCCTGACCGGCTCGCAGATCTTTTTTGGGCCTTGAGGAAGCGTAGCGGATGGGCGTTGCAGCCCGCATCCTGACGGTGCTCAAACCGTGCCCTTTGGCCTTCGCGTGAGGCCGTATCATCGCATATAAACTGTTAGTTCACGCGAAGAACGACGCTTCGTCAGAAGCGGAGTTGGAGCACCGTAGGTGCGACTTGCGAGCGTAGCGAGCGTGAGCACCGCCAGGTGCGAGCCGCGAAGAGCGATGGGCGGAACGCCCGGAGCTTGAGCACCGCAGGTGCGAAGAGCGCGAAGATCGGTTTATCTGAGATCAACTCCCCTTCGCGGCTTCGCGTGAGTCCCTGAACTCACTCTGTGCTGAAGTCTCACGCGAAGCGCGACTGGCCGAAGGGTGCGACTGCCGGAACGGCAGGAGCATGAGAAAACGCGAAGCGTTTTCGGGGCAGGAGCGTGATCACCGCAGGTGCGAAGAACGACACTCTGGAGTGCGACTACCGGGCACTTCCCGCCCGGCGTCAACGTTCGGTCTTTCCGGCGTTCGGCCGGACGACCTGCGCGATCTCGCCGCGATAGAGCCGGTAGAGGTTGTCGGCGAGGGTGCCGAGCTGGGGCACGATCATGAAGAGGGTGTACGCGAGGACCACAAGAAAGACGAGCGCCCCGAGTTCCGCCATGACGTTGTGTGCCCAGAAGAAACTCTCGTACCCGAACTCGCCGTTGCCGGCGATCTCGGGGAGGTAGGGGAACCACTGTTCGGTGTAGGCCGTTATCACGAAGACGTTCCGCACGATATTGAGGATGTAGATCGTCGGGAAGACGACGAGGAAGCCGGCGATCTTCTGCTTCAGCGTCGACTGCACGCCCCAGGCGACCCCGAGCATGATCGCGATGCTCTGGATGCCGGTGCAGGCAAGGATGATCTCGGTCTGGAGCCCGTTGCGCTCCATCAGGTTCCAGTCCTGGAAGGTTACGGGGTAGCCGACCGCCGCGAGCACCGCCGAGGTCTGGTCGGCGACGGCTGCAATCAGCCAGTTCCCGAGTGCGGGCATGTAGCCGAAGGGAGCGTAGATCAGGAATGCCACGGCCGCTATCGTCGAGATCTGCATCACCCGGGGGTCGTCGCGGAGCAGGTATTTTGCGGTGATGTAGAGGAAGGGTACCGAGAGGACGGCTATCGCCGGGTACATGAAGTTATTGAGGGAGAAGTAGTAGGGAAGCTCGAGAAAGAGGTATCCGACGATGCTCGCCCACCCGCCGAGTGCGAAGTATTTCCTGAACCTGCCCGGGATGAGAAAGACGAGAAAGCAGATGCAGGAGATCAGCACCAGGTAATCCTTCATCCTTTACCCTTCGCCGTATCCGACTATAATTATTTGTGCACCCGTCCAGTCCGGGCCACCTGTCATGCGAACGGATCATGCTGCGCGACCAAGAATTAATTGCGATTGCCACCCCATTCATTACAATGATGTTCTGTCCGCAGTGTAAAGGTCTGATGATATCGTCCGGTGGTCAGCTGAAATGCAAAAAATGTGGCTATATCCGGGAGATCGATGATTCCGACCGGTTGAAGAAGACAGACAAACGTGTGGAGAAAGAGATCACCATCGTCGACGAGGAGGACAAGATAGCGACCCTCCCGACCGCGAGCATCAAGTGCCCGGAGTGCGACTGCACGACGGCATTCTGGTGGCTGCGGCAGCTGCGTGCGGCTGATGAGAGCGAAGTCAGGTTCTTCCGGTGCACCGCCTGCGGCAAGACCTGGCGCGAGTACGATTGATCCGGCAGGTTTACTGTTCTGATGCCCCTCCGGGGCGCATTTCTTTCTGTTGTTTTCTGGCGAGTTCTTTTCGACTCCACTAGGCCCTATCCCCAACCCCCCGGCATCCATGATGCCCGTATTCTCTGTCCCCCTGCCAGGTGCGGGATCTCGATCCGCACGTAGGAGACGGGCTGATCGATGGGGGACGAAGTCTCGCTTCTGCTACGCTATCGTATCCTGCGGCTGCAGCGGTTCGGTCGGAAAACTCTGCCGCATGAATTCCCTCAACCGTTCGATCAACTCACCGACCTCATCGCCTGTGACGTCGCTTGCATGGTCGCACTTCTCCCGGATCTCGGCAAGATGCCGGATGGTTCTGAGTTGCGTGAGATCAAGGCAATCGTTTTCATACAGCCTTTGCACCAGATGTTCGACAGCGTCCTTCTTCTGGTATTCGAGGCCATACCTGTCGCACAGCGTCTTCAGTTGCCGTTCGAGCGCAACCCCCGCAAGGACGCCCGCGGCACGAGGATGACCCATCCTGCAGAGACAGTCGGCTTCACCGATCTCGCGGTCGATGAAGTCCGACGATATGAGTTCCCGGAGGTTTATTCTCTCGATCCCGAGAACATCCGATACGGAGAGGAGGATACTCCTTTGGATCTCGAAGACGCGCCAGAAATCGTCGATGATCCTGGACTTGTTGCGTGACCGTTGCAGCCGTTCTAACTTGATGTAATCGATAACGCCGTAGTTGCCCTGCGTGTCGCCAAAATAGCAGTGATTGAATTCATCGACCCTTTCGGGGGCATATTCCCTGACGTACCGGTGGGCGACCGTATACCACCGTTGATATTTTCGTAGCGCGTCTCGCTGTTTCTGCTGCTCCTGGCCGGACAACTCGCTCCACTGATTACTCGGAGCGAAGAAGAGTGCTCCTGCAGGATCCGGTTTGTGGATCAGTTCCACGGTTCGAAGTAACCCTATTACAATCCGCTCAATCTCAATTGCGTCGGTCTCAAGTCCGTTTATCGTCTGCTCGATTCCTTCAATCCCCCTCATTCCTTCGCCACCCCGTCCTCCGCGAGCCTCTGCGACTCGCATACCCGCAGGTCGATCTGCCGGCCGGTCGCGTCGAACATCCCGGCGGGGCCGTGGCGCCGGGAGGGGATGGTCTTGTGAATCACCCCGTTGTGCATGGTGATCAATTGGATATGGAAAAGAGGGCGGCAAAAAGGTTGGCATTTGTCCTCACTTAAAACGGCCGCCGCTGACGATTTCACGATCCCCGGCTGCCTCTCGTGTTGCAGCGGCCATACCGGGACACTCTCGTTGCGCGGCACATCGGTACATCCCCGCGGTGCTGATGCTGAGCGCCACGAGTGATGCCGGAAACAGCAGCCCGATAGTGTCTCTCATCATGGGGTGCGTTACGGCTGTTGGAGATCTCTATGGCCTCCACGTTCGTATTCGCGCATCGCACTCAGTCTTTGGGAGCCACCTGTTGTTCGCCTGCATCGTTCTCAGGGCATCTGCGGCGCGCGGCCCCGTGAGGATGCCTGCGTCCACGAGTGCATCCAGTATCCACAATGTCCCGTGGCATTCTATATCATTCTCTCCGGCCATCGTGCGCAAATGACCGTCGCCGGTTACCAGTATGGATTGCGTATCCCGTGCCAGGACGAATGCGGCGAGATCCCTGTAGGAGAGTCCGCGGTGCTCCCGGAGGAGTTCGTAGATCTCCGAAACCTGCCCGGGTTCCAGGTCGGCGATCTGCATGCCGCAGAGCCGTAATCGTTCGTGGGAGATTGTTGCTATCTCGTGGGCGATGAAGTTCGCCATAAGGAAGGTGTAACCGAGATATGGGGGACAATCCAGTATCCCGCCGGTGTCCAGGTCGAAGACGTAGTTCGCATCGATTGAACACTTGACCTTGGCACCTTTCACACGTATCGCCTAGAATGCTTCGACACACTGCTCACCGGGCTGCTCTCCCCCCAATAATTCCTGAGCTCGCGCTGTACTTATCTTCTTCTCGCTAAGAGCGCGGAGCACCAGCAGTTTCATGTGCGTCGGATGTTCGGGCGGCAACGGGGTTCCGGGCTCTGTCTGCCGCCACCCATTACTGTTGAAGAGCAACCAGAGCCGTTTCGACGTCCTCTCTGATATGATCCCGAGGTCGGCAGCCCGATGGAGCCAGGCACTCATGCTCATGCCCCATTTATGCTTGAGAAGATAGAATTCGCGTGGTGATATGTTCCGGCGTCGTTGCCCCAGCTCCCGAAACGCCATCTCTTTCGGTACGAGGAACGCAGCGGCAAATCGATGGGCCGCCGTTTCTTCATCGACGTCCCCTTCAATCCGGAGCAGAAGGTGTCCGAGTTCGTGGGCAAGGTTGAACCGCTGGCGGTCCCCTGGGGTGTCGTTGTTTATGGCTATAACCGGCGTGTTATCATCGTAATAGAATGTCAGAGCGTCGAACTTATCCGTGGCTCCGATGATGCCGACCTTAATGCCGTGCTGCTCCAGCACATCCATGACGCTCTCAATGGGATCCAGGCCCAGGTTCCACTCATCACGAACTTTCTGGGCCACATCTTCGATCTCCCCCAGGCTTGTTATGCGGCAATCCTCCCTTGAAGGGAGCAAGAGAGGCTTCTCCTCACCCAGAATCAACTCGATCTCGAGATATCTTTCGAGCCATTCCTGAACTTTTGCATGTATCTGGCTTTCCTCTCGCTTTTTCAGCGGTTTCCGGCACCGATACTGCGGCTCGGAAAGATCCACGGATATGGAGCGGAAGAAGTAATCGACGTTCACTCCGAGCATCTCGCTCATCTGAATCAGGAGCCCCGATCTCGGGGTGACTTCGCCGTTCTCGTACTTCGAGATCGCCATGGCGCTCAGGCCCATCTTTTCGGCCAGATTCCGCTGGCTCAATCCCGCGCCAATGCGTGCGGATTTTATCCGTTCTCCAATGGTCATCTCATCTCACCGCCAAGCGCCGGGTTTACGATTGCTTTGTTATTTATTGTTTTGTAAACTACATGGTGTCTCGCGATATTTGTATATATTCGTTCTGGTATGGTGGCGGCGTTGAGCGGGTCGGGTCGTCCATCACGTGCATCTGGTCAGGCAGGCGATTCACCGTTCACATTACCGATGCCGGGAAGTACATTGCCTGCGTGAGCGGTCTGCTTGGGAAAACGCTGGTGGGTAGGGTTAATCAAGTTGAGCGCACTCTGAAATTACTTTTATCTCTCCCTTCTTGTCCCAGGAAGAGTCCATTCACCCACACGACCACGGACGGAGGCTGCCCCTCTTTTCGCGCGACATCGCCCTCCGACGAAGAGGCCGGTGTCCGGCTGATCCAATCCCTGTCCTAACCCAGGAATCGCCCTTCCCGCGTGCCAATCCGCCAAAATCCCTCAAGGGTTGCACATTTCTGCTTGGCAGACACCCCTCCCGGTGCGGTCCCGGCAACCATTCCCGGCCAGGACCCCTCTGACGAAACCGTCCCTTCAACCAGAATGTTGATATACAATATACATTATTAATAATGTATAATAAGGGGTAATAGGATGGCTGAAGATTTTAACGTCAAACTCGAGGAGGCGAAGTACTATACCCCCGAAGCCAGCTGCAGGGAGCAGTCCTGGGTCGGGGACTACAACCAGGCCTACCGGGAGTTTCTTGCGGACCCCGACGGGTTCTGGGACTGCGTCGCCAAGGAGCTTGAGTGGTTCCAGCCCTGGGACCGGGTGAAGGAGTGGAACTACCCCTACGCCAGGTGGTTCCTCAACGGCAAACTCAACATCACCCACAACTGCCTGGATCGCCACGTCTACAACCAGCGGCGCAACAAGGTCGCGATCATGTGGCGGGGAGAGACCGAAGAGGAGGAGCGGATCCTCACCTACCGCCAGCTCTTCCAGGCCGTCTGTCGGTTCGCAAACGGCCTGAAGCGTCTCGGCGTCGGGAAGGGCGACCGCGTCTGCATCTACATGCCGGTGGTGCCCGAACAGATCGTCGCCATGCTCGCCTGCGCCCGGATCGGGGCCATCCACACGGTCGTCTTCGGCGGGTTCGGCGTCAGTGCACTCAATCAGCGCATCACGGGCACCGATGCAAAGGTGGTCGTCACCGCCGACGTCACCTACCGGCGCGGTAAGGCAATTCCGCTCAAGAATATCGTCGAGGAGGCGGTCGTCAACGCACCCTCCGTCGAGCGGATCGTCATCCTCCGGCGCGACGACGACAAGCCCGTGGAGCTCCACCCCGAGATGGAGGTGGACTACTACGACCTGATGGAGGGCGTCGAGCGGGAGTGCCCGGCCGAACCGATGGACGCCGAAGACCCGCTCTTCATCCTCTACACGAGCGGCACCACCGGATCCCCGAAGGGCATCGTGCACACCTGCGGCGGCTACATGGTCGGGACCTACTACACCACCCGCCACGTCTTCGACGTCAAGGACAACGACATCTACTGGTGCACCGCCGACCCCGGGTGGATCACCGGTCACAGTTACGGCGTCTACGGCCCGCTCCTGAACGGCGCCACCTGCCTCATCGCCGAGGCCACCCCCGACTACCCGGATCCGGGCACCTACTGGGACCTCATCGAGGAGTACGGCGTCACCATCTTCTACACCGCACCGACGGCCATCCGGATGTTCATGCGGGTGGGCGAAGAGTGGCCGGACCGCTACAACCTCTCGTCGCTCCGCATCCTCGGGTCGGTCGGCGAGCCGCTCAACCCCGAGGCGTTCGAGTGGTTCTACCGCACCATCGGCAAAGACCGGTGCCCGATCGTGGACACCTGGTGGCAGACCGAGACCGGGATGCACATGGTGACCACGATGATCGGCGAGCCGATGCGCCCCGGATTCGCCGGGAAGCCGATCCCGGGCGTCGTCGCGGACGTCGTCGATATGGCGGGCAACCCGTGTCCGCCGGGCACGGGCGGCCTCCTGGTCGTCAGGGAGCCCTGGCCGTCGATGATGCGAACGATCTGGAACGACGATGAGCGGTACTGCAAGTACTGGAACACCGTTCCCGGCTGCTACACCGCGGCCGACCTCGCGGTGAAGGACAAGGACGGCTACATCATGGTCATCGGGCGGTCCGACGACCTGATCGTCGTCGCCGGGCACAACATCGGGACGGCCGAGGTCGAGAGCGCGCTCGTCTCCCACGAGGCCGTGGCGGAAGCCGCCGTCATCGGGAAACCCGACGCCCTGAAGGGGAACACCATAAAAGCCTTCGTCATCCTCAGGAACGGCCAAAAACCCGGCGAAAAACTGAGAAACGATCTCGTCTACCACGTCAGGATGACGCTCGGTCCCATCGCCATACCGTCCGAGATTGACTTCGTCGATTCGCTCCCCAAGACCCGGAGCGGCAAGATCATGAGGCGGGTCCTGAAAGCACAGGAGCTGGGTATGGACCCCGGTGATATCTCGACTTTGGAAGAGTAGAAAACCAACTCTTTATATACCTTTTTTAAGCATGCTATATATATGAATGAGCACAGACCAGAGGAGTCCCTCAAGATAGAAAATATCGTCGCTTCCGCGAAAGTGACGGATTCTCTTGATCTGCCTTCTCTTGCTTCCCGGCTGAAGGACGCGGAATACAATAAAAAGCGGTTCCCCGGCGTCGTTCTCCGGATGCAGGACCCGAAAATCGCCGCGCTCGTCTTCGGTTCCGGCAAGGTCGTCCTGACCGGTGCAAAGAGCATCGACAACCTCTCCCGGGGCCTGCAAATCCTCGCCGATCAGTTGCGGGCGCTCGACATCGACATCCCCGAGAACCCTGAGTATAAGATCCAGAACATCGTCACGTCCGCAGACCTCGGGACGCCGATCAACCTCAATAAGATCGCCGTGGGCTTCAATCTGGACAAGATCGAGTACGAGCCCGAACAGTTCCCCGGGCTCGTATACCGGCTCGACGACCCCAAGGTGGTCGTCCTCCTGTTCGGGTCCGGCAAACTGATCATCACGGGCGGCAAGGTGCCCGAGGATGCCCAGCGTGCGGTAAAGCGGATTCTCTCCGAACTCTCCAGTCTCGGTCTCATCTGAAACCCGTTAGTCCTTCTCTTTTTTTTTACAGACCATACGGGCCTTTGGGCCGTTGGTTTCCATACGGGCCTTTGGGCCGTTGGTTCCCATACGGGCCGTTTTGAATCTTCGGCGCTACCCGGTAGCTATGGATACCCCGGCCGATGGCGTGACCCCCGTTTTCCGGCCTCCCGATCGTTCTCTCTCCCGCTGGAGAGCACTCTCCTGCTGCCGGTGGAAGCGTGATCCGGTGAAGAAAAGACCGTTCTCAAGGGTTTGATGCTTCATCTATTCACTTAAAACAATCACAATCGCCGGATCTCCTATTGAAATAATAATATTTTTATAGTCAGATTTAAAACAATAGATACTATCTGATGGTGAATGGATGAGGTCCGATAAGGTACGGTATTTTACGCCACGCGATGAAGAACTCGCCGAGCTCCTGATGGGTATCGGAATCAAACGAAACGTCTCCAAAGTGCTCGTATACCTGGCAAATATCGAGGAAGCGACATCCCGGGACATCGAGCGCGGCACCGATCTCCGCCAGCCCGAAGTCAGCATCGCCATGCGCTACCTCAAAGAATGTAACTGGATCGATACCCGCGAGAGCAAGTCGGAGAGCAAAGGAAGGCCGGTGAAGATCTACACGCTCTCGCGCTCAATAACGGAGATCATGGATACAATCGAGAAAGAAAAGAAGAAGGAAGCCCGGCATCAGTTAGACCTCATCCAGAAGATGCGGGAATGCATCTCAATGCAGTGATACGACGCTGCAACCCTTCTCCTCACCGACAATAACCGTTATTTTTTCTGTGTAGGCCGAGAACAGGCCGCACTCCAGTGTACCGGGGATCGAGGCAATCGCCGTCTCCAGGCGCCCGGGGTCCGCGATCGTCCCGAAACTGCAGTCGAGGATGAAGTTGCCGTTGTCGGTGACGACCGGCCCGTCTTTCTTCACCGCTTCCCGGAGGACCGGGTCGGCACCGAGCGCCGCAAGCCGGCGCGAGACCGCCTCCACGGCGAACGGGAGCACCTCGACCGGCACGGGCGCGTTCAGGGCCTCCACCATCTTTGTCCCATCAACGACGATGACCGCTCTTTGTGCCGCGTCGCAGACGCACTTCTCCCGGAGGAGCGCGGCACCGCGCCCCTTGATCAGGCAGAGAGCCGGATCGACCTGGTCGGCCCCGTCGATGGCGATATCGAGTTCGGGATACTCGTCGAGGCTCGTGAGGGGGATGCCGTACCGGCGTGCCCGGATGGCCGCCTGGTAGGACGTCGGGACGCCGGCAATGGAGAGCCGGTCCTCTGCTATCCGCTTGCCCAGCCGCTCCATCGCGAAGAAGACGGTCGACCCGGTGCCGAGTCCGACGACCATCCCGTCCTCGACCTCTTCTGCCGCCCGGTAGCCTGCGTTCCGCTTTTCTGCACTCATGCTGTACTCTTCTCCTCCCGTTCAGATATGCATACCGTCGAAGATGGCCTTGAGTTCGTCCGCGGCGGCATAAGCCGTGCAGTCGAGCGTGATCGGCGTGATGGAGACGTTGCCCCTCTGCACCGCGTGCACGTCGGTGCCCTCCTCCGCATCCTCGTATAGCGGCCCGTCGATCCAGTAGTAGGGACGGCCGCGCGGGTCGAGGCGCTCCTCCACGCCGGTGTAGAAGAGCTTCTCGGCAAGACGGGTGATCTCGTATCCCCCGCGCACCCGTGCCGGGATATTCACGTTGATGACGTGAGCTTTTCCGGGGAACCCGTTTGCAAGCACCCTCTCGCAGGTCTCGCGGACCACCCTCTTCGCGTCGGAGTACCGGTCGATGATCCGCGAGGGGTCGTCGAACTTGTCGCCCTGGTCCTCCACCTGGAGCGAGAAGGCAAGAGACGGCACCCCCTGGTTCGCCGCCTCGAGTGCGGCCCCGACGGTTCCCGAGGTCATGATCGACTCGAACGAGAGGTTCTCGCCGATGTTGACCCCGCTGACCACGAGGTCGGGGTTCAGGCGCAGCGCGAACAGCCCGATGATCACGGCATCGGTCGGTTTCCCGCCGACCGAGTAGGCGGTCACGCCGTTCATCGTCACCTGATTCGCACGGATAGGCTCGAAGATGGAGATGGACCTTCCTACGGCGCTCTGCTGGGTGGCGGGCGCGACCACGGTGACGTCGGCGATCGGCGCGAGCGCGTCGTATGCCGCCCAGAGTCCCGTAGAGGTTATCCCGTCGTCGTTGGTGAGCAGAATCTTGGGCTTCATCCTTGTCTATAGGGATGGTCCCCGCGCATCAAAAACCTGCCCGATCGTCAGGGTCAAGTCCTCTGTAGCTAACCTCTACTGCAATGAAGGTCTTTCTCGCCGAATACTCCGTATGCAACGACCCCGAGCTTGCGCCCGAGGGCGCCGCCATGCTCGCCGCCATAAGCGAGAGTTTTGAGCGGTGCGGTTACGACGTGGTGACGCCGGAGAGCCCCGACTTCGAGGGCGAGATCAAAAGGCTCGCGCCGGAGTGCGACGTGGGCATGGTCATCGCACCGGATCATCTCCTCTTCCGGTACACGCATCTCCTCGAAGGGTTGACCCACAACGTCGGGTGCGGGAGCATGAACGCGGCGGTCTGCGCCAACAAGCAGCGGACGGCAGATATCCTCTCCCGGAACGGTATAGCCGTCCCCCCCGCTGCCGGGGAAGGGAGGAGAGTCGTCAAACCGATCATGGGCTGCGGCGCCCTGGGTGTCCGGCTGACGGATGAGGAGCCGGGAGCCGGTGAGTTTGCACAGGCCTACGTCGAAGGAGAGGCGCTGAGCGTGAGCCTGGTGGGGAGCAGGGTGACCGGCAACGTCTGCGAGTTCTACACGGGCGCCGCGCCGCTCCTGCTCGCCGTCAACCGGCAGGAGATCGCCGTCGCGGACGACGGGAGGTTCCTCTACCTCGGGGGAGAGACGCCCGTCCATCCCGATCGCGAGGAGGAGATCGTCGATGCCGCCGTGCGGGCGATGAACGTCCTCGGGTGCCAGGGGTACGCCGGGATCGACGTCGTCGTCGGTGACCGGATCTACGTCGTGGACGTCAACCCGAGGCCCACGACCAGCCTGGTCGGCATCACGGCCGTCATGGAAGAGGAGATCGCCGATATCCTTGTTGCAGCGTCGCACGGCGAGGCCCCGGCGGAGGTGCACCTCTCCGGGAGGGTGCGGTTCGACAAGGACGGGGGGCTTCACCGGCTATGATCGGGATCGACATCGGCGGCGCGAACCTCAAGGTCGTCGACGATACCGGCGTGCATATCCACTACTGCCCCCTCTGGCAGGGCGCGCCGCTCGCCGATCTCCTCAAACCCTATGCCGGAAAACCCGCCGCCGTGGTGATGAGCGGGGAGCTTGCCGACTGCTTTGCGAGCAAGATGGACGGCATCCGGTGGATCGTCGAAGCGGTGCAGGAGGTCATTCCCGGCGCCGTCTTCTACGGCACCGACGCGGCGTTCCATACCCGGCCGGTTCCGGCCCTTGCCGCCGCGAACTGGCTGGCGTCGGCCGACTACCTGCGGGAGAACTACGCCGACGCGGTGCTCCTCGACGTGGGAAGCACCACCGCCGACGTCATCTCCCTGAACCGTTTTGAGGACCTCAAGGGGCTGACCGACACCCGGCGGCTGCAGGAGCAGTACCTCGTCTACACCGGCATGCTCCGGACGAACGTCGCGACGCTGGTATCGTCGGTCATGCTCGACGGGACGGCGACCCCGGTGAGCACCGAGTACTTCGCCGCAAGCGGCGACGCGCACCTCCTGCTCGGCCACATCGCCCCGGAGGACTACACCTCGCCTGCACCCGACGACGGCGAGAAGACCCCCGAAGCGGCGCTCCGGAGACTTGCCCGGGTGGTCTGCGCCGATCTCGACGAGATAGGGCGGGACGGAGCGTTGGCGGTCGCCCGGCAGTTCTGGGATGCCCAGCGAACACTGATCGCCCGCGCAGTAGAGCATGCGGTATCCCGGAGCGGTTCCGGGCGGCTGATCACGGCCGGCATCGGAGCGGACCTCTTTGCCCGAGAACTCGGCGGCGTTACGCTTGAAGAGGAGATCGGGGAGGTCTCGGACGCACTGCCGGCATACGCGGTCAGGGAGGTGGCGCTACGGCGATCCGGTGGAGCCTGACCCTTCTTCTGCTCGCGGTATCGGTCGCCGTCACGGCCGTATCGCTGGCGTCAGGATTCCCGTTCTTCTTTCTCTTCCTGTTCATACCGCTGATCCCGCTCTTCGGGCGCCCTCCTGTTGCGAAACGCTGCCCTGCCTGCGGGTGGGAAACCGCAGGCGGCGAGCGCTTCTGCCCCTACGATGGGACGCCGCTCACGGTCGAGGGTGAAGGTGGCGAGGTTTAAGAGGGAGAGCGGTAACAGGAAGCCGAAGAGATCGGTTGCGGGGATCGCCCCGAAGTCGCGGGAGGCGTAGTTCCGGATCGTTCCCCGGTCGACGACGATCCCCATTGCCCGGAGGTGTTGCGCCACCTGGTTGAAGGGCATCTGCCGTGAGAGAAGGAGGCAGAGATCGACGATGGGCGACGCGAGACGGGTATCGGGATAAAAAGGGGCGTCCGCATAGCAGAGGGCGCCGCAGTCCTGGCAGTAGAACCGCTTCACGAAGACCCGGATGGTGCGTTCTCTTTCGTTATCGAGCATGACGGCAAACCGTTTTGCCCGCATATCATGCCCGATCACCTGACCCCCGCACGACGGGCAGGCGTCGAGATCGGCGAATATCACCCCGTCCATCGACGCGAGGGCGTTTCCCACCAGATCGACGAGCATCGGTGGGATTGGCACTGTCTTCTTCGCTATGGCAACTCTCTCCCGTGCAAGTTGTATGAATGGGGTATGCATCCACCGATAATAACATCTCCTGTCAAACGGGAACGGACGGATAAACGTTCCCGCACGCAGGGGAGTGCCCCGGAAAACGCACGTTTTTTTCTTTTCGGCCCTTGTCGCGCAGATTCGGAACGGTTTTCCTGGCTCCCGACTGCCCGGAGATGCTTCCGCGGAGCACCGGTTCAGCACTTATGTCTGGTTCCGATCCCGATTAAAGCCGGTGTTCCGGTGATTCTTATGCATGTAAAAACCCAAAGAGCGGATGCGGATTGTTGTTTGTCCTCCAATGCTGCCGGCGAAGGGGGTGGCGAATCAGGTTAACTACCCTAATTTAAGTAACTTAACACCCGATTGTCGTTTTGTCACAGAGGTGACAAAAAACATGACGTTGAAGTATGTTCCCACAACATGTCCTTATTGCGGCACCGGCTGCAGTTTCAACCTTGTCGTCCAGGACGGCAAAGTTGTTGGAACGGCACCCTACCGCCGCTCACCCGTGAACGAGGGAAAGGTCTGCCCGAAGGGCACCTACGCTCATGAGTTCGTGAACAGCCCGGACCGCCTGACGAAGCCGCTCATCAAGAAGAACGGCAAATTCGAGGAAGCAACCTGGGACGAGGCCTACGACCTGATCGCCCGGAAATTCAAGTCGTACAAGCCCGATGAGTTCGCGGCGCTTGCATCGGCCCGTGTCTCCAACGAAGAGAACTACCTGCTGATGAAGTTCACCCGCGGCGTCATGAAGTCCCGGCACATCGACCACTGTGCCCGTCTCTGCCATGCGTCCACCGTCGCCGGCCTCGCCGCCTCGTTCGGCTCCGGTGCGATGACCAACTCCATCCTCGACATCGCCGACTCCAAGTGTGTCTTCATCCTCGGGTCCAACACATTCGAGCAGCACCCCCTCATCGGCCGCAAGGTCATGCAGGCCAAGAAAAACGGTGCAAAAATCATCTACGCCGACCCACGCTACACCGCGACCGCAAAGCAGGCCGATCTCTACATGCCGTTTGTGTCCGGCAGTGATGTCGCCATCCTCAACTGCATGATGCAGGAGATCATCAAGAACGGCTGGGAAGACAGGGAGTTCATCGCCAACCGGACGAAGGACTACGAGAAACTCAAGGAAGTCGTCATGAAAGACACTTACAGCCTTGAGAACGTCTCGAAGATCTCCGGTATTCCCGCCGAAAGCCTCAAGACCGCCGCCGAGTGGTTCGGCACCGCTGAATCCTCAGCGCTCCTCTACTCGATGGGTATCACCCAGCACACCGTCGGCGTCGACAACGTCCGGTCGACCGCAAACCTCCAGATGCTCACCGGCAACCTGGGCAAGCGCGGCGGCGGCGTGAACGCGCTCCGTGGCCAGAACAACGTCCAGGGCGCCTGCGACATGGGTGCTCTCCCGGTCGTCTTCACCGGCTACCAGAAGGTCATCGACGAGGCCGCCCATAAGAAGTTCGCCGACGCCTGGGGCTTTTCCGACGGCATCTGCGAGCCGAAGAACGGCTACGAGGTCACCGTCATGATGGACATCCTGACCGACAATCCCGGCGAGCTCAAGTGCATGTACATCATGGGCGAGAACCCGATGCTCTCGGACCCGGACCTGACCCACGTCAGGCACGCCATTGAGAGTCTGGAGTTCCTGGTCGTCCAGGATATCTTCCTGACCGAGACCGCCGAACTCGCCGACGTCGTTCTGCCTGCGGCATGTTACGCGGAGCGCGACGGCACCCAGACCAGCACCGAGCGGCGTGTCCAGATGTGGCGCAAGGCCCAGGACCCGCCCGGCGAGGCGAAGGTCGACTGGCAGATCATCAGCGAGCTCGCCGCGAAGATGGGCTACGCTGCCCAGTTCCCCTACCGGAGTGCCGAAGAGATCTTCAGCGAGATCGCCGCCCTCACCCCGTCCTACCACGGGATGAACTACGAACGGCTCAACAAGCCTGAGGCCCTGCACTGGCCCTGCCCCGCAGTCGACCACCCCGGCACCCCGATCCTGCACATCGGCAAGTTCTCGCATCCCGACGGCATGGGCGTCTTTGCGCCCCTCGAGTGGAAACCGCCGGCGGAAGTCCCCGACGCGGAGTATCCGTTCGTGCTCACGACCGGCCGTGTCCTCTGGCACTGGCACACCGGCACCATGACCCGCCGGTCTGCAACGCTCGACCATGAGGTCCCGACCGGCTGGATCGAGATCAATCCCGAGGATGCGCAGGCGCTCGGCATCAAGAACAAGGAAATGATCCGTGCCGTCACCCGCCGTGGGTCCGTCGACGTCCCCGCGAGGGTGACCAGAGACATCATGAAGGGTGTCATGTTCATGCCGTTCCACTTCAAGGAATGTGCCGCGAACGTCCTGACGAACAACGCACTCGATCCCGTAGCAAAGATCCCCGAGTTCAAGGCCTGTGCTGTGAAGGTCGAGAAGATTACGGAGGCCTGAACATGGTAGCTAAAGGCGATATGTTCTACACGTGGGCGGCAGACGCCGATGTGCTGAAGAAGGGGGAGTGCGGGGGTGCGATCACCGCCCTGCAGCAGTATGCCCTTAAGTCCGGTATGGTGGACGCAGTCCTTGCCGTCAGGAAGGGTGCGGACCTCTACGACGCGGTGCCGACCGTGATCACCAATCCTGCGGAGATCGCAGAGACGGCGGGCTCGCTCCACTGCGGAACGCTCCTGCTCTCGAAACTGGTGAAGGACTACCTCGATAACAACAGGACCGCGAAGCTCGGCGTCACCGTCAAGGGCTGCGACACGATGGGCCTCATCGAACTCGCAAAGCGGAATGCGGTCGATATGGATCGCCTCCTCCTGCTCGGCGTGAACTGCGGCGGCTCCGTCAGCCCGGTCCTGGCCCGCAAGATGATCCGCGAGAAGTTCGAGGTCGACCCTGATGCGGTCCACAAAGAGGAGATCGACAAGGGCCAGTTCATCATCGAGTATGAGGGCGGTCATAAAGGGATCAAGATCGACGATCTCGAGGACGAGGGTTACGGCCGCCGCAGCAACTGCCGCCGGTGCCTCTACAAGGTCCCGCGCCAGGCGGATCTCGCCTGCGGGAACTGGGGCGTCATCGGGGAGAAAGCCGGGAACGCCACCTTCGTCGAGGTCTGCTCCGAGAAGGGCGCAAAACTTCTGGATGCGGCCGCAAAAGCCGGGGCCGTCGCCACCGAGCCCGCGAACCCGAAGGGGATCGAGATCCGCGGCAAGGTCGAGGGAGCAATGCTGAATCTCGGCAACAAATGGCGGAAGAAGGACTTCGAAGCGCTCGCCTCCGACCTCTGGGGAACCATCGGCCGCGAGACCGGCCGGTGCATCAAGTGCTACTCCTGCATCGAGAACTGCCCGGTCTGCTTCCCGGTTGCCGATGAACTCAAAGGAAACTCCCGGATGGTCACTTCGGGAGAGGTTCCGCCGAACCCGATGTTCCATCTTCGCAGGTTTGCGCACATCTCGGACTCCTGCATCAACTGCGGCCAGTGCGAAGAGCTCTGCCCGATGGATATCCCGCTTGCGCTCTTCTCCCACGCCGTCAGGACCGAGGGCGACACTACGTTCGAGCCCAAACTCGGGAAGGCACCCTACACCAACTAACCCATTTTTTGCCTGATGCGGTATTCAGGTGCGCATCCCGGATCCGGTCGATTTCATGCTCCTGAATGCCTGTTCGGACAAGAATGGTCGATATCGTCTCAAGTTCCCGGCAAAAAGCATGCTTTGCCCCACACTTATTCATCAAAAAAGTGGGTGTTAATCACTATAGTTAAATATTCTGAACCCCGTATTTCTATGTATCCGAGGTTTTAACCATGGATCTCAAGTATGTACAAACTACATGCCCGTACTGCGGTACGGGGTGCAGCTTCAACCTCGTTGTGAAGGACGGGAAGGTTGTCGGCACACAACCTTACAAGCGTTCTCCGGTCAACGAGGGGAAAGTCTGCCCCAAGGGCACTTACGCTCACGAGTTCGTGAACAGCCCGGACCGCCTCACAAAGCCGCTCATCAAGAAGGACGGCAAGTTCGTCGAGGCGACCTGGGACGAGGCTTACGACCTGATCGCACAGAAGTTCAAGTCGTATAAGCCCGATGAAATCGCCTGCCTCTCCTCAGCCCGTGTCTCAAACGAAGAGAACTACCTGCTGATGAAACTGGCACGCGGCGTCTTCAAGACGCGCCACATCGACCACTGCGCCCGGCTCTGCCACGCATCCACCGTCGCCGGTCTCGCCGCCTCGTTCGGCTCCGGTGCGATGACCAACTCCATCCTCGACATCGCCGAGTCGAAGTGCGTCTTCGTCATCGGGTCCAACACATTCGAGCAGCACCCGCTCATCGGCCGCAAGATCGTTCAGGCAAAGCTGAACGGTGCAAAAATCATCGTGTTCGACCCGCGCTACACGCCGACCGCGAAGCAGGCGGATCTCTATGCATCCTTCTACTCCGGCACCGATGTGGCCGTCCTCAACTGCCTGATGGGAGAGATCATCAGGAACGGATGGGAGGACAAGGAATGGGTCTCGAAGCGTGCAAAGGGATACGAGGAACTCAAAGCGACGGTGACGAGCGACACCTATCTCCCCGAGAACGTCGAGAAGATCTCCGGCATTGCTGCTGCGGACCTCAAGACCGCAGCCGAATGGATCGGTACCGCTGAATCCTCCGCGCTCCTCTACTCGATGGGCATCACCCAGCACACCGTCGGCGTCGACAACGTCAAGTCGACCGCTAACCTCCAGATGCTGACCGGAAACATCGGCAGGCGTGGTGGCGGCGTGAACGCACTCCGTGGCCAGAACAACGTTCAGGGCGCCTGCGACATGGGTGCGCTCCCGGTCGTCTTCACCGGCTACCAGAAGGTCATCGACGAGGCCGTCCACAAGAAGTTCGCCGACGCCTGGGGCTTCCCCGACGGCATCTGCGAGCCGAAGAACGGCTACGAAGTCACCGTCATGTTCAACGTCCTGACCGACAACCCCGGCGAGCTCAAGGCGATGTACATCATGGGCGAGAACCCGATGCTCTCCGACCCGGACCTCACCCACGCGGAGCACGCACTCGAGCAACTCGAGTTCCTGGTCGTCCAGGATATCTTCCTGACCGAGACCGCCCAGCACGCAGACGTCGTGCTGCCCGCCACCTGCTACGCAGAGAAGGAAGGTACCCAGACCTCCACCGAGCGGCGTGTCCAGATGTGGCGCAAGGCCCAGGACCCGCCCGGCGAGGCGAAGGTCGACTGGCAGATCATCAGCGAAGTGGCGGCCGCCATGGGCTACGCCGACCAGTTCCCCTACCAGAGCGCCGAGGAGATCTTCAACGAGATCGCCGCCCTCACGCCGTCCTACCACGGGATGAACTACGAGCGGCTCAACCGGCCCGAAGCACTCCACTGGCCCTGCCCCACGGAAGACCACCCCGGCACACCCATCCTGCACATCGGCAAGTGTTCGCACCCCGATGGCATGGGCGTGATGCACCCCATCGAGTGGAAACCGCCGGCGGAAGTCCCCGACGATGAGTACCCCTACATCCTCACCACCGGCCGCTGCCTCTGGCACTGGCACACCGGGTCCATGACCCGCCGCTCCGCGACCCTCGATACCGAGGTCCCGACCGGCTGGATCGAGATCAACACCGAGGACGCAAAAGAACTCGGTATAGCGAACAAGGAGATGGTCCGTGCGACCTCCCGCCGTGGCACGGTGGACGTCCCCGCGAAAGTGACCGACGAGATCAAGAAGGGCGTCATGTTCATGCCGTTCCACTTCGCCGAGTGTGCAGCGAACAGACTGACGAACAACGCACTCGACCCGATCGCGAAGATCCCTGAGTTCAAGGCCTGTGCTGTGAAGGTCGAGAAGATTACGGAGGCCTGAACATGGCAGCAAAAGGCGATATGGTCTACGCATGGGCAGCTGACGCCGCCTGCCAGGAGAAGGGCGAGTGCGGCGGAGCGGTCACCGCTCTGCTGACGCACGCGCTTAAATCCGGCATGGTGGACGCTGTCTTTGCCGTAAAGAAGGGACAGGATCTCTACGACGCCGTCCCCACGCTCATCACCGACCCGGCCGAGATCGCACAGACGGCAGGCTCGCTCCACTGCGGAACGCTCCTGCTCTCGAAACTGATCAAGAAGTACCTGGACGGCGCCGAGAACATGCGGATCGCCATGCCGGTAAAAGGCTGCGATGCGATGGGCCTCTACGAGCTCGCGAAGCGCAACCAGGTCAACCTGGACAACGTCCTGATGATCGGTCTCAACTGTGGTGGGTCCGTCAGCCCGGTCGCCGCCCGGAAGATGATCCGCGAGAAGTTCGAGGTCGACCCCGACGACGTCGTCAAGGAAGAGATCGACAAGGGCCAGTTCATCATCGTCACGAAGGACGGCCAGCACAAGGGCATCTCGATGGACGAACTCGAGGAGGCAGGCTACGGCCGCCGCAGCAACTGCCGCCGCTGCAAGATGAAAGTCCCGCGCCAGGCGGATCTCGCCTGCGGCAACTGGGGCGTCATCGGGGAGAAAGCCGGGAACGCCACCTTCGTCGAGGTCTGCTCTGAGAAGGGTGCAAACCTCCTTGATGCAGCCATAAAGGCCGGAGAACTCAAGACCGAGGCCGCGAACCCGAAGGGTATCGAGATCCGCGGCAAGGTCGAGAACGCGATGCTGAAGCTCGGCGACAAGTGGCGGGCGAAAGACTTCGAGGGCCTCGGCGAGGGCAAGGAGCGCCTGAAGAAGATCATGGACGCGACGAGCCGGTGCATCAAGTGCTACGCCTGCATCGAGAACTGCCCGATCTGCTACTGCGTCGAGTGCAGCACGAAGAAGGCTTACCTGGTCGAGCCCGGTCAGGTTCCGCCGCCCTTCATGTTCCACCTGATCCGGTACGCTCACATCTCGGACTCGTGTATCAACTGCGGTCAGTGCGAAGAGAACTGCGCGATGGATATCCCGAACGCGCTCTTCATGCACGCCCTGCAGGTCGACCTTCAGGAGATGTTCGGCCACACCCCGGGTGTGGACATGGAGCTCCCGGTGCTCGCGCTCGTCGAGGAACAGACGGAACGCAAGCGTCTCTCCGACACCGGCAGCGACCAGATCTTCAACATCTTCGAGTAAGATCTCCCCCTTCTTTTTTTTGCTAGATTGCGGCCGGTTAGCTGCGGTGCCGACAGTACGTCACCGGCAATCGATAAGCCCACATCGTCCCTCCTCCTCGCGCCTTCGCGCTCTCGAAGAACTTTGTTCTCCTCGAACTCCGGACGTCCCGTCCGTCGCTCTTCGCGTGAGTGATGGGGCAAGGATAGTGATCCGGCCTTACGCCAGGAACGCGAAGTCTGTCCGGGTATCGGCGTTCACTCTCGTAGGTCTCCCTCTTCTGGGTGGTGGCGGCAGGCGAGGGCAGTATCCGGAAACGTCGATGAACAGAGTTTGCGTGTAGAAAAAGAGGAGATAGGCCGGTTCACGGAACCGTGTGGGAGAGGGGCGGAATTGCGCTCTGGTCGGAGAACGTCTCCTCGTGGCCGTCCGGGAACCGGACCACCGTCAGGCCGGGGGAGAGGTCCGTCTCGACCAGCGATGCAAACCAGTATCCGTCGATTATCTCCTGCGCCCCGGTGAAGTCGAGTCCCGGCGTCGAGTAGGCCCGTCCTTCGTCGGTGCCGTTGATCTTCGCGAACTCCCGGACAGAGAACGTTGCGGTGTCGCTCCCGGCCGAGGTTACCGTTACGGGGACCCCCAGCGCGTCCTCGAGCGCGGCCTTCAGCTCCCGCTCCGGATCGGAGATCTTGAAGAAGACGGCGATTGTCTCGACCCACGAGAGGGTGTAGTTAAAGGTGATCTCCGCGCTCCCGTCCTCTTCCACGACAATAACAAGATTGTCTGCACTAAAAGCCCCGGCCGGTGCCGCCATAAGCGCCAGGATCAGGAGGGAGGCGACCAGAATTTCGCTTTTCATTCTTGTACCTCGGTGAACCGTATACTGTTTGGGAATTTAAACGTTTGGAACACCCCTCTCTGTGTTCAACAACCCGATAACCGATTTTTTGTGTCGTATTCTGCCGAAAATACAATATCTCGAACGATACGGGCGAACGAGGCCTCTGGCATCATGGGATGCACCGCTTCCCGTGCCCCGGCACAGGGATCTCCGCGTGCAGCCCGTTTCCGATCAGTGCACCTGTAGCCAGAGGTGCAGGTTGCGGTAGCCGGCACCGGTGAGATTGTTTTTGGGGATGTTGTCGGGTGGCTCCTCCTTGAAGAGGAGGAACTCAAGCCGGTTCGTATCCGGGTCCGTGATCTGGAAGGAGTAGGGCTGCTCGACGGTCCGGTTGTGCGGCACCGTGACGGAAAAACGGTCGAGGAGCGTCGCCGAGAAGATCCTCGACTGGTTCGTCGCGTTATTGAATCTGCTCTCGACGGCATACGTCTCCACCGTGTAGGTGATATCCTGGTATTCGTGGTTCCCGATCCCGATGATGACCGTCTGCGGCGTTCCGGACATGAACTCGGTCGGGTAATCGGCTGCTTTTCCTCGCGGCCCGAGTACGTAGAACTCGGTGAACTTCTCGCCCTCTTTCGGGACCGCGATGACGAAGACCGTCGTCGCGACGGCCACGAGGACGGCGGCAATGAGGACGACGCTTAAGACCCGGTCGAACCGGGACGGGGAACCGCCGGAGAACTCCTCCTTTATCGCGGCGAGGTACGTGCCGAAACGAACCGTTAAACGGCTTTCTTCTGGAAGTTCTCGGCGTCGGAACTGCGCGATAAGGCCGACGGCGAGACTGAATGCCAGGAGGGTGATGGCGATGGAGTCGAGCCGGATACCCCAGGACGTGTAGTTGAGCGCGAAGCCGAAGAGCGGCACGGCGGCGATGGAGAGGCCGAGCGAGAGGGCGATGCGCTCTATCCCGTCGAGGTCGCCTCTTGCCGGGAAGAGGGCCGCGGTCAGGAGATAGCCGGGGATGAAGAGGATGAACGGCAGGACGAAGACCACACGAAGGGGGCTCTCGCTGATGATTGGGGCGTAGATGCCGGCAAGGGCGAGGAAGGCCCAGAGATAGACGCCTTTTATGTCCAGCGGGATGGTGCGGGGATCCAGGGAACCGATGAGAAGGCCTGCGGTGGTTTCGGCTGTCATTCTGTTACCCCATAAAAAGCCATGGTATAAATAGGTTCTCCGGTGAGGGCCCGTTTGGGGGATACGAACCCCTGGAGCCCATGAAGAAGGGGCTGCGAGAAAAAGCAGCACCTTTTAATCGAAGCGCGACCAACCCGCATTCATATGCCCCGGGAAGACTGGGACGATCGGGCGTTCACCGGACTGGAAGCGGCCATCGTCTTCATCGCCTTTATCGTCGTCGCAGCGGTCTTTGCGTACGTCGTTCTCGGGGTGGGCATGACCACGTCGCAGAAGAGCCAGGAGACGATGCATGCCGCTCTCGGGGAAGCCGGATCCGCCCTCCGCCCGGGACAGTCGGTCATCGCCAAGCTGGATAACAATCAGGGTTTTCTTGATTCCATAGAGTTCGATCTCGAGACCGCGACCGATCTCGCCGTCATCGATATGGGGAGCATGACCTACACCGTCGCCACGAAGAAGACTCTCGTCACGTTCCCCCCCGGCGACCCCGCCGTAACCGTCACCTGGCGGTATCCGGAAGATGGCGGACCCCTCCTTGAGACTGGGGAGGTCGTCACGGTGAGACTGGAGATGGAAAGTGTTGAGGTTGGACGCGGAGACACGTTCACCCTCCAGATGACCGCCGCAGGGGGAGAAACCGCTGCGCTGACCAGAAACGTTCCCGCCGGTATTGGAAAGAATGTCTACGTCGAACTCTTCTGAAGCCGGGTTCACCGGACTCGAGGCTGCGATCGTGCTCATAGCATTTGTCGTCGTTGCAGCCGTCTTTGCGTACGTCGTCCTGGGGGCGGGTATCCTCTTCTCCGAGGAGAGCCGATCCGTCGTTCACCAGGGCATCCAGGAGGCCGGGTCGAGCCTCACCGTGACCGGCTGCGTATACGGCGTCAGCAGCACTCCCGGAATCATACATTCCATCATCGTCCCGGTCGGTCTCACCGCCGGCAGCGAGCCGATCGATATCACCACGGTATCCGTCCGCCTGATCGGCTCCACGCATAAGGAGACGGTTCGCCGGAATGATCCTCTCATCGACGTCGTTCCCGCAGTCGGGCGCTGGAGCGTCCAGGAGCGGTTGAACGCCGACTCCGATCACCTTCTCGAGGCCGGAGAGCTGTACGTGCTGAACGTCTCACCGGACGGCAAGTCGGATTGCACGGCGTACCGGACGTTTGCCGTCGAGATCAAACCGGCAGGAAGGCCGGCACTCCGGGTGGAGAGGACGGTGCCGGGCAGCGTCACCACGATCACCCGGCTTGACTGACGGCTTTATTCGGCATCCAGGAGATCCTGGTGCCGTATAGCCCCGACAACCCCGACTGCCGCCACCGCTGCGAGCAGCAGGTAATCCTCCGACCCCGCTCCGGTCATCAGGACGCTCTCCGGGCCGCCGGCCGCCCAGGCGAGGAGGGAGGCGAGGGCGAGGATTCCGAGGAGTGGGACGGAGACGCGGACGAGTGCCGCGGCGAGCCTGGAAGTGCCGGACCCGAGGCCCCTGCAGGCGGCGAGAGCGATACCGGCCGATGCCGCGAGAAATACCCATTCGGAGAGCGACGACACTTCCGCCAGGATGGCGCCGCCGAAGTAGCCGGTGTACTCGTAAGCCTCGTACGGGCCGAGGAGCGGGAAGTACCAGGTGACGGGCATCGCCCACATCGCGTCGATGACCTGGTGGGAGAGTGCGCCGGTGGCGACGGCGAGGAGCGCAAAGGATTCCCGTCTCCGGTATAGGGCGATGCCCGCAACCGCGAGGAGCGCGAGAAAGAGCAGCCCGTGCCCGAATATCCGCCCGGAATTGAGCGTGCCTGCAAGAAGAATGTGGCCGACCGGTTTGTCGATCAGGTCGGGGAGGACGGCCCCGAGAGCACAGAAGCCGATGAGCCGCCGGTCGCCCAGGCGTCCGGCGATCGCGAGGCCCAGGATGAGGCCGAGGAAGAGGTGGCAGGCGACGAACACTTTTCATGAAGACGATGCCGGTGGTTATATTCCTGCTGTTCGGGGTAGGGTAAACGATATGGGGGGAGAGCGCCGATAACTCTCCGGATTATGGCAACGCCCGACAGAGAGGAGGTCCTCATCATCTTCGTATCGTTTCTCATCGGCAGCGCGGCGGGGTGGTGGAGCCGCATGCACTGGGGCGGCGGCCTCATTGCCGTCGCAGTGACGCTTGCCGGAACCGTCGCCGGCTATCTCATCATCGTTGCCGTCCTCCGGGCCACGGGTCACTCGATCGGGTAGCCGGGGTGAACCCGGCGGATCAGGTGGCCGCGGAGTGGCCGGGGCGGCGTATGCGGCCGGTATCGTGTTCCGGCGGGAGATCCGTTCCCTGCTGTTCCCGCACCCGCCCGCCTTCGACCGCGACGACGCGGTCGGCGATGGTCAGGAGCGACGGACGGTGGGAGACGAGGATGGTCGTCCGGTTCCGGACCAGGAGCCGGAGCGTCCGGCGAATCTGCTCCTCGGTCTGCATGTCGAGCGCGGACGTGGGCTCGTCGAGGATAAGGATGGGCGCGTCTTTGAGGAACGCTCTCGCAATGGCGACCCGCTGCCGCTGACCGACGGAGAGCTGCGTCCCGCGCTCCCCGACGACCGTCCGGTATCCGTCCGGGAACCCCGTGATCTCGTCGTGGATCTGCGCTTTCCGTGCGGCATTGACGACCTCCTCGAAGGTGGCCTTGGGCCTGCTGTAGCGGATATTGTCCTCGATGGTGGTGTGGAAGAGGAAGAGGTCCTGTGAGACGAGCGATACCTGCCGCCGCAGCCACCTCGGATCGAGCGATGCAAGATCGTGGCCGTCGAGGGTGATCGTGCCTTCCTGCGGCGAGAACGCCCGGAGGATCAGGTTCACGAGCGTCGTCTTCCCGGCACCTGTTCTCCCGACGACGGCGACCACCTCGCCGGGACGGATGACGAGGTTTGCGTCCGCGAGAACCGGTTCCGACTCCGTATAACCGAACCGAACGCCGGAAAACTCTATCCTGCCCTGCACCGCGGCGGGCACGACCCCGCCGCCGGACGGCTCCCCGTCCATCGAGAAGAGTTCGCGCAGGCGGGCGGCGGACGTCGCCGCAGGCTGCATGACGACGGGGAAGGCGAAGAAGGTGTTGACGGTGGGAGCGAACGTCACGACGTAGACCGCGAACGCGACGAAGTCCCCGATGGTCATACCCCCGGCGAGCACCTCGTTCCCGCCGACCCAGAATACGGCGATCAGCATGAGCGACATCGTGCCGATCCTGAAGTACTCCGAGAACGCCGAGAGCATCGTGTTCCTGATCCGGGCATCGACCATCTTTGCAAGCGTCCCGGAGACCCGGTGCACCTCCCGCTCCTCCGCGGCGTGCGTTTTTACCGTGTCGATGCCGGAGATCACCTCCTGGATGTCGCGGGAGACATAGGCCTGCCGTTCGCGCTCCCGGTGGGTGGCGGCGCGGATCCGCCGGATGAAGACGGCGTTGACCAGGAGGTAGAGCGGGATGAAGGCGGCGACGACGAGGGTGAGCCTCAGGCTCAGGATGCAGAGGACGGCAAGGGTGAAGACGACGTAGAGGCCGTTTGCGACGATCAGGGGGAGGTACTGGGAGACGGTGTACTGCAGGATCTGGACGTCGTCGGAGAGGCGGGACATGATGTAGCCGGTCTGCTGCGACTTGAAGTACGAGATCGGGAAACTCAGGACGTGCTCGACGAGAGCGGTCTGGAGGTTGAAGGCGTAGCCTTCCCGGAACCGGGCCGTCCAGTAGTTCCGCAGCAGGTCCATGCCGCCGGTGAAGAGCCCGAGCACCAGGAGTGCGGCGATGAGGGTATCGAGCGACGAGAGGATGGCGCCGGCACCTGCAATAAGGGTATCGGGGGCCGGGGTCTCCCCGAGCAGGATATTGTCGATGAAGAACTTGATGCTGAGGGGGAGGACCGCCTTTGCGGCTGCAACGAGCGCCGTCGCCACGAGGGCCAGTACGCCCAGACTCCAGATCGGCCGGGCGAACCGGAGGAAGAAGCCGAGATCGGAGAACCGGAGGTCCTTCTTCGCCGTCGCCGGCTGCTGCATGATCTCCCGGGTGAAGGCGACGGTGCGCCTGCAGTAGTCTGTGATGCTCATGGTTACAGTCCGGTTGCGGAGCGGCGAGTCTGAGGCCGGATTCCGGAGGGTCGCTCTCCGGTCTTACGCCACGTCTCCGTTGCAGTTCCATACCTTGCTGGCGTTATAATACCTGTGCTCCGCCGGCCGGGGCGAATCGAAACGGGTAAACCAAGACGGGACGAGATCCCCATATGACAGCGTGTGCCGTCGGGCGCTGGAAAGGGGCGGTCCTGGGAGCACTGGTGATCGGTGCGGTCTCGCTCCTCGGTCGCTCGGGTCTCCTCCCGGACCCGGTGATGACGGTGGCGTTCCTCTTTTGCGGGGGGCTCGTCGCCGGGCTCTTCACCCCGGGAACGATCAGGGACGGCGCTCTCTCCGGTGCCGTCTGCGGGGTGATCGTGGCGCTGATTATGGCCTCCGGAGTAGCCCTCATGAGCCTGGTAGAGAGCAGTCCGCGGTATCCCCCGCCCTGGATGACCTTTCTCTTCTACGCCCTCATCCTCACGGCGCTCTTCCTTCCCTACAACGCCGTCGGCGGGGCGGCCGGGACGGCGGTGCGAAACGGTCTCCGGAGGAGCAGCACCGGGGAGGGTGAGCGGGGCCGGTGGGTCGGGATCGGCATCGGCACGGCCGTCATCGCCGGGTCGTCTCTCTTCGTTGCCTTCCTCGGCCCGCTGCTCCTGGCTCCTCCGCTCGTCGGGGGGTTCATCGCGGGGTACGCTGCCGGGCCGAGACCGGAGGACGGCCTCGAGGCCGGGCTTGTCGCGGCGCTCTTCGGTACCGGCCTTTTTCTGCTCCCGTTCCTCTGGACCGCGTCGCATGCTGAGGGGTTCGTCGCCGGGCTCGCGGGGATGGCCGCGATCGCCCTGGGACTGCTCTTCCCTCTCCTCGGGACCGCCGCCGGGGTTGCCGGGGCGGTTTTCCGGGCGAGTTTTGGGAAAGAGCAGGGCAGGAACTTGAGAGGGCCTGAGGGTTAAGGGGGAGGCTCCCTTCACCCCTGTAGAAGGTGCTCGCGATCTTATAGAGGTCCATATCCACCGCCTCGAGGTTTGCCGCTGCACCACCCCATAAGCCTACGATCGGCCGGGGCAAACCAGAAAGGCTATCGTGCGGCGCGGTGAGAGTCTCCCATGGTTTCATTCGACGCTGGCCGCTTTTCCGGGGTGATTCCGGGAGCGCTGGCAGGCGGCGGCGTCTTTCTCCTCGGCCGGTCGGGTCTCCTCCCGGACCCGGTGATGACGGTGGTCTTCCTCTTTTGCGGGGGGCTCGTCGCCGGGCTCCTCACCCGGGGAAGGGTCAGGGACGGGGCCGTCGCCGGCGCCGCCTGCGGGGTGATCGTGGCGCTGATCGCGGCGGCTTTCACGAGCCTGTCGGAGGGAGACCCTTCGGTCCTGTCAACCTTTGCGTTCTACGCCCTGATCTTCACGGGGCTCCTCCTCCCCTACAACGCCATCGGCGGGGCAGCGGGAAGAGCGGTGCGCAGCGCTCTCCAGAGAGACGGTGCCGCCGGGACGGGCGAGCAGGGCGGGCGGCGCGGGATCGCCGTCGGCACGGTCGCCATCGTCGGTCTGGCCCTCGTATCCGGTCTCCTCAGTCTGCTGCTGGTCGTGGCCGCACCACTTGCCGGCGGATTCATCGCGGGGTATGCTTCAGGGGACAGGCCAAAAGATGGCCTCGAGGCCGGTTTCGTCACGGCACTCTTCGGGGCCGGCCTCCTCTTCTTCATCCCGTTGCTCTGGACCGCGTTGCACGATTTCGGGTTCGCCGACACGTTCGAGGGGATGGTCGTGATCGCCCTGGTGTACCTCTTCACCCTCCTCGGGACCGCCGGGGGGGTTGCCGGCGCGGTTGTGCGAGGGAGTTTTGGTGAAGGTACGGGTGATGGTGGGGCGGGTTGAAGAGATCGGTTCCGATAGCCTCAGGCTAATTCGCACGTGGGCGACAGATGTAACCTTCCGGGCAAGGTCTCTCTTGGGGGAGGGGGAGACCCCCTCCCCGGCCCCCACAGCGAAGACCTTCGGTCTTCTCGTGTTCGCTTTCGCTCACACAGCGAAGACCTTCGGGTTTCTCGAACTCCTGCCGTTCCGGCAGTCGTTCCCCCGTGGCGATATCCACCACGGTCCACCACACAGGGTCAGCCACGGACAAAACAGGTTTGGGTTACCCCGAAGTCCCCACCTTCGGTCAGTCGGTCTCTCATGCACGGCTTTCGTGGGGATATCGCCACGCACTGCCCCCGCCCCAGGGGCGGGGGAGGAGGCCGGAGGCCGGGCGGGGTGGGGGTTACGGGTAGAACCTTACGGGTAGAGACAGGGGAGGGGGAGACCCCCTCCCCGTCAGCCCCACCCCAATGGCGATACTCCCACGGTCCACTGTATTTGGATTTATTATCGCTTCGGATGTCGTGTCAACCGCAACGAACCCTGCCGCTCGCTTCGCTCCTCCCGATATCCAGATCCCGATCCAGCCTGCAACACCGGGTGCAACGCTATCCGCATGCCATAAGAGCACGTTTCAGGGACTAAAAGCGATTGGGGGGATCCCCTTGCATCACCCCCCGTAAAAGATGCTCGCGATCTTGTAGAGGTCCATATCCACGGTCTTGAGGTTCGCCACCGCCTCTTCGAGCGGGACCGCGACGATATCGTCCCCCCGGAGCGCGACCATCTTCCCGAAGTCTTTCTCCTTGATGAGGTCCGCCGCCGCCACCCCGAACCGGGTCGCGAGCACCCGGTCGTGCGCCGTCGGGGAGCCGCCGCGCTGGATGTGCCCGAGCACCGTCACCCGCACCTCCATGTCGAGCCTCTTTTCGAGTTCGTCGCGCAGGTAGTTCCCGACACCGCCGAGGGTGACGTGGCCGAACTCGTCCGTCCGTGCGGACTGTGCGATCGCCTCCGCCATCCCCTTCGGCTGGGCGCCCTCGGCTACCACGACGATGCTGAACTTCTTCCCCCGCTCGTAGCGCGCCCGGAGGTGGTGGGTGACCTCGTCGAGGTCGAACGGGATCTCCGGGATCAGGATCTCGTCGGCTCCACCCGCGATCCCGGCCACGGTCGCGATCCACCCGGCGTGCCGGCCCATCACCTCCACGACCATGACGCGGTGGTGCGACTCCGCCGTCGTGTGGAGACGGTCGATCGCCTCCGTGACGGTTGCGACGGCGGTGTCGAACCCGAAGGTGTAGTCGGTTGCACCGACGTCGTTGTCGATGGTCTTCGGGACCCCCACCACCGGGATACCCATCTTCGAGAGTTTGTTCGCGACACCCAGGGTATCCTCGCCGCCGATCGCAACGATCGCGTCGATCCCGAACTTCCTGATGTTGTCGCGCAGCCGCTGGACGTCGGCCTCGTTCTTGAAGGGGTTCGTCCGCGACGTCCCGAGGATCGTCCCGCCTTTCGGGAGGATCCCGGTCACCGAGTAATCGGTGAGCGGTTCGACGTTCCCGGCGACCAGCCCGAGCCATCCGTCCCGGATCCCGATCGCATCGAACCCGTGCTTCGCTCCCGTCCGCACGACCGCCCGGATCACCGCGTTCAGGCCCGGGCAGTCGCCTCCTCCCGTCAGTATGCCGACTGTCGTCATCCTAACACCTGCCTCCCGTGCAGATCTCGTTTGCCTCCTCCACACTCGCATCGTCGAGGGTGATCGCCGATATCGCGTTGCAGAACCGGACAGCCTCATCAAGCGACCGCTGGTGAATGTTCCTGCCGGTCGCGTTCCCGACCGTGCCGCCGATATGAATCTGGTCGTGGAGCTGCTGCAGGAACTCTTGCATATCGGCATGCGACCCGCCGGCACAGACGACACCGGTCCTGCCTGCGGCCGCCACCGCCTCCCTGAGCAGCGCAGCGTCGACCGATTTACCAACTTTGGGCGGGTTCACCTTCGCGAAGTCGGTCCCGAGGGTCGCCGCGACACCCGCCGCGCCCGCGATCAGGTGCGGGTCCCGCTCGTCCTTGACCGCCTTGCCGCGAGGATACATCCAGAGCACGGTGATAAGGCCGTTCTGGTGCGCGTTGTTGACGATCTGCGCAGCCTGGTAGAGCATCATCGCCTCGTATTCGCTCCCCAGGTAGACCGTGTAGCCGACGCCGAGGATCGAGAGCCCCGTCCGGTCCCGGAGGTCGACGACCTGCCGGACAAGATGGAGTTCCGAGCTGAGCGGGTCGCGCTGGGAGGTCCCGACCAGATTGGTCTTGGAGTTGAGCTTGACGAGGTACGGCACGTCACGGTAGTCCCCGCCGTACCGGGCGATCATCCCGAGCTGCGTCGCAAAGACCCCGATCCTCGCCCGGCTCGCAATCCGGAAGAGGTGTTCGGGATCGGCATCCTCGGGGTGGATGCCTTCGCCGAAGAAATCGTCGTTGAGGTGCTCGACCTTCTGGTCACCGGCAAAGAGCATCAGCCTCCCGGTGCCGTGCGTGATCGCACTGTAATTCTCCCGGTACCTCTCCTGCTCCTCGGAAGGCACATCGAGAGGGATCCTGATATCGGGTGCAGGTGGCATACCCCTTCCTCCCCATCCCTACATACTTAAGTGTTGCTGGAATCCCGGGAGAACAGCGTGGAGGGACGAATCGGATGCCGGGGGGACCGGGTATCCGGCTTACGTTCCATGCCGGGACGTGGCGGGATCCTTCGCGGAGAGGCGCAAGTATGTCGCCGCCGGTCAATCGTCCTCAATTGAAGAGGATTTAACAACGTTTATTTTGCTCTCCGTCAGAATCATTTGTAGAGTACCCGGCGCTGTTCTTCCGGCCGGAGACGGTGCCGCACAATGATCCAGGGATAGCCAAATGGACGTTCTGCCAATACTTATCGAGTGGTTTCCATATCTCCTTTCCGGCGTTGCCTCTACCCTCGGTCTTGTCCTGGCCGCCCTCGTCCTCGGCCTCCTTCTCGGGCTGCCCATGGCGCTCGGCCAGGTGTACGGCTCCCGGCCGGTGCGCTGGGCCGTCGGAGTCTATGTCTGGTTCTTCAGGGGCCTCCCCATCCTCGTCCTGCTCTTCCTCTTCTGGTTCGGCATATTCCCCGGGCTCGGGCTCGGTAATCTCTCGGCGTTCGTCGTCGGAGCTGTCGTGCTGGGCCTCCGGGGAGCGGCATACCAGTCCCAGATCTTCCGGGGAGCCATCCAGTCGGTCGGGGAAGGGCAGATGATCGCAGCGCGATCGCTCGGGATGAGCAGACTCACCGCCATCCGTTCCGTCATCCTCCCCCAGGCGATGCGTATCGCTCTTCCCGGATGGTCGAACGAGTATCCCAATATCCTGACCGACTCGGCGGTCTGCTACGCGATCGGGGTCGTGGAGCTGCTCACCATTACGTCGCGGATGGTCACGCAGACCAACATAACCATGCCTGTCTATCTCGCCACGGCGGGGATCTTCATCATCTTAAACTACGGGGGCCTCAAACTCCTGCACAGGCTTGAGGCGAGGATAGCAATCCCGGGATTCGGAACCGGAGCGATGTAGAGCATGAACAACAACGACATTGTGTTGAGAGTCGAGGACATACACAAGTCCTTCGGGGGTAACGAGGTGCTGCGCGGGGTATCGTTCGACGTTCGCCGCGGCGAGACGAAGGTCTTCATCGGTCCCTCGGGGACGGGGAAGAGCACGCTTCTCCGGTGCATCAACCAGCTGACGCCGCCCGACCGCGGGACGGTCTGGCTTGACGGAGAGGAGGTCACGAGCTCGGGGGCGCGGATCAACTACTTCCGGCAGAAGATCGGGATGGTTTTCCAGAACTTCTTCCTCTTCGACCACCTCACCGCGTTTAAAAACGTCGAACTGGCGCTCTTGAAGGTCAGGGGCATGGGCAAAGCGGAGGCACGCGAGAAGGCCCTCACCGAACTCCGGCAGGTGGGGATGGAGGACTGGGCCGACCACTATCCGGCCGAACTCTCCGGCGGTCAGGCCCAGAGGGTATCCATCGCCCGGGCGCTTGCCATGGACCCGGACGTCATCCTCTTCGACGAACCGACCTCCGCGCTCGATCCCGAACTGACGAGGGAGGTGCTCGAGGTCATGAAGAAACTTGCCCGCAACGGGATGACGATGCTCGTCGTCACCCATGAGATGGGGTTTGCCTGTTCGGTTGCAAATGAGGTCCTCTTCATGGAGAACGGCGTGGTTGCCGAACAGGGGTCGCCGGACCTGCTCCTGCATGACTCACGGTTCACCCGGATGAAGGACTTCATCGGCCGGATCGATTCCCGGATGGAGGACTGAGGAGCGGCATGGACCTGGCAGTCTTCGTCTTCGATATCCTCCTCCCGGCACTGATGCAGGGGCTGGTTGTAACCCTGCAGCTGATCGCGTGCTCCGCCCCGTTCGGCCTTGCGCTCGGGATCGCCGTTGCGGTGGGGAGGCAGTACGGCAACCCCGTTATATCCTGGATCTGCAAGACATTCGTCTTCCTCATCAAGGGCACGCCGCTCCTCCTTCTCCTCTTCATCCTCTACTTCGGCCTCCCGGCGGTCGGGATCACCTTCACCGCGTTCGTGGCATCGGTGGTCGGGTTTATCCTTTGCAACGGGGCGTATAACGCCGAGTACATCCGGGGCGCCCTCATATCGATCAAGGAAGGCCAGATGGTTGCCGCCCAGGCGCTCGGGATGACCCGGTGGCAGGCGATCAGAAACGTCATCCTGCCGCAGGCGCTCCGCCGGGCGATACCGGGGCTTTCGAACGAGTTCATCTACCTGATCAAGTACTCGTCGCTTGCCTACATGATCACGGTGATCGAACTCTCCGGGGCGGGGAAACTGGTGGCGACGAAGTACTTCACCTACACGGAGTCGTTTGCAGCCGTCGGCATCGTCTACCTCGTGCTGGTGACGATCACGACCTTCGCGGTCAATATCCTGGAGAAGCGGGTGGCCGTCCCCGGAACGACCCGGGCCACCGCCGCGGCTCAACTGTAATTTTTTTGGTGCAACTGGCTGCAGATGCTCAGCCCATCACACGTTTAGTAGTTGCCCACGAAGGCCCGGGCATGGATTTTCAGTGTGCTGCGCATCTAACGATGCTCGAAGGACGCTCTCTGAGGAGTATTCTACTGCGCACCTGGCGGTGTTCATGCCTCGGACGTTCTGTCCATCGCAAGTCCAGGACCTTTGGTCTTCTCCAGCGATGTCCCGTAGGGGCATCGCCTATCGCCACGCACTGCCTCCGCCCCAAGGGGCGGGGTGCGGCGGGTCGTAGAGCCGGAGCATGAGCACCGTAGGTGCGGGGAACGACTGCCGGGAGCGTAGCGGACGGCAGGAGTTTGAGCACCGTAGGTGCGGGGAACGACTGCCGGGAGCGTAGCGGACGGCAGGAGTTTGAGCACCGTAGGTGCGGAGTGCGATGCTCTGAAAGAGCGGAGTTGAGGCACCGTAGGTGCGGAGTGCGATGCTCTGAAAGAGCGGAGTTGAGGCACCGAAGGTGCGGAGTGCGATGCTCTGAAAGAGCGGAGTTGAGGCACCGAAGGTGCGGAGTGCGATGCTCTGAAAGAGCGGAGTTGAGGCACCGTAGGTGCGGAGTGCGATGCTCTGAAAGAGCGGAGTTGAGGCACCGTAGGTGCGGGTGAGGAGGCCGGAGGCCGGGTGGGGTGCGACGGACGGGACGTCCGGAGCCTGAGAAGACCGAAGGTCTTCGAGTGGGGGTTATAGACCGGTAGTGCCTCATGAGACAGGGGAGGGGGACACCCCCTCGAAACTCTTCGAGTTTCTCAAGCTCACTTCGCTCGCACTTCCCACCTAACGGTGGTCGAGCTCCGGTTCTACGAACCGTCGCACTCCCCGTCAGCCTCACAGCGAAACCTTTCGGGTTTCTCGAACTCCGCTCCTGTGAAGCGTCGTTCCCCCCATGGCGATAAACGATGCGTGCCCGAAGGGCAGGCGGAGTTCGAGCACCGAAGAACGACGTTCCTTCAGGAACGGAGTTTGAGCACCGAAGGTGCGAAGGTGCGAGTCTCCCACGGTCCACTGTACCTGGACACGAGGGGGAAAAGTAGGTCTGGCCTACAATGCGTCTCTAAAAAGATGTAGCAGCTCCATTTCTCCATCCCACCCTACCGCCGGTGCAAATGCCGGTGATGAATATCGGGCTGGTGCGGGTGCTCGTGGGCGAGTTCGGCATGGGCGTGCACATGGGAATGCTCGCCGGCCGCCGAGAGCGGCGGGTCGCCGGCCTCGTGGTCATGGTCGTGGTGTTGGTCGTCGTGGCGGTGGCGGTGCTCGTGGACGACGCCCGGGTGCCGGTGAGGGTGCGAATGCTCCTCGGAGATCATCAGCCAGGCCCCGATGGCCATGACGGGCAGCGCGACGTAGAAGGCGCCTGCCGGAAGTTCGGCGAAGAGCAGGAGCGAGAAGAGGACGCCGAAGAACGGGGAGACGGCAAGGAGCGAACCTGCCCGGGCTGCACCGATGCCCCGGAGGGCGAGGAGGAAGAGGATGCTCGTCAGGCCCCCGTAGCAGAGGAACCCGACCGCCATGGCGGCGGCAGCCGTGGCCGTGGCCGGGAGGTGCTCCCCGGCGGTGAGCGCGACGAGGAGCGTGACGGTGCCGGCGCCGATCCCCTTTACAGAGATGACGAGGAGGGGATCCTTCGCCGAGAGCCGCTGTCCCAGGTTGTTGTCGACCGCCCAGAAGAGGCAGGTGAGCAGGATGCCGAGTGCCGGGAGGGAGAGGCCGAGTCCGGCGGCCGGGTTCCAGGTGAGGAGGAGGCACGATGCGGTGATGCACCCGAGCGCAACCCAGACGCGGCGGCTCACCCACTCGCGAAAGATCGTCGCGGCAATCAGCGTCGTGGCAACGGCCTCGAAGTTCAGGAGGAGAGCCGCCGTCGCCGCAGGCGTTCCGGGGAGGCTGTACACCAGGGTGACCGGTGCGAGGAGCCCTCCAAAGAGCGTCACGCCGATGAGCCAGGGGATCTCCCCCCTCCCGGGCGGCGCCTCGACGTGGCTCCGCCGGGTTCCCGCCGCCGTTCCGGCGAGGGAGAAGAGCAGTGCGCCGCAACCGCTCCCGAGCGAGACGAGTGCGGCGAGAGCGAGCGGCCCGATATCGGCGAGGAGAAGTTTCGTGAACGGGGCGCTCCCGCCGATCAGGATCGCCGTCGCCAGCGCACAGAGGACGGGTGTCCGGTACTGTGTCAGGATGGATCCGTTCTCTACAGCGGCGGGTTTACGCGGGTACAGGAGAGTTGCCTCCGGGATGATTGAATGTCGTGAAAAAGGAGGGACGAGTCGTCCCCGGTTACTTCAGGTTGTGTTTCTCTTTGAGTTCTTCCCAGTAGGGATCGGCCTGCAGTTCCGCAATCCCCTCGTTCATGAACTCGAGGAGCGCAGTGTCCTCCTTTCTGATGGCGACGCCGAACTGCTCCTGTTCCTGTGTCTCGACGGAGCCGATGGTCTTCAGCGGCTTGCCTGCGATGATGTCCTGGATGGAGACGTCGTCATACATGACCGCGTCGATCCTGCCGATCTCGAGGTCGCTGACGGCAGCCGGTGTGTCGGGGTAGTATCTCAGGTTGTCCTTGGACATCTTTCCGGTCTCGACAAGGTTCTCCTCGATCCAGATGGCGGCAGTGCATCCCCGCTGCACTCCGATGATCGCCTTTCCGGCAAGAACGTCATCAAGCGTCACGTTCGAGTCTTCGCGGGCTACGACGTCCTGGTTGATTGACCAGTAGGGGTTGCTGAAGTTGACCTTCTCCAGCCGCTCGGGGGTGATCGACATCCCGGCATAGACCATATCGATCTTTCCTGCCTGGAGAGTCGGGATGATGGCGTCCCAGTCGACCGCCATGAACGTCACTTCGATGCCCTTCTTCTCGGCGATCCACTTCATGGAATCGACATCGAATCCCTGGGCGTTCCCGTCCTTGTCGATGTAGCTAAAGGGAGGATACGCGCCGTCGATACCGACGACGTAGTCCGGTTCGGTGGTCGTACCGGTGCACCCTGCACCTGCGACTGCCAGCACTGCGACGATACATGCGAGCAGCGTGAGAATACCATACTTTTTCATAAGGGAAGGGTTAGTTAGACGAGTAAAATTAACCTTTTGATTTGGCGCTGCCGGAGGTGCGGTTGGCCTTGCAACCCGCGAAATCTCTCGTTTCGGAGCAAATATTCGCCGTCGCCGCCCTTCCGCCCGGACCGGTGCGGCCTCCGGCGTCCTGCCGGCGTTCACAGCAGGAGAGGTCCGGTCGCTTTCGGCCGGCACGGGGTAACCACCCCCGCCGCAGTACGGCCGATAGGTATTTATTGCATCTTACCCTCCTGGGGCCGCCTCCCGAAAAGGGAACGCAGATATGACGGTGAGCAGCATGAGAGGCATGAAAGAATCCGCCACGGGCGGGATGTCGAAAGTCGCCGGGTCCCTGCAGGAACTCGACCCCCGGATCATCGAACAGATCACGTCGAAGATCAATTTCCCCGCATCGAAAGACAACCTTATCTCCCAGGCGAAGGAGAGCGGAGCACCCCAGGGCCTCCTCGACACGTTGAACCAGTTTGAGGATAAGCAGTACAACAGCCAGGAAGACATCAAATCAGAGTTTCAGAAGGTCCAGCAGAAATAACCCTTTTTTCAGCCGCACACAGGCGCCGGAGGCGGCACCTGCCCCTGAATAAACCGTTTCTCAGGGCGGCGCTCCGTGCCGGGAGCCATGCAGGCAGCCGGGCCGCACCGTACCCGGGAGCGCTTCAAGGGCACGGATCGCTCTGCCGGAAAGGTCCGCGACCCGCCACCTATATCTGGTCACCCGGTGCATGGCGCCGCATGTTCATCATCGGACACCGGGGGGCGCGGGCTCTCGGGCCGGAGAACACCCTGAGGGCTCTCCGAAGAGGTATGGCGTGCGCCGATCTCGTCGAGGTCGACCTGCGTCTCACGCGGGACGGCATCCCGGTCGCGATCCACGATGCAACCCTCGACCGGACGACGGACGGGACCGGGCCGGTCAAGGGCTATACCCTCGAAGACCTGGCCGGACTGGACGCGGGCGAGGGCGAGACGATCCCGACGCTCCGGGAGGTTCTCGCCCTCGTCCATAGTGATACCGGGCTTGTCGTGGAGCTCAAAGAGCCCGGGACGGAGGCGGTCATCGTCTCGGTGATCATGGACAAAATGCCGGAACGGCTTTTCCTGGTCTCGTTTCACCCCGCAAGCGTTGCGGCGGCAAAGAACCTCCTCCCGGGGGCGAAGGCGGGCCTCATCTATTCTGAGGAGACCGGCGATCCCGTGGCGCTCGCCCGCTCGGTGCAGGCCGACCTCATCCTCCCGCGATGGGACCGGGTCTCGCGCGAACTGGTGGAGGAGGCGCACGCGGCCGGGCTGCTCGTCGTCCCCTGGCTCTTGAACACGGAGGACGATGTCCGTGAAGAGCTCCGGCTCGGCATCGACGGGTTCTCCAGCGACGATCCCTGCGCTGCCCGGCGGTACCTTGATGTAGCGGTCAGACAAGCGTCCCCGGGAGGTGCTTGAGGAGCCACGCTTTCACCTCGACGTAGAGGCTCCCGGCCGCCTCGTCGAGGGTGTGCCCCGCCCCTTCGTAGACGACCAGCCGCCGGGGTTCGCCGGCACGCCGGTAGACCTCCTCGGAGGAGCGATGGGAGAGAACCGGGTCTCTGTCCCCGTGCACCAGGAGGGTCCGCCTGACATCCGTTGGGCGCACGTCGATTTTCGCATCCTCCACTTCAATCGCAGCCGTCCCGAGCATGGGGAGCAATAGAGATCGGGTCTATTTGTCCTTTGCGGCAGGGAGGCTTTTGCGCGCCCGGGTAGGGAGCGATCCCGCGAAACCGGGGTAGCGTTCGTAGACCCGTGCGGAAAGTACATTACTATTGATTACAAATTATAAACTACGATGGATAAAATTGGGCACAGACTCTTCCAGCATACCGGAGATTCTTCTCAGAAATCCGTTCCAGATAGGCACGCTGCGATCCCCGATCCCGGGGAGTCCGATGCCGACCTCCTCGACGCCTACTCCCGCGCCGTCGTCCGGGTCGTCGAGTCCGTGGGCCCCGCGGTCGTGAGCGTGGTCGTGGAGAAGAACTCCCCCGGGCGGCGCGGCGAACAGGTGGGAGCGGGCTCGGGCGTGGCCGTATCGCCGGAGGGCTACATCCTGACCAACAACCACGTGGTGCAGGGGGCGGGGAGGATCGAGGTCAGGACGGCGGACGGCACCGCTCTTCCCGCACGCCTGGCCGGGGCGGATCCGGCGACCGACCTCGCCGTGCTCCGCGCCGATACCGGGGATCTCGTCTACGCGTCGTTCGGCGACTCCGGGAAGCTCGCGGTCGGCCAGCTCGCGATAGCCATCGGCAACCCGCTCGGCTTTAACTCGACCGTCTCGACGGGAGTCCTGAGCGCTCTCGGAAGGGCGTTCCGGAGCCGGGACGGCCGCCTGATCGAGAACATCATCCAGCACACCGCTCCCCTGAACCCCGGCAACTCCGGCGGCCCGCTGGTGGACTCCCGCGGCCGGGTCATCGGGATCAACACGGCCATCATCCCGACAGCGCAGGGTATCTGCTTCTCGATCCCCTCGAACACCGCCTCGTGGGTTCTCCCGCAGCTGGTCGCCGACGGCAGGGTCCGGCGCGGCTACCTCGGTATCGCCGGCCAGTCGCACCCGCTCCCGCAGCACCTCGCTCTGGCGCTCGGCCTCGCCGCGAACCAGGCGGTCGAGGTCGTCTCGGTGAACCGGGTCAGCCCCGCCGGCCGGGCCGGGCTCCGGGCGGGAGACCTGATCGTGGCGATCAACGATACCTGCGTGACCTGCGTCGACGACCTGCACCGGTTCCTTGCCGCCTGGCCCATCGCGGAACCGGCAACCCTGAAGATTGTCCGGGACCGGCGGCGGATCACGCTCCCGATCATCCCCGCGGAAGCCGCCGCGTGCACCGTTGCCGGGTGAAGCGGGGAAGGGTTCGCCCCTCTCTCCCGGGGTCTCGAGGTGCAACGGCAAGCCACGGATTGACATGTTTCACCCCATGCGAAGTGCGACGGATAACGTCTGGAGCTTGAGAAGCCGTCAAGCTTCGAGCCGCGATGGGACGAAGGCCGTCGTTGTGCGACAAACAAGCAAGTGGAGCGAGGAAATATCCCGATGCAGTGGACCGTGGGAACATCGCCATGGGGGGGTGGGGACAAAGGGGAGTGCGAGCGCAGCGAGCATGAGAAGGCCGAAGGCCTTCGAGGGGGGCGAGCCCCCCTCCCCGTCGGCCCCTCCCCCGGGGGCGATATGCGACCGGCCGAAGGTGCGACGTTCCTCTGGAACGGAGCTGGAGCACCGGTAGGAACGACGTTCCATGGGAACGGAGTTCGAGCACCGGAGGTGCGAGGTGCGGGGGCGGGAGCACGAGCACCGGAGAACGACATTTCTGCAGAAACGGAGTTCGAGCACCGGAGGTGCGAGGTGCGCAGTCCCACTGAAATCCGTGTCAGTGCATCGAAGCGCTGTCCGTAGAACTTTCGAGCACCGGAGAACGGCGTTCCGGTAGGATGGACGGTTCGTGAGTGCGACTGCCGGGACGGCGCGACGGAAAATGTCCGGAGCGTGAGCACCCGCAGGGTGGGAGCAGGAGCTTGAACACCGAAGGTGTGAAGAGGGGTGTCTACTCTCCGTCAACCGGGCATCACGCTCTTCCCACTCCGCGTGAGCCGGCAGGGTATAGCAGCAGGATTGCCCTGATCCCGCCGGCGAACCCGGATTCTCAGGGAACCCACGTTATCCGGGGCTCCCGGCGCGCCGCTTTCGGTGAGAGGGGGGCAGGATAGCCGAAGATCACCGGCGCCACGATCTGGTGGTCGTCCGGAACCTTCAGCGCCGCGAGGAGATCGGGGTTCTGCTGGACGAGAGCCGCCGAACCGATCCAGCAACTGCCGATACCGAGCGCCCAGGCGGCAAGCATCATGTTCTCCGCGCAGAGCGCGCAGTCGAGGACGCTCGATACGGCTTCCCGGGCGCCGAGGACCAGGATCAGCACCGGGGCGTTGTAGAAGATGTTGAAGTCGGAGTTCTTGAGCGCCGCGAGGAACTCTTCCGTCCCTGGTCGGGCCTCCTCTCCAATCTTCTCGATAAGGATTGGTTTGCAGTAGTCGGATACCCGCTGCATCAGGCCCCGGTCCTTCACGATCACGAACTGCCAGGGCTGAAGCCCGAGGGCGGTCGGGGCCTGGATGCCCGCAGCGATGATCGCTCTCAGGGCCTCGTCCGGGACGTCCCGGTCGGCGTAGTTCCTGACACTCCGGCGTTCCCGGATCACGGCGAAGATCTCGATGGACTCGGTATCCGTCATCATGGACTCCGGTTATGGTCCGCCGGGGGTATTTATACCTTGGCGAGGCGCGCTTCACGGGTCCCCCCGCCTGCAGGCATCTCCCTCCGGGCCTTCTGCCTGCTCCCCCGGGAACCCGGAAGCGTCGCTCAATAGCCCGGCAGGCCGAGGAAAACCGGAGTTTCGCCCAATAAACGGATAGTAATGTTTTTAATGTCCCCGGGGCACAACCACTACAGCGACTGTATCTCGGCGCCGGTGGGAAATGACAGACTCGCACCAGGATCGAGCACCCTTTGATCGTGCGGTGCTCAACGCTCTCGAAGACGGACTTCTTGTGGTAGGCGACGACCGGAAGGTCAGCTGGTACAACCCGGCCCTCGCACGGACTCTCGGCATCAGGCAGGCGGACGCCATCGGGATGGAGATGAGTTCTCTTCTCGATGCATACATCCTGCCGATCATCGAGGACGACGATTCCGTGCGTTTGCTCCGTAATGTCCTTGAGAACGGCGCGGACCTGCCTTCTCTTCTCTGCCGTGCCCGGACTTCGGACGGTATCCGGCGCTGGCTCTCGATATCGAGCAAACAGGCTTTCGCCGTGACCGGGCAGCGGCTCATCAAGATCCGGGACGCCACCGCGGATCTGAATGCGCATCATTTCATGGCCGCGCTCAACCAGTCTCCGGTGGTCGTCTTTGTGCAGGATGAAGACCTCCGTTACATCTGGTCGTACAACCAGCAGCTGGGGTCCACGGATACGTCCATCATCGGCATGTGCGAAGAGGATGCCTTTCCCGAGAACGCCGGGCATCTTGCCGCGCTCAAACGGCGGGTTCTTGAGACGGGAGAGACCGTGCGGGCTGCGGTGACGTTCACCGTCGCAGGCGAGCGGCGTGTCCGCGACCTGACGCTCAAACCGCTTCGGGATCCGGAGGGAGAGGTTGTCGGCGTTGCCGGGACGGCCTTCGATGTGACCGAGCGGAGCCGGGTGGAGAAGGTGCTCCGGGAGAAGACGCACGAACTGAAGAAACGGATGGACGAACTCCGGTGCCTGTACACCATCGCGCACCTCGTCGAGACGCCCGGGATGACGCTCGATAAACTCCTGCAGGCGGTTGCCGATACTCTTCCCATGGGATGGCAGTACCCGGACGATACCGGGGTGCGGATCGCCGTCGACGGCCGGGACTACTACCGGGGCGATCCGGCGGATACCCCCTGGAAACAGGAGAGCCCGATCCTCGTCCACGGCAGACGTGTCGGCGAGGTCGAGGTGCGGTACCTCGCGGAGATCCCGGAGGGCAGCGAAGGGCCGTTCCTGCCGGAGGAGCAGATGCTGCTCGATTCCGTCACGAAGCGGCTCGGCCGGATCATCGAGCGGCTGCAGGTGGAAGCGGCGCTCGAGGAGAGCGAGGAGAAGTTCCGGGGGATTGCCCAGCGGAGTTTCGACCTCATCGTCACGTCGTACCTGGACGGCGGGCTGAACTACGTCTCGCCGGCGATGGAGCGGATACTCGGCTACTCTCCCGAAGAGATGGTGGGAACTGATTGGGAGGATTACATCCTTCCGACGAGCCTTATGGCCTGGAAAGAGGGGCGGCGGAGAGTTCTCCGGGGCGAGCAGGTCGAAGGGCTCCAGGTCGAGGTCAGGCGAAAGAACGGGGAGACCGGCATACTGGAACTGAACGAGTCGCCGATCGTCGAGAAGAAGATAACCGTGGGGTTCCAGGTCGTCGGCAGGGATATCTCCGAGCGGATCCTGCACGAGCGGCTCCGGGAGCAGGCGTTCGATATGACCGAACGGAATATCGAGCAGTTCGCCTTCCTTGCCGACCGGATCCGCCACCCGCTCCAGGTGGTCATGGGGGTCGCGGATCTCCTCGAGGACGAAGTGGTCGCGGAGAAACTCCGGGAGCAGGTCCGGCGGATCAATACGCGGATCAGCGAACTCGACCGGGAGTGGACGGAGTCCCGGAAGATCCGGGAGTTTTTGAAGCGGTACGAACTCTGAAGGGCTGTTAGGGGCCTCAGGGTTGTTTTATAGGATCGTGGTTGCACCGGGGTTTCCGTGCAGTGGATCGCAGTGAATTGCACAACTCGCACCGCCCTGTGCTCAAAATCTTGCCGGGACGGTAGTCGCACTTACGAACCATCGCGCTTTTGAAAGCCCTTCGGCTAAAATGACACGGATTTCCAGTGGATATCGCCATAGGGGGGTGGGGACAAAGGGGAGTGCGAGCGCAGCGAGCATGAGAAACTCGAAGAGTTTCGAGGGGGGCAAGCCCCCCTTCCCACCTGACGGTGGTCGAGCTCCGGTTCCACGAACCATCGCACTCCCCGTCAGCCCCTCCTCGCACCTAACGGTGCTCACGCTCACTGCGTTCGCGCCTCGCACCTTCGGTGCTCGAACTCCGCTCCTCGAAGCCTGATGGCTTCTCAAACTCCCGTCCTGCGGACGGTCGTTCTCCGGAGCGTCGTTCCCCCATGGCGATACTCCCACGGTCCACTGTACTGGGATTTTTCCACGCTCTCGGATCGCTTCATCTCTCGCTACGTGAAACGCATACAATACCCGAGGCTCACCAGTCAAGACTTGTAGTCTTTACCCATTCACCGCCGTCCCCGTCCCCTCTTGTCGTACACCCCCGGCATGGCTTCCCGGACGGCGGCGAGCGTCTCCGGCAGGAGGGTGCCCTTCTTTCCGACGACGTCCGCCGTCCGGATGGTGGCGGCGTGTGCGGCGAGAGCGTAGCTCTCGGTGAAGAGGTCGAGGCCGCCCCGGGCGAAGTCGTCGAGCGAGAGGGGTATCGAGATCCCGTCGGTGGACGGATTGCTCGATACCGGGCAGACCAGCAGGCTCCCGCTCTCTCCCGCAGAAACGACCACAGCCGGGCGCACCTTCCGCTCGCCCCCTCCCCCGATTCGAACGGGGGCTAAAACGACGTCGCCGCTGGCGTAGCGTCCCATATGCATACTGGTCGACGTGAAAACCGATAAGAGAATTGATCCGGGCTTTATAATTACAGGAGAAAAGGGGAGCGTTCCCGCTCCCGGTGCGCCGTTACGGCGCCTGCCCCTTTGCTTTTCCGTTGGACTTCTGCTGCTCTTCACGGAACTCTTTCTGGTTCTTCACCTTCTCCTTCACCATCGCGGCCCGGGCATGCCCGTCATCGCTGCCGAACTTCGCCGCATTTCCGTTGCCCGGGTTGATCACGGAGACGGACCCGGTGCCGACGACCGGGACGGAACCGTTCTCCGTCACGGCGCCCCCGGTCACCGTCAGGTTGCCGTCGCCGGCGGCGAGGTCGAGATCCTGGCGCCGGTACTTCAGGATGAGCGTGCCGCCGTCCTTTGCGCAGAAGTTGACCTTCTCCGGTGTTGCGTTCCCGATCGCGAACTCCGAGGGGTCCGATACCGTCGTGTTCGCGCTGTCGGCTCCGGTAAACCCGAGCCAGTCCGCGATGCTGATAAAGACGGTCATGACACCGTTGCTCTTCTGGTTCAGGACCTTCGGGGCGACCTTCACCTCCGCCGTCTGCGGGCCGACGGTCACGTTCAGGGTGTCGCAGGCGACGGCGCCCGTCGCGTTGTTTGCGACCTCTACCGTGACCGTGTAGGTGCCGGCGGCGAGGTAGGTATGGGTTGCCCGGACGGTGCCGTTCTGCTCGTCGTCCTGCACGATCTCCGCCTCGGTCCTCCCGGTGCTCCAGTTGACGCAAGCCGAGAGGTTCATCGCGTCGAAGATGTCCGTGTCGTTGCAGGCAGCGAGGATGGTAACCGGCTCCCCGGCAAGCACGGTGCGGTCGCCCCCTGCATCGACCGTGAGGGCGGCCTGCACGGCAGGAACCACCACGGCGAGGGCGATGAAGAGGGAGAAGATTCGGATTGTAGTGTCTCGTTTCATGAGTAACTCATCTCCGATAGATACTGGCCCTGCCCCCCTATTTGACCGCATTGAGCTTCCCGGTTCAACCTATTAGCCGGGTGGTGGTACACGATCGCCTATATCCGGAGCAACCTGGCGTTGATCGCGACGATCACCGTACTTGCGCTCATCAGCACCGCCCCTGCGGCCGGCGTGAGAAGGATCCCGGCGCCGATCAGAACCCCGGCGGCGAGCGGGATGGCGACGGCATTGTAACCCGTTGCCCAGAGGAGGTTCTCGAGCATCTTCCGGTAGGTCTTCTTCGCAAGGTCGATGACCGCCGCCGCGTCCCGCGGATCGCTCCTCACCAGAACGATATCGGCGCTCTCCACGGCCACATCGGTCCCGGCCCCGATGGCGATCCCGAGGTCGGCCTCGACGAGCGCGGGTGCGTCGTTGATCCCGTCGCCCACCATCGCCACCCGGTACCGGCGCTGCACCTCCCGGATCTTCTCCGCCTTCTCATGAGGCAGGACACCGGCGAAGAACTCGTCGAGACCCAGTTCCCCCGCCACCCATGCGGCGACGTCACGGTTGTCCCCGGTCAGCATCATGCACCGGACGCCCATCTCTTTGAGCCGGCGTATCGCCTCTCCCGACTCCGGCCTGATGATGTCGGCGAGCGCGAGCGCTCCCGTGAGCCGGTCGTCCTCGAGCAGGAAGACGACGGTCTTGCCTTGCCGCTGGAGCGCCTGAATCCGCCCGTCCCCGGCATCGATGCCGCTCTCCGCGAGGTAACCCGGGCCGACCACCCGGACGCTCCGGCCGCCGACCGTCCCCTCGACGCCGACTCCCGGGATCGCCCGGAACCGTTCTACCGGGAGCAGAGCGATTCCCCGCTCCTCCGCGCTCCGGACGACGCCCCGGGCGATCGGGTGCTCGGAGTGCGCCTCAACCGATGCCGTTGCCCGGACCACGTCGTCCTCCGCCGCGCCGCCGAAGGCGAGGATGTCCGTGACCCCGAATACCCCCGTCGTCAGGGTCCCGGTCTTGTCGAAGACGACCGCAGTGAGGTCTTTTGCCCGCTCGAACGCGCTCCGGTCCCGGATCAGGAACCCCGACTTTGCGGCAAGCGCCGTCGAGACCGCGATCACGAGCGGGACGGCGAGGCCGAGCGCGTGGGGGCAGGCGATGACCATAACGGTCGCGGCCCGCTCCACCGCGAATCCGGTCCCCTCCCCGAGGGCGAACCATCCCGCGAACGTTACCGCACCGACCGAGAGGGCGATCACCACCAGGAGGAACGCCGCCCGGTCCGCGAGGTCCTGCGTCCGCGACCTGCTCTCCTGCGCCTTCCGAACAAGGTCGATCACCTGCGCAAGGTAGGTCTCCGCACCCGTCCGCCGGACCTCCACGACGATCGAGCCCTCGCCGTTGACCGCTCCGCCGATGACCTCGTCATCCGGGCGCTTCTCCACCGGGCGCGACTCCCCGGTGAGCATCGCCTCGTTGACGCTCGTCGCCCCCTCGATCACCGTGCCGTCCACCGGCACCTTCTCTCCGGGCCGGACGAGGACCCGGTCGCCCGGTTCGAGCCGGTCGACGGGTACGTCGTCCGTGCCGGCGTCCCGGAGAAGGTGCGCCTCCGAGGGCATGACCCGGACCAGTTCCTCGAGCGCCCGCGACGCCCCGAGAACCGAGCGCATCTCCACCCAGTGCCCGAGGAGCATGATGTCGATCAGGGTGGCGAGTTCCCAGAAGAACCCTTCTCCGCCGACGAGACCGAGAACGACCGCCGAACTGTATACGTAGGCGACGGTGATCGCGACGGCGATGAGTGTCATCATCCCGGGCATCCGCGCCCGCAGTTCGTTTACGATGCCGGTAAGAAACGGATGGCCGCCGTAGAGATAGACCACGGTCGCAAGAGCGAGGAGAAGGTAGTCCGAGCCCGGGAACCGGATGACGATCCCGAGAAGTTCCTGGACCGGCTCCGAGAGGATGAGAATCGGAATCGTCAGTATCGTCGAGACGACAAAACGCCGCCGGAAGTCCTCGAGGGCGTGACGGTGCGTGCCGTGGCCGGGCCGGCGGGTCTCCGGCGGTTTCTGCCCGGCGGCCTCTTCTGGATGCGTCTCGTAGTGCCGTCCGCCCTCCCCGTGATCGTGGGCCACCTCATGCCCTCCCCGTCTGCTTCTCTTCTACGGTCCCGTCGTGCATGCCCGAGCCGCGTGCGTACCCGTTCATGGGGGTGATGCCGTTCTTGCGGGATGTAAATATACCGGCCGCGCGCAGCCTGAGGGCGTCGAGGCACATGTCTCCCGGTGAAAATAAACAGGTTTATAACTTCAGGGAAACAGCATACTGCCTGTGCTCGGATGAACCTGCCCGCAAGACTGATAGGATCGTCAAAATTCTTCTGAAATTTTGCCGGATTCATGAGGAATGTGCGGGAACATTTTATCAGCCCATGGGGATGAAACTCCTCCGAGAGTAAAGGAAGGTGATCCCGGCCGATGCATGAATGCACACCCGCACATGACGACATCCTCGTGCTCTCCGGCATCCTGGATGCGTTCGACGAGGGGCTGCTTATAGTCGGCCCCGACGACCGGGTGGCCTGCATCAACAGGCACCTGCAGCACCTGCTCGATATCATCCGTGACGTGCCCGTTGGAACCGACGCTGACCGCTTGCTCCGGGCCCTGATACCCCGGATCTGCGGGGAGTCGGGGAGAACCGAGATCGCCGCGTTTCTCTCCGGCCGCTCCTCGGCCGCCGATTTCCTGTGCGCGATGCGGTTGCCCGGCGGCGGCGAGGGGCGGTTCCGCTGCTCATGCCGGGCCGTGCATGAAGGCCGGCTTCGCGGCAGTCGGCTCGTCCGCTTTTCTCCCGAACCTTCCTGCGACGGGATCGCCCCGGGCAAGGACCGCGATTCGGGTGTGGATGCTGCTAAACGGAGGCGGATAGAGGAGATCCTGCGGGAGAGCGAGGACCGGTACCGGTTCCTCGTCGAGAACCTCAACGAGGGTATCGCGCTGATAGACAGAGAGGGCATCGTGGTCTTTGCCAACCAGAAGATGGCCGATCTCCTCGGCTGCCCGGTCGCCAGGATCATCGGAGCGCCGGTATATGTGTTCGTCGACGAAGAGTGTGCCGGAGACGTGAGGGAATTTCTGCAGCACCTGGGTCGGAACGTGCGCGAGGTCTTCGAGTTCGAACTGGTCAGAAGAGACGGTACCTGTATTCATACGCTGATAGCGACCACCCCGATCATCGACACCGGCGGCACCTGCCGGGGATTCCTTGCCGGAGTCCAGGACATCACCCCCTTAAAGCAGATGGAGGCAAACCTCCGCGAGAGCGAGGAGAAGTATCGATCTCTCGTCGAACTCTCCGCCGAGGCGACCCTGATCCACCGCGACGGGAGGATCATATTCGTCAACCCCGCCGGTCTGAAACTGCTCGGGGCTTCACGCCCCGAGGAGGTCATCGGGAAGGCTATCCTCGATATCGTCCACCCGGACGCCCGGGATACCATCGAGGCCTTCTCCGTGCGGGATCTCCAGGGAGAGGAGACGCCGCTCATCGAGCTGCTGGTCGTCAGGCTCGACGGGGCGACGGTTCCCATCGAGGGGAGGGGGACACGGACGATCTTTGAGGGGCGGCCCGCGGTTCAGGTCGTTATGCGGGACGTCAGCCACCGGAAACAGGCGGAGGAGCAACTGCAGGCGAGGAACCGGCATCTCCTGCTGCTCAACCGGATCATCGGCACATCTGCATCGACGCATCTGCCGGGAGAACTGCTGGAGACGGCGCTCAACCAGACACTCGACCTCCTCGGCTACGACGGCGGCGCGATCTACCGCCTCGATTCCGGGTGGGGAGAGGCCACTCTTCAGTGCTGGCGAAACATGCCGGATACGTGCCTGGAACTGGCAGAAACCGTTTTTGGGGTGTCGTTCGCCGATACCATCGCCGCCGGCCTTCCCTGCTACCTTGAACAGGACCGGGGTCCGAACACCCCGGGATCCCGCCTTCTCCGGGAGCTCGGGTTCGCCGCACTCGCCTGCATCCCGCTCGTCGTCGAGTCCGACGTCGTTGGGGCGCTCCTCATCGGGAGCAGGGAGCGGGGATTCTTCTCTCACGACGAGCGCGCGCTCCTTGAAGCGGTCGGACGTGAGATCGGCGCCGGCATCGTGCGGGGAATGCTCTACCGGAGGCTTGAGGTGGCGAACCGCGAGGCGAACCTCTACCTCGACATCCTCACTCACGATATCCGGAACGCAGACAACGTCGCAAACATCTATGCCGACCTCCTCATCGACGAGCTCGAGGGCGAGCCGGCGCGACATGCCCGGAAGTTGAAGGACGGGATCAGGAAGAGCATCGAGATCACCGCAAACGTCGCCACCCTCCGAAAGATCCAGGAAGTCCGGAACGGGCTTGCACGCCAAAACCTCCACGACGTGATCCGGGAGGAGATCGCCCACTTCCCCGACCTCTGCATCCGGTACTGCGGGCAGCCCGTAGAGGTCTTTGCCGACGATCTGCTTCCCGAGGTCTTCACGAACCTTATCGGCAACGCCGCAAAGCACGGCGGCCCGGGTGTCGAGGTCACGGTGGCGGTCGACGATCTGGACGAGGAGGGCGTCGTCGTCACCGTTGCCGACACCGGCCCGGGTGTTCCGGACGAGGCGAAGGAGGCGATCTTCTTCCGGTTCGAGCGGGAGGGCGGCAGGCGGGGGAGCCAGGGGCTCGGCCTCTCGATCTGCCGGATGCTTGCTGCCCGCTACGGTGGCAGGATCTGGGTCGAGGATCGCGTTCCGGGCCGCCCGGGGGAGGGCGCGGCGTTCCGGTTCTCCCTCAGGAAAGCCGGACACGGGGGATGTGCATAGGCCGCCCGGGTTTCCGCCTGAACGCTCGCGGTGTATACCGGGGGGAACGATCTGCTTTATTCCTCCCGTCGCAGATAGTTTCCCATGCACAGGATTGCTCCTCTTCTCTTTGTCTGTATCCTCCTCTCCGCCGGATGTCTCGCCGCAGACGAGCCTCCGGCAGAGGCGGGTGTCAGCCTGATCGCCCCGGTGGACCCGGTCCCCATCTTCGACGGCCGGGCAACCTACTTCGGGATCATCGGCGAGGAGACGCCGCAGATCCGGACGAACTACAGCATGGGCTGCGTCGTCATCGCACCGGGCAACGCGACGCCGCCGCACCGCCTGATCGGGACGACGGAACTCGTCTACGTGCTCGATGGTGCGGCGGAGATCCGCTGCGGCAACGAGACGGTAACCGCTCGCGAGGGAGAGACGGTGCTCCTGCCGGAAGGCGTGCTGCAGTCGATAGCTTCGGCCGGGGATACGGAACTCCGTTACCTCACCGCGGTCCAGCCGCCCTTCACGCCCGCAATCGAGATTCCGGGGGGCGGGCCTGACGCGATCGGCGCAAAAACGGACAGTGCGCCGCTCGTCGTCGCCGATCCCCGGGAGGGGATCGAGTGGAGCCTCGAATCCGGCGTGGCGGTCTATACTCTCTTAAATCCGGTGCTGATGAACGAGACGGTCATCCCGGTCGGCTACAGCCTCGCATACGGCGAACTCCTCCCGGGCGGGTATCTTGGATATGACGGTATCAACGGCTCGTCCGATCTCCTCTACGTGATCGAGGGGGAGATCGAGGTTTCCACACCGGACGGAGAGACGATCCGGGTTCCTGCCGGGAGTGCCGCCTACGTCCTGCCCGACCGGGTAAAAGAGACCCGGAACGCCGCGGACTCGACCACGAGGCTCCTTTCGTTCATCGACCCGGCATGGACGCCGGAGAAGACCGTTCTCTTTGAGTAAATCCCTTTCCTTTATTTGCCCTTTTTTCCGCGGTTTCATGGAGGGCTGCCGGAATCCGGCCGGCCTATCCTGAGAGCGTTCGCGATGACCGCAAGCGAGAGGCCCATGTCCCCGAACGCCACCGCCATCCAGAGCGTGACCAGCCCGAGGACGGCGAGCCCGGCGATGCCGAGTTTCACCACGAGCGCCGCTATGACGTTCTGCCGGACGACCGAGACCGTCTTCTCCGAGAGGGCGACGAGGTAGGCGACCCGCGAGATGTCGTCCTCCATCACGACGATGTCGGCGGCCTCGATCGCGACGTCTGAGCCTATCGCCCCCATCGCGACCCCGACGTTCGCCCGCGCAAGCGCCGGCGCGTCGTTCACGCCGTCGCCGACCATCACCACGAGCCCGTAGCGGTCCATCAGCCGCTCGACCATCGTCACCTTATCCTCCGGCAGGAGCCCGGCATGGCACTCGTCGATCCCGATGCGGCGGGCCACCGCCCCCCCGACGCGCTCGTTGTCCCCGGTGAGCATCACCGTCCGGATTCCTCGCGCCCGGAGAGCGGCAACCGTCTTTTTTGCATCCTTCTTTACCACGTCCGAGAGGGCGATAAGCCCAAGCACCCCTGAGGCGGTGCCGGCGAGGACGACGGTCTTCCCTTCGCTCTCCAGCCGGTCGTAATCCGCCCGCCATGCCGGAGCATCTCCGTCGACAAAGAGCGCAACGTTTCCGAGCACGTAGGCCGCACCGCCGATCCGTCCCCGGACGCCTCTTCCTGCAATCGAGACGAACTCCCCGACGTCCTGCAGGACGGCGCCCTCCTCCTCCGCCCGCCGCCGGATCGCCTCCGCGATCGGGTGACCCGAACGGGACTCGAGCGACACGGCGACGGCGAGCACCTCCGCCTCCGGGATCCCGAACCCGATCACGTTGTCCACCTCGAGCCTCCCGGCCGTGAGCGTCCCGGTCTTGTCGAAGACGACCACCCGGGCGAGCCCCACGGCCTCGAGCGAGTCCCTGCCCTTGATCAGCACGCCATTATGCGCCGCGGTCGTGATCCCCGAGACCATCGAGACCGGGGTGGAGATCGCGAGCGCACAGGGACAGGCGATGACGAGCAGGACCAGCGCCCGGTAGAACGCCTCGAGGAACGGGACGCCGAAGGCGAGCGGCGGGACCACGACGAGGAGGGCGGCGCCGAGAATGACCGCCGGCGTGTAGTAGCGCGAAAACCGTTCGATGAACGCCTCGGTGGGAGAGGTGTGGGCCTGGGCCTCCGCGACCAGGGCGGCGACCCGGGCTATCGTGCTCTCTCGTTCCGGTTTCGTCACCCGGACCTCGAGGTACCCGTCGAGATTCCGCGTCCCGGCGTAGACGCCGTCCCCGACTCCCTTTGCCACCGGGACGCTCTCACCGGTGATCGCCGCCTGATCGACCGATGATCCGCCGGCAGTGACGACGCCGTCGAGCGGAACGGTGTCGCCCGGTCTCGCGATCACGGTCTCCCCGATGCCGACGTCATCGACCGGGACGGTCACCTCCCCATCGTCTCGCCTGACCCGGGCGGTCTGCGGCGTGAGATCGAGGAGCGAGGCTATCGAGCGCTCTGCCCTCCCGGCCGCGTACTCCTCCATGAACTCGGCGACGGCGTAGAGGTAGAGCACGGTCGCCCCTTCGGCCGGGTTTCCGGTCAGGAACGCCCCTGCCGCCGCGATGGATATGAGCACGGCGATGCTGAACCGGAGCCGGATGAGAGCAAAGAATCCGGCTCTCAGGACGTCGTAGCCGGATATAGCCGCGGCAGCGAGCAGCAGGGCCGTGCCGGCGAGGGGATACGGGGTGAGGTAGTTCACGAGTATCCCCGAAAGGAGGAGGATGCCCGAGATCCCGAAGACCGCGATCTCCCGGCGCCCGACGACCGGCCTGTGAATCTCGCAGATCCCGGCCCGGCATCGGGGGCAGGACGGGCACTCCTCACGCTCCGTCACGGCCTGCCTCCGGCCGGAGTCGTTCGGGCGCAGGTCTCTATCATAACCCTGCAACCTTAACTGCGTCTCACTTAAAGGGTGTCCGGGCGCATATCCCGATCTGTCGCCGGCGCGATCGCTCAAAAGACGGGTCGCCCTTTCACCGAGCAGAAGCATTATGAAGAGATCGCCCCCAAATGATCGGAACGATCACCCACTCCACAGCATGCCCGGGTGACGGCCTGCCGTCAACGCCCGTCACCCCTCCTGACTTCCCAGCAGTATTAAAACATGCCGCCACCAGACTTCACCGCGACTGCTCCGGATAAACAGGACCTGCCTGCCGACGAGGCAGTCCCCTGCAGGATCTGGATCAGTGGGCCCGACGGAGTGGCGCCTGCTCTCCGGGAGACGACGCGCGAAGAGCGCTGTGATCCCGTGTGGGCGGGCAACCTCCACCCCGGGGACGCCGAGACGATGCTCGCTCAGTGGGAACGCCGCAACGATACCGGCCTTCCGTGGAGGTGCAACTACCGTATCCGGGGTGCCGACGGAAGGTATCGAACCATCGCGAGCAGGGGCATCCCGGTCAGGGACGCCGCGGGCAGGATCGTCCTCTGGGCGGGGGTCGACCTCGACGTCACCGGCCGGGATGAATCCTGCTGGCAGACGAGGGAACTCTGCACCCTCTCCGCGGTCGCCCGTGCGATCGAAGGCGGCGCCGATACCGGCGAGATCTTCCGGGAGACGGCCGCCCTTCTGGCCCGCGGGTTCCGCCACCCGGGAGCGGTGTCGGTGCGGATAGAGCCCGGAACCGCCGTTTCCAGACCCGGAAGGATTGTTGCCGGGATTGATACGGGAGAACGTTCAGCCGGGCAGCTCGTGGTAGAGTATGGGAGGGTTCCGGAGGGGGGAGACGATCCGTTCCTGCCGCAGGAGCACGCCCTTGTCCGTGCCGTCGCCATGATGCTCGGGGCGGCCGTCGCGCCGGCACCCGCCGGGGCTGCATCGTCCGGGCACCAGTACCGCCTCCTCTTCGATCAGATGCCGGACGCCGCCCTCCTTCTTGAGATACTCCGCGATGCCTCAGGGGGCCCTGCCGGCTTCCGGGTCGTCTGGGTCAACCGCAAAACCGCCGAAAGCCTCGGGCGTCAGCAGGAAGAGGTCGTCGGAGAAGACCTCGTCACGGTCGTTCCTTCGATCACCTCTGCAGCGCTCGACCTCTTCTACCGGGCTGCCGCAACCGGGGAGGCGGTGCATCGCGAGGTCTCAAGTCCGGCGACCGGCACCTGCTACGAACTGAAGGCATACCGGCCGCAGTACGACCGGCTCGTCGTTATCGCAGAAGACGTCACGGAACGGCGCAGGGCCGAAGAGATGCTGCGGGAGCAGCAGATCGCCCTGGATAACCGGGTAAGGGAACTTGCGACGCTTTACGCCGTGAGCGGCGTCGTCGAGCGGCCCGGAACATCGGTCGAAGAGGTTCTCCGAAATGTTGCCGTCATCCTCCCCGCCGGCTGGCGCCACCCGGAAGATGCCGCCGCCCGGATCGTGGTCGACGGCCGGGAATACCAGTCGGCCGGATTTGTCGAAACCCCCTGGCGGCAGGAAAGCCCGATCGTCGTTCAGGGGCGGATAGTCGGAAGGGTGGAGATCTGCTACCGCCGCCCGCGGCCCGAAGATGACGGTGTGCCGTTTCCCATCGGTGAACGCCGCCTGATCGACGCCGTCGCCGGGAGGCTCGGCCGGGTCATCGAGCGGATGCGGGCGAACAAGGCTCTTGGGAGGAGCGAAAAGAAGTACCGCCTTCTCTTTGAACGGATGCTCGAGAGTTACACCCTCTACGAGGTGGTCCGGGACGACGCCGGGAACCCTGTCGATTACCGTATCAGCGAGCTGAACGAAAAAGCGGCCGAGGTATTCGGCCGCAGCCGGGAGGAACTGATCGGGCAGCGGCTCTTCGATATCTTTCCGACGATTGCGAAGGGTGCCTGCGCTCTCTACGGGGCGGTCGCAGAGACCGGTCATCCGGTTCAGCGGCGGTTGCAGGAGCCGAGAACCGGGCGGTGGTACGACCTGCAGATCTACCGGCCGCAGGTCGGGATGCTGGCCGTCACGGGGCAGGATATCACGGAACAGAAGAGAGCGGAACTTGCGTTGCGGGAGAGCGAAGAGAGGTTCCGGGGGATCTTCGAGCAGGCAGGAACCGGGATCGCGCTCATCGATTCGGACGGACGGATCATGGAGGTGAACCCGGCACTCGTACGGATGTTCGGTTACGAGGAAGACGAACTGTACGGTATGCGATCGTATGACCTGATCTACCCGCCCGACCGGGAGGGGGCCGATTCTCTCCACCGGCAGACTGCCCTGGGGAAGGGCATCCGCCGGGAGAAACGCTACCTGACGAAGGACGGCCGGATCATCTGGGGACGGCTGACCACGTCGCTGCTTCACGACACCGGGGAGGGAGGTCTGGTCATCGCGATGCTGGAGGACATCACCGACTGGCGGGAGATGCAGAACGCTCTCGCGGAGAACGAGGAGCGGTTCCGCCAGATCGCCCAGCGGAGTTTCGATATGATCTACACCTGCTACCATGATCGCGGGATCACCTACATCTCCCCGGCGGTGACCCGCATCCTCGGCTATACTCCCGACGAGTTCATCGGCCGCGGGTGTCACGACTACGTCGTCCCTTCGTCCCTCCCCGTCTGGGAGGAGGGACGAAAGAAGATCGCCCGGGGCGAACCGGTCGAGGGGCTCGAGATCGAGTTCCGTCGAAAAGACGGGTCCGTGGCGTTCCTCGAACTGAACGAGTCTCCGATCGTGGAAGACGGTCGCGTGGTGGGCGTACAGATCGTCGGCAGGGACGTCTCGGACAGGGTGCGCTACGAGGATATGCGACTGCAGGCGTTCTACCCGATCGAGCAGAATATCGAGCAGTTTGCAGTTCTCGCGGACCATATCCGGCTGCCCCTGCAGGTGATCCTCGGTATGGCCGATCTGGCCGACGAGGAAACGATGTCGGCAAAGATCCGGGAGCAGGTTGAGCGGATCAACGCGATCGTCAAGCAACTTGACGAGGGCTGGGTAGAGTCCCGCGATATCAGGGAGTTCCTGCGGAGGAATGAACTGGTATAACGATCTCTCCGGAGTCTCGATCCTCGTGGGAGGCATTCTCCTGGTTGCCAGAATAGAATGCTCGTTTTATCTGAATTATCCCGTAGATGGTGATTTTTTTATCCGATATATTGATGTCGAGTCAAATATATTATTAGTGAGATAAAAGTTGGGCGGATGGTCCGGGCCCTGGCGCCGCACCACCGGGGCAGGGTTCGGGTGGGATGTCCGGGAACCGGCCCGGCGTTCCCCGCCCCGGAGCCGGAAGCCATGGAGAACAACCTTATGCGGACAGATCGTTCGGCGCGTACAGCCCGGAGCGGAGCGGAGAGCCGGTGGGGCCATACCGGACAGGAGGCCGTGGAATCCGGCATCTGGTGTTCGTTCACCGTCCTGACGGTGCTTCTGGCCGCCCTCGCGGCGACAAGCCTGTACAGTTACCTCCTCTTCCACACGATCGCCGAATTCGTCGCCATCGCGATTGCAATCGCCGTCTTCATCGTGGCGTGGAATGCCCGGGCGATGCGGGAGAACGGCTACCTGCTGGTCGCCGGCACCGGGCTGCTCTTCGTGGCCGGTATCGAACTGGTCCACACCCTCGCGTATGACGGCATGGGCATCTTCGTCGGCTACGATGCAAACCTTCCGACGCAGCTCTGGATCGCCTCGCGCTACCTCCTCGCCGGGACGCTGCTTGCCGCGCCTCTCCTGCTCCGGAAAAACCCCGGTTCCCGGCGGGTGTTTGCCGCGTTTTCGGCGGTTGCCGTGCTCTTCCTCCTCTCGATCTTCGCCGTCCCGGTCTTTCCCGACTGCTACATCGAGGGTTCGGGGCTGACGGCGTTCAAAGTCTGGAGCGAGTACGTCATAGCGGTGCTGCTCGCCCTTGGGGCGGTCGCCGTCTACCGGGTGCGGGACGCCTTCTCGCCCCGGGTGGCGGGCCACCTCACCGCGGCCGTCCTCGTGATGATCGCCTCGGAACTTGCCTTTACGCTCTATATCAGCGTCTACGGGCTTTCGAACATGATCGGCCACCTCCTGATGGTGCTCTCGTTCGGGCTCATCTACGTCGCGTTCGTTGAGACCGGGATCCGGCAGCCCTACGCGCTGGTCTTTACCGGCCTGAAATCAAGTGAAGAGCGGCTCATGCGGGAGAAAGACCGGCTCGCGCAGTACCTGGATATTGCGGGCACCCTCTTCGTCGTCCTCGATAGAGACGGGCGGGTCGCTCTCATCAACCGCCGGGCGTCCGAGGTTCTCGGCTGCCCGGCGGATGCGGCCGTGGGCGAGCCCTGGGCCGAGCGGTTCGTTTCCCCGGCGGAACGGGAGCGTTGCCGTGCGCTCTTTACGGGGCTCACGCAGGGCGAGATCGGGGTGAACGAGCGCGTGAAGATGCCGGTCGTCGCTACAGATGGCGGTGAACGAATTGTCGCGTGGCGCAACACCGTGCTCCGTGACGAGGACGGCGCCGTCTGCGGGATCCTGAGTTCGGGGGAGGATATCACCGAGCAGCAGCACGCCGAGGAGGCGCTTGGCCGGGCGAACACGAAACTAAACCTTCTCGCGGGGATCACCCGTCACGACATCCTCAACCAGATCACCGTCGCGCGCGCTTACATCGAGTTTGCCGGAGAGGACGGCGAGAATCCCGGGGTTCAGACCTGCCTGGAGCGTGCCCATGCCGCTGTCGACGAGATCCAGAAGCAGATCGAGTTCAGCCGGGACTACCACGACGTGGGAGTGAAGGTGCCTGCCTGGCAGAGGCCGCAGGACCTCATCGCGGAGAGCGTCTCCTATCTCGCCCTCCCGACAGGGATCGACGTCCATGCCGACTTCCCGGACCTCGAGGTCTACGCGGACCCGATGGTGAAGAAGGTCTTCTATAATCTCATCGACAACGCCGTCCGCCACGGCGAAAGCGTGACGGAGATCCGGTTCTCGTGCGCGAGGGCCGGGCAGGACCTGCTGATCCTCTGCGAGGACGACGGCACCGGCATCCCGGACGGCGAGAAGGAGGCGATCTTCCGCGAGACCTATAAGCGGCGGTACGGCCACGGGCTGTTCCTGGTCGCGGGGATCCTCGGGATCACCGGGATGACGATCCGGGAGACGGGGGTCTTTGGCAAGGGGGCACGGTTCGAGATCACCGTGCCGAACGGGGGGTGGCGGTTTGAGGGTGAGAGGGAATAGGGCCCCGGCCCTTCCCTTCGGCCGCGTAATCCTCATATACCCCGGCGGCCCAGTCTCTTCCACGGAAAACGGCAGCAGCGGTCTTAGGGCCGCGGGCGGTGGTGTAGGATGGAAGGAAACGGACGACCGGGTAAAACGGCGGAAGATCTGGAATGGGGGAGGGGCCCGTTCTTCGGGGCGCTTGTCGTCCTCGTCATCCTGTGCGTCATCGGTCTCGGGTCCTTCCACTGGGTCAACCTGATTGACGAGACAAGCCTTGGCGCGTCTCCCCGGGGAGGCACCGTGGACGCCGCTTCCGTGACGCCCCTCACAAAAGCCGACTTTCGGGATCACCCGGCGCTCGGCGCGCTGATTCTCGATGAGAAACCTGTCCTGGTCTCGAAAGGCCCCCTGTTCGACGCACTCCTCTGGCTCGACCCCCGTTCCGCGTACTGCCCGGCAGGAAAGGATCACGCGAAGTACAGTTCGCTCCGCATATCCACGGAGGAGATGCGGCGGATCCTCGCGAAGTATGCCCTTTGCGAGTGGAACGGAACCGTCTACGGCGTGGCGCAGAGTTTATGATGACAGGGGGCACCCGATCGGTAGATGGACGGCACAGAAACGATATATAGTGCCCTCTCCCCTCTTCTTTCATGTACCCTTTCATGTATCATTCAGCCGGAGGTGCGACGAGAACCGTCTGTCTCGCGTGCATCCTTCTCCTTGCCGCGGCTCTCCCGGCGGCAGCGGCCGGGGAGGACGATGCCGGGCGGTACGTCGTCCACTGGTTCAACGGCGACGGCGTGGAGGTCTCCTTCGACGGCGGGTTCAGGGGGACGATCGCCGATACCGAACTTGCCGTGGCGGTGGACCCGGCGGCCCCGCCCGCACGGGAGTATACCATCCGTGATGGAGAGCGCCTGATGTATACCGGGTTCATCGAACGGGCCCCGGCCGCCGGGGAGACGATCGACCTCTTCCCGCAGTTCTGTCAGGTCGAACAGCCCATCCCGGGCGCGGAGGTGAACGAGACCGGCTGGTACCTGATCTACGGCGCTGACGGGGAGGATGTCTACATCGACAACGCGTTCGCGGGCGTCGTCGAGGGCGGCACCCTCCGGGTCGCGGTGAACACCACGCTCCCGCCTCCGGAAGAGTTCGTCTTCAGAGATAAGGAGAGAGGGACGATGTCGCGGCACCAGTTCCCGCCCCTGCCGCCGCCGGGAGGGACGGTTCACGTCTACACCCGGGTGCAGCCGGCACCCTATGCCTCCTCCCTCCCGGCGGAGACATCGCCCACCCCGCTCCCCGGATTCGGTGCGGCGGGGGCGATTGCGGGACTGCTGGTTGCCGCGAGATCCCTCCGGCAACGGTAAATCCCTTTCAGTGCTCTTTTTTGAGCAGCATCCAGTGATACCCCCAGACAATGAGCCCCACCGCGACCTGCGCCACGCTCCCGGGAAGTTCGGGGTAGTACTGCGACACCGGGTAGGGCTGGGGCGGCGGGTAGACGAAGACCTCGATTGCGACGGCGATGAGGTTCACGGCACCCAGGATCGCGACGATGAGCGCGATGAACGAGACGGCGTAGAGGTAGACCCTCCATGCCGTGAGGCCTTCCTCCGGTTCCATCCTACCTCCTCCGCCTGGCAAGCACCGCGATTCCGGCGCCGAGGAGCCCGGCGGCGGCAAGTGCGGCCTCAAACCCGGGTGCGTACGTCGGCGTCGGCGCACCGCTGCTCTGCACCCGGAACTGGCCTACCTGCGCTGAGGACGGTGTCATGGGGGTCGGGGCCGGGGTCGGAAACGTGAGAGCGGTCGGCGACGTGCTCTTTGCGGTGTCGAGCACCGTGCCGTCGGCAAGGATCACCCGCGGTTGTGGGGCCAGGGTGATCCGGCCGGTGCTGGTTGCAAACGCCGCGCCGTCCTCGACGAGCCGGATGCGGATCTCGTAATCGTAGCCGTTCGGCACCGTGATGCTCACCCTTTTTTCGACGCCCAGGTCACCGGGGATCGTCCCGAGCGGCCGGGACTCGCGGACGGCCGTGATCCCCGTCTGGAGGTTGACCGCCCGGATCTCCATCACGAGGTTCCCGGACGAACCGCCGCTGTTCGCGATCCCGGTGATGATGTCGAGCGTGATCGGGTCGGCGTCGATCTCGGGGGTCATGACGTCGATCGCGGAGACGGTGAGGAGCGAGTAGGCCAGTCGTTGCGTGGCGACCGTCCTGTCGGGGAGGAAGACGTTCACCGAACCCGACTCCCGCATACGCCCGTCCTGCCAGATCGTCACCCAGATGTCGTAACCCCGGTCGTTCTCGAGCGTGAGCGTAACCTCCTCCTTCGCGGTCTTCCCCGATGTCAGGGTGCCGATGGAGAGAACCGTCTCCTCGACGACGATATCCGTCCCGGCCTCTTTTGCAATGACCTGCAGGTCGACGCCGTCGACGTCGTCGTAGACTGCGTCGAGGTACGGGACCGCCGTGACCCGGGTGACGTTCGACGGCGGCTGGCCGTCCGGGATGCCGATATCGACGCTCCGGATCGTCACGTAGCCTGCCGGAGGCTGGGAGGTCATGCACCCTGCCGCGAGCACCAGGACAAGGAGCACAACGACCACACCGAATAACCTTCTCATAGCAATCAGGAGAACCTTCAGGCCGGCGGAAGAAAAGGTTTTTGCATTGCGGCCCGGCTCCGAGGGTCTTGAAGAAGAAGGGCGGTCGAACGGCTGTGGCTACCCGGTATCGAAGTTCCTGGCCCTGCCGGTGCCCGAATACCTGCCTTTGGTAGGTTCGATTTTTTTCGTAGTTTACCATCGCCTTATCTCCCAATCCTCCCTATACTCTGTCGCCGAACGCCAAATCGAGGAACGAGCATGGCTCGTATCCTCGGGGACGTCGCTGCAGGACTTACGACGGAACCGCGCGAGGGCCGATACGCAGTCCGGCGCCCGATTCACGGCGCATCTCAGGGCTCTGCCGGGATAACCGTGACACCTTAGAGACTGGAATCATGATCCCTCTTTGAAGTGTAGACGATTGTCACAGAAAACGTTAATAAGAGGGTGTCGTAGTCTGCAGTAGGACGCCGCCAAAACGGCCCTGGCGGGAGTGTAAAATGATACGAACGGAGAACCTCACGAAGGTATATAATGGAAAAACAGCCGTCGACGGCCTGGACCTCGTGGTCGGGGAAGGCGAGATATTCGGTTTCCTCGGCCCGAACGGAGCGGGAAAGAGCACGACGATCCTGATGCTCACCGGTATGATCGAGCCCACCGGCGGACGGTGCTTCGTCGACGGGATCGAGGTCGCAAAAGACCCGCTGAACGTGAAGAAGATCATCGGCTACCTCCCCGAAGACGTCGGGTTCTACGGGAACATGACCGGCGAGCAGAACCTGGATTATTTCGCACGGTTCTACGGGATGGACGCGAAGGAGAGAAAGGAGCGGATCGCAGAACTGCTCGAACTCGTCCATCTCGACGGCGTCGCCCAGAAGGCAGGAGAGTACTCCCGCGGCATGAAGCAGCGGCTCGGGCTCGCCCAGGCGCTGATCAACGATCCTAAAGTGCTCTTCCTCGACGAACCGACGGCAAACCTCGACCCCGAGGGCGTCCGGGAGTACCGGGAACTCGTCACCCACCTCGCCGGCGAAGGGAAGACGATCTTCGTCTCCTCCCACATCCTCTCCGAGGTCCGGGAGGTCTGCCGGACGGTGGGGCTCCTCGCGAAAGGAAAACTTGCCGCGCAGGGGACGCTCGAAGAGGTCGCCCGGGCGCTGGCACCTGCAGACGGCGATGCCGTCCGGATCGTCGTCGAGACCAGGGAGCGCCTGCCGGCGATCGACGACCCCGCGGTCATCGATATCGAGAGGAACGGAAACCGTGCGGTCGTCCGGGCGAAGGCCGATATCCGGGACCGGCTCTCCGCGACTCTCTTCGAGCAGGGGCTGCACGTCCGGGAGATGCGTCTTGAGGAGCCTGAGATAGAGGACGTCTTCATGGCGGCCTACCGGAGGTAGACGATGGCACTTGACCGATTGCTCAACGTAGCAAGGAAAGAGTTCGTTGATCACATCACCAGCAGGCGCTTTGCCATCATCCTCGGCCTGCTCCTCGTGATATCGACGATCAGCATCTACGATGGTATCGAGAACTACAACAACAGCCTGGAGGCGTATACCGAGCAACTCCGGCAGATGGAGGAGTTCGACGACCCGTACAGGAGCTGGATGCCCCAGAAGCCCTCGATCATGTACGTCTTCATCTCCATGATGAGTTACATGACGATGCTCGGCGGCATCCTTGCCATTGCGATAGGATTCGACCTGGTCTCGAAGGAGAAAGAGACCCGGTCGCTGAAGTCGCTCCTCTCGCACCCGGTCTACCGCGACGAGATCATCAACGGCAAGGCGCTCGGGGGCGTCGGCGCGCTCGGGTTCGCCATGGCGCTTGCGCTTGCCATCGCCCTTGCCCTGCTCCTCATCTTCTCGGTTGTCCCGACGTTGGAGGAGTTTGCTGGCATCCTGATCTTCGGGGCGGTCTCGCTCGGATTCCTGCTTGCCTACTTCGCCGTCGCGCTCATGATGTCGACGGCTGCAAAAGAGAGCGGGAACGCGCTGATCTACACCCTGGTGATCTTCTTCGCCGTCTCCTCGCTCCTTCCCATGTTCGGGGCGATGGCCGCTAATGCTTTCGCGGGCGACCCCCCCGAGCCGCCTGAAGTACCCATGCAGAAAGAGGTGGTTCATGTCGCGAGCATCGGGGGATACTCCAGCACCAGCGTCTCGCAGAGCGTGGTATACAGTGGAGCCGAGGACCCGGAGTGGAAGGCATATGAAGAAGAAATGAAGACTTACATCGAGAAACAGAGATTCATCAGCGATATCTCGAACCTCCTCTCGCCGCAGACGAACTACTACACCGTCGCGATCGCGGTGACGAATCCACAGCTTTCCTCGATGATCGCGTCGCCTTACGACACGGCACCCGAGGAGAAGCCCGGCCTTGCCGGTGCCCTTGGCAAGGTCTGGATGAACATCGCCGCGCTCATCGTCTTCCCGTCGGCCTTCTTCGCAGCGACCTACGTGAAGTTCATGCGGATGGATATCAGGTGAGGAGATGGCCGGCAGAAGATCATCTATATGTATCCTCCTCGCGCTCCTTCTCGCCGCGTCGGCCGCCCCGGGGGTTTCGGCCGCACAGGGCGGGACGATGCAGACGGAGATCCGGTGCGACTTCCCCGGTGAGGTGATCGAGGCGGGCGATACCGCCGTCTTCGATCTCGCGGTCACGAACCGGGGAGATACCGGGACGTGCCTCCTCAACTACTGGACTTACCGGGGCACCGACAACTGGAAGATCCGGTTCGAATCCGACGACCGCGAGGTCTACCGGATGCTGATCCCGGCCGGCGAGACGAAGACCGTCCGCCTGGTGGCCGAGACCTCCGGCCATGCCGCTGTGGGGGAATACCCCATCCGGGTGGGTATCGGTGAAGGCACGATCTGGGTCTACATCCAGGTCACGAAGACGCACAGTGGCGAAACGGGAACCCTCGAGGCCACTGTGGTGGATAAGGAGGGTAACGTGGTCAAGGGTGCCGACGTCGGTCTCTATGACCGTGATACCCGCATCGAGGGGATGCTTGCGACCGCCGAAGGCAAAGTGAGCATCGGCGCCCCGATGGGCACCTACACCGCAAAGGTCACCCGGCCCGGATACCGGCCGTGGGAGAAGAAAGGCGTCGATATCCGGATCGGCCAGACGGTCGACCTCGGGATCGTGCCGCTCGAGAAAGAGAACTTCTTTGCCGAGATCCGGGTAAAGTCCCCGTCCCGGATAGCGGCGATCGGCACCAATCCGCAGTACGAGATGACCCTGAAGAACGCGGGCAGAAACGACGATACCTACTCCCTCTCCGTCCAGGGCCTTCCCGAGCAGTGGTATGCCCGGTTCAAGGAGAGCAGCACCGCCACCGAAGAGGTCTCGGAGATCTACGTCCCGTCCGGCGAGGAGAAGACCCTCTACCTCGATCTCATCCCGCCCTACTCGGTGGGTGTCGGCGAGTACAACCTCACGGCGGTGATCGGGTCCTCCGCCCGGGAGTACGAGGAGAACCTGACGCTCCGGCTCCGGGGGTCGTACGATCTGCGGACCTACACGAAGAGCTACCGCCACGAGATCAACCGCGGCGACACCCTCACGTTCGACATGACCGTTACGAACGCCGGCGTCGGAGGAGCGCTGACGAACATCGGGATCAACATGAGCGCACCGGAAGGGTGGCGGGTGACCGTCGACCCGGCGTCGGTCGCGAGCCTTGAAGCCGGCGAGCGGGCGACGGTGCAGGTGACGGTGATCCCGCCGGCCGATATCGTCGCCGGCGAATACAAGGTCGTCGCGCTGGCAAAATGCGACCAGGACGAAGAAGAAGACGAGTACCGGGTCGTGGTGAAGGAACAGTCCTACGTTGCGGTGCTCGGCATCCTGGTGATGGCCGGGATCGGTGCAGGGCTCTGGTATATGTTCAGGAAGTACGGGAGGCGGTAGGGCGAACCCCTGCCGGCCGTCTTTTTTTGGGCAGTTTGTCACCCGTACCGGACGTTGCCCTCCGGGACCACAATCTCGAACCGGGCTCCTTTCCCGGGCTCACCGGTCTCCCGGATGGCGATCCCGGTGATCGAGAGAACTTCTTTCACCAGGAAGAGCCCGAGTCCCGTGTGGCTCCCGAAGCCCCGCTCGAATATCCTCTCCTTATGCTCTCTGGGGACGCCGACGCCGTTGTCCTCCCAGACAATCCGGGCTCCGCCGCCGTCCGGCATGGCCGTGACCCGGATCTCGGTCACGGTCTTCCCGTGCCGGCCGGCGTTCTCCAGGAGGTTGAAGAAGACGGAGGAGAGGAGCGGGTCGGCGTAGACGGAGAGCCCGTCGAGATCGGTGGAGATCCGGATACCGATCGGCCGAAGGGCTTTCGAGGCGCCCGTGACCAGGGGCTCGACGGGGAACCACCGGGGTGCCCGGACACCGAGATCCTGGTAATCCCGCGTGAACCCGATCTGCGACTGTATTATCTCGACGGCGGCCTGCTGCTTCCCGAGGGCGTCGGCGACGGTCGGATCGAGCGGCTGTTCCCGGAGGAGGGCGATATGTCCGAGCACCACCGTGACCTGGTTCAGGATATCGTGCCGCACGATGCTGTTCATCAGGGTGAGTTTCTTGTTGGCCTGGATGAGCGCCGCCTCGGTCTGTTTCCAGGCGTCGATGTCGTGGATCGCGTAATCGATTGCAACCGCCCGTCCGTCGTTTCCGTAGACGGGGATCGTGCAGGCCTCAACCCAGATGTAGCGCTCGTCTTTCCGGCGCACCCGGAAGACATACGGCTGGCGGGCCGTCGCGTCCCGTTCCTGGAGCAGAGCGAAGAACGTCTTCCGGTCTTCGGGGTGGATCAACCGCCTGATGAAATTCGGATTGCCCAGGATCTCCTCCCGGGTGTACCCGATCAGGCTCTCGCACGAGGGGCTGATGTACTCGATCGCCTGCGGCGCCGTGGTTGCACGGATGTAGCAGTCGTGCGACCGCTCCACGAGGCTCCTGAACCGCTCCTCGCTCGTGCGGAGCCGTTCCTGCACACGAATCCGGGAGAAGAGGTCGGCAAAGAGGTTGCCGACGATCTCAAGCAGCGTGACGTCCTCGTCCGACCAGGTTCGTATCTTCCTGGTGGTCTCAAACCCGATTGTCCCGAGGTTTTCATCGATGGTCGCGATCGGCACCAGGATGAGCGACCGGACCCCATACCCCTGGAAGAAGTCGCGCACCGCCGCTGCCTCCTGTGGTAGACCGGCGATATCGGGGATGCAGATCGTGTTTTGCGCCCTGATCTGCTCCAGTCCCCAGGAGATCACATCGGCGGGAAGATCCTGCAGCACATCGATCTGCGCCTCGATCCCCTCCGCGCACCACTCATGGGTGTCCTCCACGCGGGTGAGGTCGGCGGAGAAGCGGAAGATGTAACTCCGGTCGACGTCGAGGAACGACCCGAGCGCCTGGAGCATCTCTTCGAGGGCGTCTTCGAGGTCCGCCGGGTCGAGGCCGATGAACTTCGTGGAGATCGAACTCACCACCTGTTCGAGGTCAATCCGGTGCTGGATCTGCGTTTCCATCCGTTTCGAATCGGTGATGTCCCGCAACGACTCGATTGCTCCGGAGAGCCGCCCCTGCGCGTCGTAAAGCGGCGATGCTTTCGCCCAGAGGCAGGCCACCTCCCCCGTGCGGGGCGAAGTGATACGAACCTCCTGGGTGACGCTCTCGACGCCCCCCCGAGAGAGGACGCTTTCCGCTACCAGTGGGGACTGCAGTCCGGGCATCGTCTTGCAGACGGCTTCCGGCCCCGATCCGATGATCCGGTTTTTCTTGACCCCGGTCAACTCTTCGATTGCCCGGTTCCAGATGATGACCTTCCCCGTGCGGTCGAGCACGAACGTCGGGTCGGGAAGAAAATCTATGATGCCCCGGAGGTTTGCCTGGTAATCCTCCATTTCGCGGCACTGCGCCTCGAGCGACTCCTGGCTCGCTTTCGCCTCCTCGAACGCCGCGATCATCTCCTCGTGCGCCGCGCTCAGCTCTTCCTCGAACCGTTTCCGGTCGGTGACATCGATCATCGATGCAACGGAGCGATCCGTCCCGGGGATGATCCCTATCGTCATGTGCAGGTCTTTCTGGCTGCCGTGCCGGTCGACCAGCCGGAACTCGTAGGTTCTCGGCGCCGAACCGGGGTCTGTCCGCCGTTCCCGGTGATAGTTTCTGAGCCGTTCAACGTCTTCTGCGGCGACGAACACCGTCCAGGGAACCTTTGATTCTATCTCCTCACGGGAATAGCCGGTAAGGTGTTCGAATTCGTTGTTTGCGAGGGAGATCGTCATGTCGCCCTCGATGATGATGGTGGCGGAGCCGGTATGCTCGAAGACGCTCCGGTACAGGTCTCCGGCCCGCTGTACCTCCTCTTCGGCCTGCTTCCTCCGGACTGCCTGGAGGATCATGTTCTGGAGTTCGGCAAACTGGGCGGAGGGGTTGCCGCCTTTCTGGAGGTAGAAATCCGCCCCGTTGTTGAGCGCCTCGATGATCACCTCCTCGCGGCCGCGGCCGGAAAAGATGATGAACGGTATCGAGAGGCCCCTGTTGCGGACCTCCTTTAAGAGGGTGATGCCGTCCATCTCCGGCATCTCGTAGTCGGCGATGATGGCGTCGTAAGGGGCTTTCGAGAGCATATCGAGAGCCTGCAGCGACGACGACGTCGTCTCGACCCGCATGTCGCCGGACGTCTCCAGGTAGATCCGGTTCTGCTCGAGAAGCCCCGGTTCATCATCGACTACGAGAATTCGATACATGCACCACCCACTTATGGAGTGGTGGTCGATATAAACCTTAAGCATTTTGATTCGGCATTGATTCCGGTATTCCGTAAAATTGAAGGAGGATCTTCCAGATTTCCGGTCGGCGCCATGTGTTTGGGGTGTCGCCCAACTCTTCGGGGGCACCGGTTCCGGAAATCATTATCTCGCCGCGCGGCATCATCCGGCGATGGTATGACAGCCGTATGTATCGATACGAATCTCTTCCTCGAACTCTACGAGTCCGGCGAGGATCCGGAAGAGATTGTTGCGGATGTCGGTGCGCTGGCCGAACACCTGGTCGTTCCCGACATCATCATCGATGAGTTCCTCCGCAACCGGTCGCGCGTTCTCGACCGGATCGCGGACGACGTGCGGAGACAGGAGGCAGGCGAGATCCGCCTGCCCTCCATCATCCGCGGCTACCCGAATGCTGCTTCGCTGCAGCGCGCCGCTGAGGGATATGACAGGGCTATCGGCGCTCTCTGCGGCGATATCGAGAGCATGATCGCAAGCCCCGCCGCCGATCCGGTTGCCCGGGCGTTCAACGCCCTCTCCGGCGACCCCGCCGTGCGGGTCCTTCGCCGGACCGACGAACTCGTCACACGGGCTCACCGCCGCAAGCTCCTCGGCAACCCCCCGAAAAGCGTGGGTACGGATACCATCGGCGACGAGCTCATATGGGAGACGCTGCTCGCCAGTATCGAGGAAGACCTGATCTTCATCACCCGGGACCGGACCTACCGCAACCACACCGCTTACCTTGTACGGGAGTACCGGGAGAGGACCGGCAACACTCTTACGATCACCGACAGGATATCCGATGCCCTGAAACTTGTCCCGCGACCGCCGTCGCCGGCGCTGGTCGGGTTCGAAGGCCGGGAAGAGACACGCCGGTAAGGAGGCCCGGCCCGTCACTCGAGGCAGGAGAGGACCTTGCGCTTCACCGGACCCTTGCTCGCGATGGTGCTGTAGGCCCATCGCGCAACCCTGCCGATGAGGTCTTCCCGGCTCATCTCCAGAAAGAGGGTGAGCGAGGGGTTGAACTTGGACTTGAAGAGGTTCAGGTTCTCGTTGTTCGCCCCGACGTTCTCCATCTGGCGATATCCCTCATCCTTTGCCTGCTGGAGAAGCAACCACTGCAGGAACTCGTTGCCGGGCATCGCGGTCATCTTCGGGGCCCCCATCCAGAGAGTGAAGGCCTTGTACTCCTGGGTTGCCTGCACGCCCGTTACGGTGCCTTCGTCGTCGTAGAGGTAGTAGAGCCCGAGGTTGTCGGGGTATGCCCGGAAGAGTTCCTCGAAGTAGGTGCGGCTGATCATCGGGATGTTCATGTCGGGATCGCTGAACCGCTCTGAGACCGTGGAGTAGAAGATCGAGAGATCGGTGCTCTTCTCGAGGCGGTAACCGTTCTTCTCGACCTTTCGCAGTTTGGTGCGGAGATTGGAGGAGAAACTGTTCCAGATCTCGGTGAGCGGCGGATCGAGTGCGATCAGATACGTGAAATGGAGCCGGGCATGGTACCCCTCCCTGAGAAACCGTCGAACATCGATGAAACCCGGAACCTGGATTATGGAGAGGTAGTTCGGAGCCAGGGCCGCAAACTCGTTCTCCAGGTCGTCACCGACCAACTTGAGCATCGACTCCTTTTTGCTCTGCTTGGCGGTGTCGTAACGGCGGCCCATGACGAACCCGAGGTACGGCACCACCGACTGGAGAGGCGGTGGGGAGAGGAGAATGTTGACCCCGTGGGTCTGCTTTCGGAAGAGCGGAATGACGGCGATCGCCTCGTTGCCCTTGAAGACTCCATAGGGGAGAAACCGAAAGCCGGTGTGCTTCTCCGTTATCTTCATGAAGTCCCATTTGTGGAAAAGGCGGCCGGAGGCGCTTTCGTCTACGAATCTGTCCCAGGCGTCCCCATCATCGATAAGCCCTATCGTCATGCTCTACTCACCGCCCGGCTTGTCTGCAGGGTCGTTCGGATTATCCATCCTCTAGGATATATACGTTTCCCGGGAGGAGGGTTGTCCGTGGCGGTTACGGGGTTTCCCGTTGCGGTCGCCGGCAGAGATCCCGGGCCGAGGCAACTTCGCGGAATCACAACGTTCAAATTGCCGTGGACACCACATAAACTGCGTATTCATCTGCGGAAGCGAACGTTTGCCTCTCCACAGCGAGGATGAGTGAGAGAAGATGCTCACGGATCGGGAACGGGAACGTTATCGGCGGCAGGTCGCGCTCTTCGGAGAGGAGGCGCAGGAACGGCTCGCGAATGCTCGGGTCGTCATTGTCGGGGCCGGCGGTCTCGGCTGTCCCGTCGCCCTCTACCTTGCTGCCGCCGGTATCGGTGAGATCCGGCTGGTCGACGGCGACGTCGTGGACCGGACCAACCTGAACCGACAGGTGCTTCATACCGAACGCGACGTCGGACGGGCGAAGGTCGAGTCGGCGGCCGAGAAGATCCGGGCGCAGAACCCGGAGATCGCGGTCGCCGCCACCCGGGCAACCCTCGATGAAGGAAACGCCGCCCGACTCGCGGGCGGGGCCGACCTCATCGTCGACGCCACCGATAATTTCGCGGCGCGCTACATCCTCAACCGGGTGGCGCTCCGGAACAGCGTGCCGCTCGTCCACGGGGCGGTCAGGGGATTCGACGGACAGGCGACGACGATCATCCCCGGGAAGACGGCCTGCCTCGAGTGCATATTCCCGGTAGCCCCGCCCGGGGAGGATGTCATCCCCGTTGTCGGCACCACGCCCGGGATCATCGGGCTCGTCCAGGCGAACGAGGCGATCAAGTACATCACCGGCACCGGCGATCTCCTGGCCGGCCGGCTCCTCGTCTGGGACGGGCGGGCCGCCACGACGGCGATCCTGCCCGTGGAGCGGCAGGATGACTGCAGAGCGTGTGGAAACGGCAGGTGTTGAGGAGGGGGAGAATGCAGGTTCGGGTAAGGACTTTTGCGCGGTTGCGGGAGGCCATCGGGGGCGATCTCACGCTCGAGGTTCCCGAAGGAGCGACGATGAGCCGGCTCCTTGCGGTGGTCGCCGAGACCTCGGAGCAGGCCGGGGAGGCGCTCTTTGAAGAGAGCGGAGAACTCCGGGGATACGTGATCCTGATGCACAACGGCAGGCGTGTGCGGCGTGCGGAGGCCATGACGCTCGCCCTCGCCGACGGGGACGAGGTCGCCCTCTTCCCGCCGGTGGCGGGCGGGTGACGGAGGAGACTGGAATGATCGGCGTAACAGGAGACGATTTTGACGTGAATGCCGTGATCGACCGGGTGCGGAAGCCCGATATGGGGGCTCTCGTCACCTTCCTCGGCACCGTCAGGGACGACGGCGGGACGGAGGTTATGGAACTCGAGGCCTACGAGGAGGTCGCGGTGAGGGAACTTGAGACGATCCGGGACGAGGCGTTTGCGCGATATCCCATAGCAGCCGTCGAGGTCATCCACCGGGTAGGCAGGCTCCGGGTCGGGGAGAACATCCTCCTCATCGTCGTCGGCGCAGGTCACCGGAAGGAGGCTTTCGACGCCTGCGAGTATATTCTCGAGCGGATCAAGGAGAGCGTGCCGATCTGGAAGAAGGAGATCGGCGAGGGCGGCGAGCGCTGGGTTCCGGGCGAGTCCCACGGGGGCGACGCATGATCCGGCTGCAGTCGTGCAGGAAGGCCTACGCGAAAGAGACCCAGCGCACGGTTCCGCCCGAGGAGACGCTCCGTCTGGCCCGGGAGAGGCTCCCCGTGGCGGGGATCACCCGCGTCGCCGATATCACGAACCTCGACCGGATCGGGATCCCGGTCTTCTCGAGCATCCGGCCGACCGCTGAAGCGGGAGCGATATCGGTCTACAACGGCAAGGGCGCCACCCCCGTCGAGGCGGAGGTCTCGGCGATGATGGAAGGGATCGAGCGCTATTCGGGTGAGATGGATAACCGGGAGCCGGTAATCGGGAGATACAGCGAGATTTCGGCCGGGGAGAACGCGCTCGACCCCGCGGACCTGATCCTCCCCGACCGGGTTCCGGCCGACATCGTGGTTCCCTGGGTCAAAGGATACGACATCGTCCAGGAGGAGGAGGTGCTCGTTCCCGCCCACGCGGTCTACCACCCTCTCCCGGCGACCTATGGTCGCCTCTTTCGGACCAACACCAACGGGCTTGCTTCCGGCAACACCCTCGAGGAGGCGACCTTCCACGCCCTGATGGAGGTGGTCGAGCGCGACGCCTGGTCGCTCGTGGAGGTGACCCGGAACACCGGCCCCCGGATCGAGGGGATCGACGACGGGCTCGCCGCCGACCTGCTCGCGAAGTTCGCGGCCGCCGGCGTCGAGGTCACCCTCAAGGAGATCACGAGCGATATCGGGATCCCCACGGTGGCCGCGGTGGCCGACGACGTGGTGCTCAAAGACCCCACGCTCCTCACGATCGGGATGGGGTCGCACACGAGCGCCCATATCGCGGTTCTCCGGGCGCTCACGGAGGTTGCGCAGAGCAGGCTGACGCAGATCCATGGTGCACGCGAGGATACCGATACGGCGGACGTCAGGAAGAGGATCGGCTACGACCGGACGAAACGGCTGAACCGGCACTGGTTCGCGGAGTCCGAAGTCGTCCGGTTCTCGCAGATGCCGTCGTTCGACAGCGACGATTTCCTCACCGACATCGACCACGTCACCGAAAGGCTCGATGCGGCCGGGCTCTCCCGGGTGATCGTGGTCGACCTCACCCGGCCGGAGATCGGCATCCCGGTCGTCCGGGTGATCGTGCCGGGGCTGGAGATGTACGCGATGGATCAGGACCGGATGGGCAGGAGGTGCCGTGACGCACGAAGTCGTCGTCTTCCTCGGTCCCAGCTGTGACCTTGCGGCCGCCCGGGCGATCCTCGACGCCGAGTACCGTCCTCCGGCGAAACGGGGCGACATACTGGAGGCCGCACGCGCCGGAGCCCGGATCATCGGCCTCATCGACGGCGTCTTCTTCCAGGACTGCGCCGTCGCCCACCGTGAGGTCCTGGCCGCGCTCCGGGCCGGGGTGCGGGTCGTCGGCGCCTCCAGCATGGGAGCGCTCCGGGCCGCGGAACTCGACAGCCTCGGGATGGAGGGTGTCGGGGAGATCTATCGTGCCTACCGGGAGGGGAGGCTCGTCGCCGACGACGAGGTGGCGCTCCTCTTCGATCCCGAGACGTTCGTGCCGCTCTCCGAGCCGCTCGTGAATATCCGGGCGACCATCCAGCGGGCACTGGAGTGCGGGGTTATCGGTGCCGACGCGGCGGGGTCGCTCCTTGAGGCCGCCAGGGCACTCTATTTTCCGGAACGAACCTACGACGCGGTCGTCGAGGCGGCTGAAGGGAAGGCGGACCCGGACGACCTCGCCCGGTTTCTGGCGTTTGCCGACGAGCATGCCGTCGACCGGAAACGCGAGGACGCGCTGCTCGCGCTCGAATACATCAGGGATCTCCCCGGGATGCATTGAACCGCGTGGTTCAATGATCCTACCGCGGCCGCCGTAGCAATATATCCCCGTCCGGGCCGACTTCCTGTACGTCGGTGCGGAACCATTCCCACCGCAGGGGCAACGTGTTTATCGGGCCGGAAGCGGTTCTTCCCGGCAGTCGCCGTGCTTCCGGCATGTGCGGCGAACCGGAGAAGATCCACGGCCGAAACCACGCAGGCATGTACTGTGATTGCCCCGAATACCCCGGGTCCGGCCGATGCCCACGCAGATGCCATCAACCGCATAAGGCCGGATCCGATGCCGGCGGGGAGAACACGTTACGTGGATCTCCTACACCCACCTATCCTGATCCACCGGACGATTCCGGGGCGGCATATGCCTCCCGGAAGTTCTCCCCGGCCGCTACCCGTTCCATGTATCCGCTGCACGAATGGCCGCCTTCGCGCGATCGGCCGGCGAGCCCCCGGCGACGGAGGGAAGGTTCGCGAAGTCGCCGCGCAGCACCTTCAGGGCGTGCTTCTCCCGGTCGTTCTCCTTTCCCGTGCGGGACTACAGGAAGATTCATATGTGTAAAAAATAATTAACACATGTTGACATTGTCTTTCAGCACCCTTCCCGAACTGGCGCGGCTGCTCTCCCTGCTCGGGAACGAGCAGCGACTTGCCGTACTCGGGGCAATCGCGGCCGAAGAGAAGTATGCTCGCGAGATAGCCGAAGAACTCGGCATATCGCGCCCGCTGGCCGCCATTTATCTCCGGCAGCTCGAGAAACTCGGTCTTGCGGAAGGGAACAGCAGGACGTCGGACGAACCCCCGTATCTCCGGAGGTGCTACCGGGCGGTGCCGTTTGAGGTGGTGCTGAACCTGGATTTGATTGTGTCATTAGAGAGGTCAAAGGATGAGACAGGATAGGTGGAAACTCTACCTGAAGGCGCTGTGGGGCGCCGTTATTGCATGAGGTGATCCTATAATTATAAGTCTTCTCAGATAAAATTAGAGATCATGGCGTTCCGGGAAATTGACGATGATCTCTGGGACATTGTCCAGAAACACCTCCCCCCAACGAAGCCGCACATCGGTCGACCTCGCTGTGATCCCCGCGGGCTGATCAACGGCGTCCTGTACGTTCTGACCACCGGATGCTCCTGGCTCGATGTACCGGCTAAATACGGCACCAAATCGACGGTTCACCGGTACCACCTCGAACTCTGCGAGAAAGGCGTGTACCAGGCGATCTTCCTCGACCTGCTCCGGTCGGGGTACGAGATCAAAAAAATCGATCTCTCGCACTGTTCCACCGATACTAAGGCTATTCCCGCTAAAAAAGGGGATCAACCGGCTATGATGGCTATAAAAAGGTAAACGGGAACAAAATGAGTGCTCTGGTCGATCGGAACGGTCTCCCGCTTGCCTGCACGGTTGTACCGGCAAATACCCATGATTCCCGACTCTACGAGCCAACCCTTGAAGGATTTGAGATTCCGGAGGTGTCGGTTCGTCCCACGATCATCTCCGCAGATGCGGCCTATGATGCCCGGGAGATTCGTCAGTACAACCGGAACCGGGGAATTAAGAGCAACATCCCGGTCAACCAGAGATCGCGGAAACAGCCGAAACGAGGGAGGCCATTCTGGTTTGATCCAGAACTCTACAAAAAGCGCAGTGCGGTAGAGCGGTTCTTCAGCTGGATTGAAGCGTTTAAGAAGATTGTTCCAAGATACGAGCGGTATGAGCACTCATTCCTCGGCCTGATCCACCTGGCATGCAGCGTCATGATTGCGAGAGTATTGGGATGAGCTCCATTGCTCGTGATCAGCTGCCTTATCAACGGCTTGTTTGGCGATTCGAACTCTTTGAATACCGTGCTTGCCGGTTCCGTCTACGTTATCATTAATCTGGGTGTTCTGACGCTGCTCTTCATCATCGTCGTAAGGCTCAAGGAGTGGATCGAAGACCAGATCGCGAGTGCGGCGGGACCGAAGAGCGGTGCGGCTGGCGGGGAACTCCAGATGCTGCGGCAGTCGATGGAGCGGATCGAGGCGAAGGTGGACCGGATCGAGAAGGTTCTCGACGGGATCTCCGAGTGAGGTCGCTGTGCGCCCTAAAAAGTGATTGGGTGGGTGTATGACGGACGTGCAGTAGCACGCTGCAGGGTATGACGGACGAGGCGCAGGCAGGTTCCATCGTCGCCTGGCCACGTATTGGTAAGAATCAACTGTATAATAAATTTTACCTTTTATAACAAAAAATTGTATTTGTAATAACAAGGCGACCTGTCCCGATACCGGGGAGGCGTTACCGGGAACGCTCCAGCGAGAGCACCCCGGCCAGCCACGCGATACGGTCGCGGCGGGCCGCTTCGTCAAGGAAATGGCCTGCGTCGTACCACTCGAGCGACTTCGGTTCGCCTGCCTGCTCGAAGAACTCCCGGGCCTGCTCCTCCGTGAAGAACTCGTCGCGAAGAGCGGCCTGGAAGAAGAGCGGGGTGGGTGCGGCACGGCCGACCCAGACGGCAGGGTCGAGTTCCGCGAGCGTCCGGCGGTAATGCTCGAATTTCTCGCCCTGCAGGTCGGGCAGGTTCACCGCGGCGACATCGACAAACCTTCCGGTGCCCGCCATCAGGACGGCGGCTCGAAGACGCCGATCGACGCCGGCGAGCACCGCCCCGAAAAGCGCCCCGACACTGTGGCCTACGAACCCGATCCGGTCCGGATCGATGCCCGGCTGCGCTACGAGGAGATCTATCCCCCGGCGAAGGTCGATCACCGTCCGGTTATGCTCCCGCACGGCCTCCTCGGGATCTGTGACTGCCTGACCCCAGGCTGCTGCCGTATCGGCGGCCCAGGGAGCGTCGACGAGCAGGGAGGCCGCACCCATCCCGGCAAGGGCCACGGCCTCGGCGAGGAACGTGGCGCGGGAACCAAGTCCCGGGTGGAGGTAGAGGACGGCAGCAGAACGCGTCCCCTCCTCTCTTGCCGGGGTCACCAGGTAGGCCCGAACCCCCCGGCCCGGGGCAGTCTGGTAGGTCAGGTCGCGGACCGAGATGTCGGTGCCGCCAATCTCGATCGCGGGCGGTCTCTCTGCATCGTAATCGAAGAGCGGGCGCAAATTATCGGCTTTTCGTTCCATAAGACTCCTTCTGCTTTCCTCTCGACCCGCCGGCAGATAAACCCGGCGCCTGCGGGGAGAAAGTGATTGCAGCGTTCTTTACCCTGCTCCGAATGGAAGGTTTTTCTACCCGGGCACCCCTTCCTTCAAGAGGTGATTCTATGGCGATTGACTGGTACGAAGAGTTTGTTGATTTAAACCACACCCCGGGCCCGGACGAGCTCGTAGCCCTCTACTACTTCGAGCCTGCGGCGGGGATCAGCAAGGAAGAGGCGGTCGGGAGGATCGCGTCGGAGAGTTCGACCGGAACCTGGACCACGCTCTTTACCCTGCCGCCCCGGATGCGGGACCTCCAGGCGAAGGCGTTCGAGATCGAGGGGAATTACGTGAAGATCGCCTACCCCCTCGCCCTCTGGGAGGAGGGGAACGCGGCCCAGCTCCTGAGCGGGATCGCCGGGAACGTCTTCGGGATGAAGGCGCTCGACCGTCTCAGGCTGATCGACGCTTCGCTCCCGGCCGAATACCTCCGCCACTTCAAAGGCCCGCACTTCGGTATGGAGGGGATCCGGGATATGATGAAGATCCGGGGGCGGCCGCTCACGGGAGCGGTGCCGAAGCCGAAGGTAGGCTTCACGGCAGAGGAACACGCAGAGGTCGGTTACGAGACCTGGATGGGCGGGTTCGACTTCGTCAAGGACGACGAGAACCTGACGTCCCAGTCGTTCAACCGGTTCGATGACCGCGTCCGGGCGATGGCGAAGATGCGCGATCGGGCCGAGCAGGAGACCGGCGACGTGAAGTCCGCGTTCATCAACATCACCGCCGACACCGAGACGATGGAGAAGCGGGCGAAGATGCTTGCCGATTACGGCTGGAACTACGCGATGATCGACGTCGTGGTTGCCGGAACCGCTGCCGTCGCGACCCTCCGGGACTACTGCTCCGACCTCGGGCTTGCGATCCACGCCCACCGGGCGATGCACGCGGCCTTCGACCGGGACGAGAAGCACGGGATCACGATGCAGTTCCTGGCGAAGATGATGCGGCTCGTCGGTGTTGCGCAGATCCACACCGGGACCGCTGTGGGCAAACTGGTCGGCACCCGGGCGGAGGCCACGGTGCTTGCGGACATGCTCCGGGAGAAGCATACGAACGCCGTCGACCACATGGCCCTCGACCAGGACTGGGGTAATATCAAGTCCGCTTTCCCGGTCTCGTCGGGCGGCCTCCACCCCGGGCTCGTGCCGGACGTCCTCGACATCTACGGCAGCGAACTCGTTCTCCTGGTCAGCGGCGGCATCCACGGCCACCCGAAGGGGACGCGGGCGGGCGCAGAGGCCGCCATGCAGGCGATCGAGGCCTGGAAGGAGGGGGAGACGCTTGAGGAGAAGGCGAAGAAGGCTCCCGCACTTTCGGAGGCGCTCGAGAAGTGGGGGCGGTATAAGCCGAAGTGAGGGGGTTTTGATACTATTTCGATTGAGTGAGACTGCAAATACCCTGGATTATATGCCTGAAGTTGTGAGTTAGCCACGACGAACAGAGCGACTGAAGCGAGGAGAAAGCCCGGTGCAGTGGACCGTGGTGGCTATCGCCCCTGGGGAAGGGGCTGACGGGGAGGGGGGAGTATTCCCCCCTCCCCTGTCCCCACCCCCCTCTCGGCGATATCCCCCTGAAATCGGTGCCAGGTGCAATCGAAGGAGACTAGAAGGCAGTCAACGAATTTTAAACAACTCTTTTCCTTCGCACCCAATCACGCCCTCGCCGGCCCCCGCCGCTCCGGGCACCCTTCCAGGGCCGTGCCCCCGGCGTGTAGCTTCCCCGCCAGCCTCTCGAGCCCCTCGCGGAACTCGTCGATGTAGCCCTGCATCGAGAGGCTGCCCTCCGGGAACGGGCAGTCGATGTCGTAGAGGCGCTCGATCATCGGATCGGAGGGGAGGAGGTCGACGGCGATCCCGGTCGCTTCCGCGGCCTCCACCATGGCCTTCCTAAACGGCCCAATGCAGTAGGCGAGCCGGTGCCGGTAGGTGTCGCGGGTCTTCTCGAGGTAGCCCTTCAGCCGGTAGACCTCGATCCGGTGGAAATCCCGCCGGACCCGCTCGTCCGTGGTCTTGCCGAGCATGTAGTGGTAGTTTCGGTAGGGGTACATGCCCTCGAGCTCCGCGGGGACGGTTCCGCAGGTGCCGAACACGACGATATGGTAGTCCTCCGGGGCAAGGACGCCGTCGATGATCCGCCGGAAGAGTTTGTGGCTCGGGCTCCGGCTGTAGGGTTTCCGCACGGCACAGGGGAGGAAGAGAGCGATCTCTCTTTGCGCCACCCGGTATTCATCGATGATGAACCGGTAGGCGTCCTCGAACTCCCTCCGGTAGAACGGCGGGTCGAATATCTCGATCTCGTTCCCGTGCCGGTCCTGCACGATCCTGGCCACCCGCCGGGGCGCGCCCGCACCCGGCACTATCCGCTTTTCCCGCATGAAAAAGTCTTCCCCGTTGAGGGTAGAGCGTTGGCCCGGGAACTGCAAAAACCTGACCCTTCCTGGTGCCGGTATCAGGACCCGGCCCGGGCGCGAAAGCCGTGGGTCGCTGCATGAAGCGCGCCGGCAGAACAGAGGGAATGATGCCGTGGAGGCTTCCTGGACGCCCCTTCCGCCCATGGGGGAGGGATACGGCCGGAAGCCGGGTTAAAAGAGAAAGATGTAAATATTTGCACCCACAATGGTGTGTTTAGTTCGTATAATTACGAACCAATCATCCAGCCGGCCCCCGGGCCGGAGACCCTACCGAAAAAAGGAGATATGAACCATGAACTCCGAAGACTTCCAGAAGATCATCACGAACGCCATCGACAGCGAAGTAGAGTCGTACACCTTCTACAGGTCGGTCGCCGACAGGGTGAAGGATGCAAACCTGAAGACGCTCTTCCTCGACCTTGCCGAGGACGAGAAGGGCCACCGGGAGTACCTCCAGGGTCTGCTGCTCCGCGATGTAAATCAGATGCACTTTGTCGCGGCTAGGGACTACAAGATCACCGACTCCATCGAAGAGCCCGAGCTCTCGGTCGATATGAAGCCGCTCGACGGCCTGGTCCTTGCCATCAAGAAGGAACTCCAGGCTGCCCAGATGTACACACAGCTTGCCTCCGCGGATGCAGAGCAGCAGACGGTCTTTGTCCAGCTCGCAAATATGGAGAAGGGGCACAAGGCCCGGCTCGAAGACATCTACACCAACATGGCATACCCTGAGGCGTGGTAACCGCCACCGCCCCTTCACGTCATCTTTCCTCGCAGGGCGGGTCCTCCCCGCCCCTGCGAAAGGAGACCTGTTCTCTCACCGGGATGGTCCCGGTCGCGGGCGAAACGCCCGGGTAGTATTTAAAAATTTTGGATCGCAAATGCCTATGAGCTCAGAAGATCAAGTTATCAGGACAGGAGAATGAAGAAGATCACCATCAAGGGGGCGCGGGAGCACAACCTCAACAACATCACCGTCGAACTCCCGCGCGACCGGCTCATCGTCCTCACCGGCGTGTCCGGATCGGGGAAATCCACGCTTGCCTTCGATACCATCTACGCCGAAGGGCAGCGGCGCTACGTGGAGTCGCTCTCCGCGTATGCACGGCAGTTCCTCGGGCTGATGAAGAAGCCCGACGTTGACAGCATCGACGGGCTCTCGCCTGCCATCTCCATCGAACAGAAGACGACGTCGAAAAATCCCCGGAGCACCGTCGGCACGGTCACCGAGATCTACGACTACCTGCGGCTCCTCTTCGCCCGGATAGGGACGCCGTTCTGCCCGGAACACCATATCCCCATCGAGGCCCAGTCGCCGGAGAAGATAGCCGACCACATCGCCTCGACGATGGCCGGGACGGTCACCATCCTCGCCCCGGTCATCCGGCAGAAGAAGGGTACCTACCAGCAAGTCTTCAAGGACCTCGACCGGGAAGGCTACGCCCGGGTCCGGGTCAACGGCGAGATCCGACGGACGGACGAGGAGATCACCCTCGAGCGCTACCGCAAGCACGACATCGATGTGGTCGTCGACCGACTGAGCGTCGACGAGCGGTCGAGGCTCGTTGAGGCGATCGAGAACGCCCTTGCAAAGTCCGAAGGGCTCGTCATCGCCGTCGGCGAGGATGGCCGGGAAGAGACCTGCTCGGCGCTCATGGCCTGCCCGGTATGCGGAATTGCGTTCGAGGAACTTCAGCCCCGGATGTTCTCCTTCAACAGCCCCTTCGGCGCCTGCGAGGAGTGCAACGGGCTCGGGATCAAGATGGAGTTCGATCCGGACCTGATCATCCCGGACAAGAGCAAGTCCATCGCCGAAGGCGCCGTCATGCTCTACCGGAACTTCCTCGACGGTTACCGGAGCCAGTACCTCGGCGCTGTCGCGAAACACTTCGGGTTCTCGGTCTTAACGCCGATCAAGGACCTCACCGAGCGGCAGTATAATGCCCTGATGTTCGGCTCGCCGGAGCAACTCCGCCTCTCGATGAGGACGAGGAACGGGGACTCGTGGTCGCACTCCGGGACGTGGGAAGGCCTCGCCCCGCAGGCCGAGCGGCTCTACCACCAGACCCAGTCGGAGTACCGTCGCCGCGAACTCGAGAAGTTCATGCGGGTCCTCCCCTGCCCGAAGTGCGGGGGCAAGAGGCTCAAAGACAAGGTGCTTGCCGTGAAGGTCGCCGGGAAGTCCATCGTCGAGGTCACCGACCTTTCGGTTACGGGAGCGCTTTCGTTCTTCCGGACGCTGGACCTCACCGAGAGCCAGCGCGAGATTGCAAAGCAGGTCTTAAAAGAGATCATCGCCCGGCTCGAGTTTCTGGAGCAGGTCGGCGTCGGCTACCTGACCCTCTCGCGGAGCGCCGGGAGCCTTTCGGGAGGGGAAGCGCAGAGGATACGCCTCGCGACGCAGATCGGGTCGAACCTCACGGGGGTTCTCTACGTTCTCGACGAACCCTCCATCGGGCTGCACCAGCGGGACAACCGGAAACTCCTCGAGACCCTGCAGCACCTCCGCGACCTGGGAAACACCCTCGTCGTGGTCGAGCACGACGAGGAGACGATCCGGAGCGCCGACTGGGTCGTGGACATGGGGCCCGGGGCCGGGCTCCACGGCGGCGAGATCGTCGCGGAAGGGCCGCCGGACGCTATCGCGCGAGCCCCCACCTCGCTCACGGGCCGTTACCTTGCGGGCGACCTCAGGATCGAGGTCCCCACGACCCGCCGGCAGAGCGACCGGTTCATCCGCCTTGCGGGCTGCCGGGAGAACAACTTGAAGAGCATCGACGCGAACATCCCCATCGGCGTCCTGACGGTCGTCACCGGGGTCTCGGGGTCGGGGAAGTCCACGCTCATCTACGAGACGCTTTACCGGGCGCTGATGCAGAAACTCCACGCGTCAAGGGAACCCCCGGGTAAACACGGCAACCTTGCCTTCGACGACGAGATCGACAAGGTGATCGTCATCGACCAGAGCCCCATCGGGCGGACGCCGCGCTCGAACCCGGCGACCTACACCAAGGTCTTTGATGAGATCCGGAAGGTCTTTGCCGAAACGAAGGAGGCGAAGGTCCGGGGCTACAAGCCCGGCCGGTTCTCGTTCAACGTCAAAGGCGGGCGGTGCGAGGCCTGCCAGGGCGACGGTCTCATCAAGATCGAGATGAACTTCCTCCCCGACGTCTACGTCGAGTGCGAGGAGTGCAAGGGGGCGCGCTACAACCGCGAGACCCTCGAGGTGAAGTACCGGGGCAAGTCCATCGCCGACGTCCTCGACATGAGCGTCGAGGAGGCGATGGATCTCTTCGAGAACGTCCCCTCGATCAGGAACAGGCTCGACACCCTCTCGAGGGTCGGGCTCGGCTATATCAAACTTGGCCAGAGTTCCACCACTCTCTCGGGCGGCGAGGCGCAGCGGATCAAGCTGACCCGGGAACTCGCAAAGCGGGCCACGGGAAAGACGATCTACCTTCTCGACGAACCGACGACCGGGCTGCACTTCCACGACGTGAAGAACCTGATCGCCGTCCTCGACGATCTGGTGGCCCGGGGGAACACGATGGTGGTTATCGAGCACAACCTGGACGTGATCAAGTCCGCGGACTACATCATCGACCTCGGCCCCGAGGGCGGGGACGCCGGCGGCGAGGTCGTCGCGGTCGGAACCCCCGAAGAGGTTGCCCTGGTCGAAGGGAGCCACACGGGCGCGTTCTTAAAGGAGATCCTCAAGAAGCCATGATCGATACCCAGAGTCTTCCGACCGAACCCGGATGCTACCTCTTCTCCGACAGTGAGGGGACCATCATCTATGTCGGGAAGGCGAAGAACCTCCGGCGCCGGGTATCGAGTTATTTCTCCCGGCACGACCTCGATCCGAAGACCGGCAGGCTCGTCGCCGCGATCGCCGGCCTCGACTTCATCGTCACCGACAACGAGGTCGAGGCGTTCATCCTCGAGAACACCCTGATCAAGAAGCACCAGCCGAAGTACAACATCGACCTCAAGGACGCGAAGCGGTACGCCTACATCCATATCACCGACGAGCCCTACCCCCGGATCCACACCGCCCGCCAGCCCGATGGGAACGGCCGGTACTACGGGCCTTTCGTCTCCGCACGAGAGCGCGAAGACCTGCTGCGCCTCTTAAAATCGCTCTTCGGCCTCCGGTCGTGCCGGCGCCTCCCCCGCCGCCCGTGCCTCCGTGCACACATCGGCTCGTGCAGCGCCCCCTGCACGGGAAGGATCGGCGAGGACGAATACCGCGAAAGGGTCAGGAGGGCCGAAGCGGTCCTGAAAGGGGATATCGCCGGGCTCATCCGGACGCTCCGCGAGGAGATGGCAGCCTCGGCAGAGCGGCAGGAGTACGAGCGGGCGATGGAGCTCCGCAACCAGATCACAGCCCTTGAGGGGCTGCGCGAACGCCAGCACGTCGACCGGCAGAAGACCTACAACGAGGATATCGTCAACTATATCGCAAGCGAGGGAACCGTCTTTCTGATGCTCTTCAACGTCGACCGGGGAACGCTTGCCGGGAAGCGCGAGTACACCTTCGACGAGACGGAGGGGTTCCTGGAGGAGTTCCTCGCCCGCTACTACGCCGACCACGAGCCGCCGGAGGAGGTGATCCTGCCCGTGCCGGTCGACGACGCGGTCGCCGGCTATCTCTCCCACCTCCGGGGCACTAAAGTCCGGGTGGTCGTGCCGCAGCGGGGCGAGAAGAAGAATCTGCTCGACCTGGTCAAAAAGAACGTGGAGATCGCGTTCTTCGGCGACCGGATCAAACTGGACGAACTGAAACGCCACCTGCACCTCCCGGACCTCCCGGTCGCGATCGAGTGCTTCGATATCTCCCACCTCTCCGGGACGGCGATGGTGGGCTCGATGGTCCGGTTCCTCTGGGGGAAGCCCGACAAACGAAACTACCGGCGATTCCGGATACGGACGGTCGAGGGCGTCGACGACTTCGCGGCCATCGCCGAGGTGGTCCGCCGGCGATACTCGCGGCTCCAGAAGGAGGGCGGCGAGTTCCCCGACCTGATCCTCATCGACGGCGGGAAGGGGCAGCTTGCGGCGGCAACCGCGGTGCTGAGAGACCTCGGGATCAAGGTCCCGATCGCGGCGATCGCGAAGCGCGAGGAGGAGGTCTTCGTGCCGGGCTTCTCCCACCCCCTGCCGCTTGAGAAGCACGAGAAGGCGTCGCTCTTCCTCCAGGAGATCCGCGACGAGGCGCACCGGTTCGCGATCACGTATCACAGAACGCTCCGGAAGAAGACGGTGGTACCATGACGGCATTTCACCTTAAAGCGGATTTTAAGCCAACCGGCTCGCAGCCCGACGCGATCCGGAAACTTACCGACGGGCTTTCCCGCGGCGAGCAGTACCAGACCCTCCTCGGGGTCACGGGGTCGGGGAAGACGTTTACGATAGCAAACGTCGTCGAGGAGGTCCAGAAGCCCACCCTCGTCATAGCCCACAACAAGACGCTTGCCGCCCAGCTCTACAACGAGTTCAGGTCGTTCTTCCCCGATAACCGGGTGGAGTACTTCGTCTCCTACTACGACTACTACCAGCCTGAGTCCTACATCGCGAAGCGCGACCTCTACATCGAGAAAGACGCCCAGATCAACCCCAAGATCGAGCAGATGCGGCTTGCGGCCACAGCATCGCTTCTCTCCCGCCCGGACACCATCATCGTCGCCTCGGTCTCCTGCATCTACGGTCTCGGGAACCCCGAAAACTTCCAGGGGATGGGCTTTGAGATGAAGGTCCGCGACAGGATGCGGCGGGATGATATCATCAGGAGACTCGTCGACATCCAGTTCGAGCGAAACGACATCGAGCTCATGCCGGGCCGGTTCCGCGTGAAGGGCGACACCATCGATATCGTCCCCGGCTACTTCAACAACATCATCCGTATCGAACTCTTCGGGGACGAGATCGACCGGATCAGCGAGATCGACAAGACCTCGGGAGAGCGGCTGGAGGCGATGGACTACTTCTTCGTCTACCCGGCCAGGCACTTCGTCGCCCCCGAGGAGGAGAAGGAGCGGGCGATAGCCTCGATCGAGCAGGAACTCGAGGAGTGGCTCCCGAACCTCGATATGCTCGAGGCGCATCGCCTCCGCCAGCGGACACTCTACGACATCGATATGCTCCGCGAGACCGGGACCTGCAAGGGGATCGAGAACTACTCCCGCCACTTCGACGGGAGAAAAGCCGGCGAACAGCCTTACTGCCTGCTTGACTACTTCCCCGAGGACTTCCTGATGGTGATCGACGAGAGCCACCAGACCCTGCCCCAGGTCAGGGGGATGTACAACGGCGACTACTCGCGGAAGAAGTCCCTCGTGGACTACGGCTTTAGGCTCCCGTCGGCGTTCGACAACCGGCCGCTGAAGTTCGAGGAGTTCTCGGGCTACATGAAAAACGTCATCTTCGTCTCGGCGACCCCCGGCGACTACGAACTGAAACGATCGAGCGTCGCGGAGCAGATCATCCGGCCCACGGGGCTCGTCGACCCGGCAGTCGAGATCCGGCCGATCGAGGGGCAGATCCCGGACGTGATGACGGAGATCCGGGCCACCATCGAACGCGGCGACCGCATACTGCTGACGACCCTTACAAAGCGGCTCGCCGAGGAACTCTCGGAGTATCTCGCCGAGCAGGGGATCAAGACCCGCTACCTCCATTCCGAGATCGACACCATCGAGCGGACGGAGATCATCCGGCAGCTCCGTCTCGGGAAGTACGACGTCCTCGTCGGGATCAACCTCCTGCGGGAGGGGCTCGACATCCCCGAGGTGGGGTTCGTCGGCATCCTCGACGCCGACAAGGAAGGGTTCCTCCGCGACGCGAGAAGCCTCGTCCAGACCATCGGGCGGGCCGCCCGGAACGTCAACGCGAAGGTCGTGCTCTACGCCGACACCATGACCGACTCGATCAAGAAAGCGATGGCCGAGACCGGGCGGCGGCGGGCGATGCAGCTCGACTACAACGTCCGGCACGGCATCACGCCGCAGACGATCGTAAAACCGATCCGCGAAAAAGAGGTCGATATCACCGATATCAAACACGTCCCGAAGTCCGAAGTCCCGAACCTGATCATCGAACTCGAGGCCGATATGCGGGAGGCGGCGGAGCGCCTGGAGTTCGAGCGGGCGATTGCTCTGCGGGATATGATCAAGAGGCTGCAGGAAGGGAAAGGGCGGTAGGGGTTCGACCCGTCGAAGTCACAGGGTTTAGGGGGTGTGATGGTGACGGAAGCAATCGCCTTCTGCTGGTGAGTGAAACCGACGAGACGGTTGAAAGTCCGGTACACTGGACTGTGGGAGTATCGCCCCTGGGGGAGGGGCTGACGGGGAGGGGGGTTCGCCCCCCTCCCCTGTCTCTTCACAACAGCCAATACCCAAACTTTGCTCCCTCTAGACATTCTTTTTCTTCGGATGCAATATTGACTGGTTTAAGGCAGGAATGTAAGGAAATCAAGGTGTTTTAGGGTGATTGAGGAAGAACCCCACCCCACCCGCGCTTCGCGCTCCTCCCCCGCCCTAGGGGGCGGGGGCAGTGCGTGGCGATATGCGACTGGCCGAAGGACAGGAGCACGAGCACCGGAGGTGCGCAGTCCACTGGAAAGCCGTGCACGAGTGAGCAAGGACACTTGAGTACGCGCATCACCCTTACTTCCACATCTCGAGAAACCTAGCGGTACGGCTGCCTGTCCTCCAAAAAAAACGGGCACAGCCTCCGGACCGCACCCCGTCCTTGTTTACACCTCGGCCGTCGCCTCGACCGGCCGCGCCTGCCCCTGTTCCGGCAGGATGATCCAGAGCAGGATGTAGATGAGAACGCCGGGGAAGACCGTCGTGAGCACGCTGAGGACGACCCAGATCATCCTGATGACGTTCGGATCGATCTCAAGGTATTCTCCGATGCCGCCGCATATGCCGGCGATCCACCGGTCGGACGTCGAACGAGTTAACTTCTTTGCCATGACAAATCCCGGCAAAGTCTTTTGCCGTATGCATAATAGGTGTTTCCCCGGGGGAAGGGGGACACCGGAACCCACCGGTTCAGCCGGATGCCGGGCGGGTGGCACCGCGTTTCCTGCGCCCGGACCGGGGACGAGCCTTTCCTGCCGGAGCACAGGCGTCGCAGCCGTTGCAGGGCTCCTCGATTCGCTCCCCGAAGTACCCGAGGAGCGCCTTTCTCCGGCACTCCGTCGTGGTGCAGTAATCCACCATGCTCTGGAGTTTCGAGCGTGCGACCTTGCGCTGGAATTCGGACGCAAGATCGCGGTCGATGAACGATCTGAGGCGCCGCGCATCTTCGTCGCTGTAGTAGAGGATGCAGTCGCTCTCCTTGCCGTCCCTTCCGGCCCGGCCGCTCTCCTGGTAGTAGGCCTCGAGGGTCTTGGGCATGTCGTAGTGGACGACGAACCGCACGTCCGGCTTGTCGATCCCCATGCCGAACGCGCTCGTCGCGCAGACGACCGGAACCTTCCCGCCGATGAACCTGTCCTGCGTCTCTCTCCGGGCGGCCGCCGTCATGCCTGCATGGTAGGGGAGTGCCGGAATCCCGCCGGCGCGGAGCCGTGCCGCGAGCGTCTCGGCCCCGTCCCGGGTTGCGACATAGACGATCCCGGCGTCCCCTCTCCTGCCCCGCAGATAGGCCCGGAGCCGCTCGTACGCGTCCTCCTCCTTTCCGACGACGACGTAGCGGAGGTTCTCGCGGTTGAAACTCCCGACGTAGACCGAAGGGTCCGAAAGATTGAGCTGCCGCGCGATGTCGTCGCGGACGTCCGGGGTCGCGGTCGCCGTCAGGGCAACCATCGGCACCCCGGGGAACCGTTCCTTGAGCACCGAAAGCGACCGGTACTCCGGGCGGAACTGGTGCCCCCACATCGATATGCAGTGCGCCTCGTCGACCGCGATCAGGGTGACCGGAAGGGACGCCATCAGGTCGATAAAATCTTCGCCGACCGCCTTCTCCGGCGAGACGTAGAGGATCTGGATAAGCCCCTCTTTGAGTTCCGAGAGGATCCGGCGCGTCGCGGCATATGATCCGGAAGAGTTCAGCGCTTCCGCGCCGACCCCGCGGGCCTGCAGGTCGTCGACCTGGTCCTTCATCAGGGCGATGAGCGGCGATATCACCAGCACGACACCGTCGCCGACGAGCGCGGGGACCTGGTAGCAGAGTGATTTTCCCCCTCCGGTCGCGAGCACCGCGAGGACGTCGCGCCCGGCAAGAAGGTCTTCGATGATCTCCCGCTGGTAGAGGTTGAACGCAGAATGCCCGAAGTAGCGCTGGAGGATCAGGTGCAGGCGATCCATCACTATATAAGTGGGGGCTCTACCGGCATAGTATCTTCGGCCGGAAAATTCCGGTGGAATATGGCCTGATTGAGCAGGTTCCTCACCCCGACACCTCGTCCCAGAACCCGGCGAAGGCCGAGAAGATCCTCCCCCGGAGTTCGGCGAGCCGCGCCTCCCCGGCCTCGCGGTCTTCGGTCTCGTAGAGGCCGCGGTTGATCTCGACCTGGACCCAGGGGATCCGCCGCCGCCGGTAGTGCGCCACTGAGATGAACCCGCCCCGGAAGGGATCGTTCATCGCAACCCTCCCCTCACCCTCGAACTCCGCCTGGAACGACCGGGCGAGCGCCTGGAGCCACTCCGGGGAGCAGGTCACAAGACCGCCCGCCCGTTTCGGTTTTCCGTTCCGGTCCCCCCGGTTGCTCAGGCAGAAGAGCGGGCGGGGGCGTCCGGCGTCCATCCTGACCGGCGGTGATTCCGGCAGCATGCTGTGGCAGTCGAAAGCGATCTCGATCGGCCGGGTATCGAGGGCTTCGCTCAGCCGTTTGTGGAAGGGGTGGTAGTAGTTCTGCAGGAGGGTTCCTATCAGTTCCCTGCCGGGCGTCTGCCCCCTCCTGAATACCGGGGTTCCATCCTGCGTGATGACTTTGACCACCCCGTCCTGAGTCCGCGGCGGGTAGTCGTAGGGCGCCCGGTTGGTGTCGACGAAGACCCTCGAGACGTCGAAGTCGACCATCGCCTCCACCGCATCGTCGAACCCGTAGAGGCGGCGGGTATAAGGGTCGCTATTGAAGACAATCTCCTTATGCGTGAGGTTGACGAGACCGCGGAGCTCGGGTGGAACGGTGGTGCCGCCGTGGGGGATCGAGACGAGGAACGGGTACCGGCCGTTCACGCTCTTTCCCCCCTGCCGGGACATTTCCGGGAACTGACGCTCATGCTGCTTCTGACCGCAGTCGTATGGGGCCACCCGCTACAAAAGTGCAGTGGTCGGGATACCCCTCGGCGGGCATGAATATAAAGGCAGAACTCCTCCTTACCCAAAGGGAACCGTTCTCATGCGGTGAGTGATATGGAAAGAGAAGAGTGGTCATCAACGCTGGGCTTCATCCTTGCAAGCATCGGCTCGGCCGTAGGTATCGGGAACATCTGGCGGTTCCCCTACGTCGTGGGCGCCAACGGGGGCGGTGCGTTTCTGATCCCGTTCCTGATCGCCGTCCTTCTCTTCGGCCTCCCCCTGATGGTGTTGGAACTTGCCATCGGCCGCTCGACAGGGACATCGGTCATATCCGCCTTCCGCTCGATACGGCAGCGGTTCGCCGCCGCCGGTCTCGTCATCGTCGCGGTCGTCAGCCTGATCCTCGGCTACTATCTTGTGATCACGAGCTGGGTGCTCGCATACGCGCTCTTCTTTGCCTTCAACCAGCCGATGGAGTTCGATGCGTTTACGGGTTCCTACCTCCCGCTCGTCTTCTTCCTCCTCTCGGGACTCGCGGTCTATGTGACGGTGCGGTCGGGGGTCCGGGGAGGGATCGAGCGGGCCTCCCGGTATCTCATCCCGGTTCTCCTCGTGATCCTCCTCTTCCTCGTGGCCGTCTCGCTCACGGAGCCCGGAGCGGCCGAGGGGATCGGGTTCTACCTCTCCCCTGATTTTTCGAGGCTGACCGACCCCGCCGTCTGGATCGCGGCCTTCGGGCAGGCTTTCTTCTCGCTCTCCGTGGGCATGGGCATCCTGCTCACCTTTGGAAGTTACCTCAAAAGGGAAGCCCTCTTCCGGAACGCCGCCATCATCGCCGCCGCCGATATGCTGATTGCAGTCCTTGCCGGGCTCGTGATCTTTCCCCTGGTCTTCACCGCGGGTCTCGACCCTGCAGCCGGGGTGAACCTCGCGTTCATCACCCTGCCCACGGCCTTTACGGAGATCCGGTACGGCATGGTGCTCGGAACGCTCTTCTTCCTGATGCTCTTTGCAGCGGCGCTCACCTCGGCGGTCTCCATGCTCGAGGTTCCCACGGCGGCGCTGATGGACTCCTACGGCTACCCCCGGAAGCGTGCCACGCTTCTTGTCTTCGCCGCGGTCATGCTCTTCGGACTTCCGTCCGCCCTCAGTTACACCGCCCTGAACCTCGAAGCGCTTGGAATGCCGTTCCTCGACCTTGCCGACTACGTATTCGGGACGATCGGCCTCATCGTGGCCGGGCTGATCATAAGCATCGTCGGAGGGTGGTTCATGACCCGCACCCGGATCTATGCAGAGATCGGCGGCTGCGGGTGGCAGCAGAAGGTCTATATGGCGCTCATCCGCTACGGCGTTCCGGCCGTTCTCCTGATCACGCTCGTCGGCAGTTTCTTCCGGGGCACGGGGTGAACGGGGCCGGGCTACGCCTCCAACACCTCCTCCGTATGTCTCTCCTGTGCCCGGAGAGCGTCGAGGACGTCCTGCATGTCGGGCACCGTCGTCGCCGGGTATTCCGCGACGAATATGACGCGCCCGACCTCGTCGACGACGATGTTCGCCCGCCGGGAGTAGCCTCTCTGGCTATCGAAGACGCCGTAGATCTGCGCCACGGCACCGTGCGGCCAGAAATCTGCAAGGAGCCGGGTTTTATGGATCCCGAGGTTCTCGGCCCACGCATGTTTGCACGGGACGGAATCCACGCTGATGCCGAGGGCAACGGCACCGAGGGCTTCGAACGCCTCCCGGTTCGCCTCGAGCGCCTTCATCTGTCCGGCACAGATACGGGTCCATGCCAGCGGGTGGAACGAGAGAAGAACCCGCTTCCCCGGGAACGCCGATAACCTGACCGTGTTCCCATTATGGTCCGGTATCGAGAAATCCCCGGCCTGATCGCCGACCTCGACCATCATGTATCACCGGGCGGGACTCTCTCCCGGCGACGATAAATATTTCTCACGAACGCTCCTCTCCCGCCCGTGAAGCCCTGCAGGTTTAAGGCTCCTGCTGGCAAAAGGGTTACAATGCCACCTGCCACCGATATTGCGATCATCGTCCTCCTGATACTCGCAAACGGCTTCTTTTCGATGGCGGAGTTCGCGCTCGTCTCTGCAAGAACGGCACGCCTGCAGAAAAGAGCGGCGGGCGGCGACGCCGGGGCGGCGACCGCCCTCGAACTTGCACAGGATCCGACGCAGTTCCTCTCCACCATCCAGATCGGCATCACCCTCGTCGGGATCCTGGCCGGAGCCTTCGGCGGGGCGACGCTCGCGGGACCTCTTGCAGAAGAGTTTGCCCGATTTCCCTTGGTCGCGCCTTACAGCGGCACGCTCGCGGTCGTAACCGTCGTCGCCGTCATCACCTACTTAACGCTCGTCGTCGGGGAACTGGTGCCGAAACGGGTGGCCATGACCCACGCCGACCGGATTGCATCGCTGGTCTCGCGCCCGGTACGGCTCCTCTCGCTGATCGCTGCACCGCTCGTCCGGCTGCTGAGCGCCTCGACCGAGGGGGTCCTCATGCTGCTCAGGGTTCGGAAACCTTCGGAGCCCGAGGTTACGGAGGAGGACGTCAGGGTTCTCATCGGGCAGGCCACCCGGGCCGGCGTCTTCGAGGAGGCGGAACAGGATATGGTGGAGAGTATCTTCCGCCTCGCCGACCGGCGGGTCAGCGTGCTGATGACCCCGCGGCCCGACATCGTGGCCGTGGACGTCGAGGACCCCGTCGAAGAGAACTGGCAAAAGATGGTGGATTCCGGGCATGTCTATTTCCCGGTCTACCGCGACCATCTCGACAACCTGCTCGGCACCGTCTCGGTCCGCAGCCTCTGGGCGCGGATGATCGCGGGCGAATCCCCTGACCTGTCGAATGCCATCGATCCCGCCTTCTTCGTGCCCGAGAGCGTCCCGGCACTCTCGGTTCTCGACGAGTTCAAGACTTCCGGGGCGCGGATCGCCCTCGTCACCGACGAGTACGGGAGTATCCAGGGGCTGGTTACCATCCACGATATCATGGAGTCGATCGTCGGCGGCATCCCGTCGCCCGAGCACCCGCCAGAGGGTCCGGCGGTCCTTCGTCCGGACGGGTCGTGGCTCCTCGACGGGATGCTCCCGGTCGACGAGTTCCACGACCTCCTCGATGTGGCGGCTACCCTGCCCGGAGAGGGGCGCGGCTACTACCAGACGCTCGGCGGGTTCGTGATGATGTATCTCGAACGGACGCCGGAGGCCGGCGACCGGTTCGCCTGGAACGGATTCCGGTTCGAGGTGCTCGATATGGACGGCCACCGGGTCGATAAGGTGCTCGTCACGCCGGCGGGGGCCGGGAAGGAGAAGAATGGGTGACTATTGGCCTCGCTGAAATTCTCTCCGGAAAGCGTCGTCGGTTGCATCGCGGAGATGGGTTTTGGGGATTGTACGATGCGAGGCCTGATGGTGTCTCATACTCTGTTTCTGCCCGGAACATCGACTCGACCTGGCGGTGCTCGAATTCTGGTAATATCCGCCGTAACTCACATCTCCAGTGCTTGCGCTGCTGCCCTTCAAGTCTGCCGATTTCTTGTGACTACACAAAGCACGGCTTCAGTGGGAGTATCGCCCTGGGGGTGGGGCTGACGGGGAGGACGACGTTCCGCAGGAACGGAGTTCGACCACCGTCAGGTGGGGAGGGGCCCCCCCTCCCCTGTCTCTACCCCGTAAGACTATGCCTGCGACCCCCACCCCACCCGCGCTTCGCGCTCCTCCCCCGCCCCCTGAGGGGCGGGGGCAGTGCGTGGCGATAGCCGATGGAAATCCGTGCTTAGAATATGATTGACGATCCTCTAGAGGGAGTTCCAAAAAAGTGTTGAGCAATCCCTACACAATCTCAACCAGACTGACATTGAACGTAAGATCCTCGCCCGCGAGATGGTGGTTCGCATCGACGGTGACTGCATCGGCCGATACGGCGACGACCTTTGCGGGCAGCACCTGTCCGTTCTGCAGGGGTAATCCGACCTGATCGCCGACCGTCAGGTTCTCCGTACCGGCAGTCTCGGTCGTGTTGAAGACGAGATCCTCGCGGTATGGTCCGTATGCCCGGTCGGCCGGAATATGAAGAGTTTTTTCCTCCCCGACCTGCATCCCGACGACACCCTCATCGAACCCCGGGATCACTTTGCCGGTCCCGACGGTAAACCGGAGTGGTTCGCGCCCGGCGGAACTGTCGAAGACCGTTCCGTTCTCGAGGGTGCCGGTGTAGTGGACCAGCACCGTGTCTCCGGACTTCACCCGCACCTCTTCGCCCGCGATGCAGCCCGAACAGAGGGCCAGGACGCACGCGATCAGCAGCAGGATGCCGCACGCATGTCTCCCCCTCATTCTTCTTCGCCTCCGTCCCCGTTCTCGAGCGCCTCTTTGAAGCACTCCACCGCTTCGGCAAATCTGCCCTGCTTATCGAGCGCTCTCCCTTTCAGGTACCATGCCCGGGCGTGGCGGGGGTCACCCTCCAGGACCTTCTCAAAGCAGGTCGTCGCCCGGTCGGGTTTACCCAGGTGGCCGAGAGCGAGTCCCTTCGCGAGCCAGGCATGAATGTCTCCCCCGTCCAGATCGATGGCCTTGTCGAACGCTTTGACGGCGTCTTCGTGCCGTCCCAGCGCATCCTTGAGCCTCCCCGCCGCGTTCCAGACGGCCGCGTTCTTCGGGTCGATCGAGAGCGCTTTCTCGTAGCTTGCGAGAGCGTCGTCGTGCCTGCCCGCCTTCTCGAGCACCGTCCCCCGCATGAAGAGCGCTGCGGGGTTCTCGTCCTGGAGAACGATGATCTTGTCGATCGACTTGACCGCCTCATTGTATCGCCCGAGATGGATGAGGGCCGACGAGCGGGCATGGAGGGTCTCGATGCTGGTCGGTTCCCGGTCGAGCACCTGCGTGTAGGCGGCGAGGGCATCCTCGTACCTGCCGGCCTTTTCGTGGGCCTCGCCGAGTCTTCTGAGGGTGAGAACGTCGGCGGGATCGGCCTTGATCACCTTCTCGAAGCACTCCACCGCGTCGGCGTAGCGGCCAAGCCACATGAAGATCTCTCCGCGCCGCTGCCAGGCGGCCCAGCTCTCCGGGCTCGCCTCGACGATGCTGTCGGAACACTCGAGCGCCTCTTCGTATCGTCCCATGTGCACGAGCGCGCTCTCGAGGGTGTACCACGCTTCGGTGTCGCGTTCGTCGCCCTCGAGCACCAGCGCATACTGCTTTATCGCGTCGCCGAACTTCCCGTCCCGCTCGAGCGCCATACCGAACGCCATCCTGGCGTCGCGGTCGTCGGGAGAGTTCTTCAGGTACTGCTCGTATGCTTCCGCCGCCTCTTCGTGCTTGCCGACGGCTTCCAGCATATCCGCCCGGATCCTTGCAACCGCGGCGTTCGAGGCGTCGGCGGCGAGCACCCGGTCGCAGCACTCGATCGCCTTCTGATGTCTGCCGAGCCGTGCGAAGGTGACGGCGAGCGCAAAGCAGGCGCCGGTGTCCTCCGGTCGGCCTTCGGCCACTTTTGCGTAGCACCCGGCCGCATCCGCGTACTGCCCCATCCTCTCCAGCGCCCGGCCCCGGTTGAACCACGCAAAGAAGTTGTCCGGGTCGGCACGCGTGGCTTCCTCGAACCGTCCGGCGGCCTCCTCGTACCGCCCGAGCATGGCGAGAACAAACCCGAGATTCACCGGGTATCCGGTTTTCGGATCGGCTGCAAGGAGGGCCTCGTAACACTCGACGGCTGCATCATAGCGGCCGAGAGCTTCGAGGATCCATGCCTTCCGAAGAAGCGTCCCGGTGTCCCCGGGACCGGCCTGTGTCAACCGGTCGATGGATTCGAGCGCCTCTTCATACCGCCCGAGGCGTTCGAGCGCCGTGCTCCGGCCGAGCAGAGCGGCACGGTCGGCCGGGACGGCCGAGAGCGCCCGGTCATAGCAGGCGAGCGCCTCCTCGTACCGTCCGAGGTGCACGAGCGCTTCTCCCCTGCTGTTCTCCGCTGCTGCATCGGCGGGATTGACGTTGAGGAGGGCTTCGAACGCCTCTACCGCCTCCGTATATCGTCCGATGTGCAGGAGGGCGGCTCCCTTCCGGTAAAGAAGATGGGGTTCGGCGCCGCCGGCTCCCTGCACCGAATCAAGGCACGCCAGCGCATCGTCGTGCCTGCCGAGGTTCATGAGCGCGTCCGCTTTCATCGACCCGGCGACGGCGTTATGCGGCTCTTTCTCAAGGACCGCATCCAGGCAGCGTGCGGCCTCCTCGTATCTGCCGAGATGGAGGAGCGCGGTGCCGCTCCGCTGCAGGACGGAGACGTTCCCGGGATCGGCATCAAGGACATGCTCGAACTCCTTCTGCGCCTCGGCATACCGCCCGAGGTGGAGGAGCGCAGTTCCCCGGCAGTTGTGAACGAGCTCGTTCAACGCATCGAACTTCAGCGGCTTCTGTCTCCGGGGGGCTCCCCCTTCGTCCCGCTCGAAGAGCGCAAGGTCGGTGCCGTCTCCGATCCACTTCATCCCGGTCGTCGCCCGGCTCTCGAGCACGCGGTCGAACGACCGGATTGCCTCGGCGTACTGGCCGAACCGGAAGAGCGCCATGCCGCGTGCGTACCATATCTGGACCTGACCCTGGTCGTGCTTCAGGATCCGGTCGAAACTCTTGACCGCCCGCTCGTAGCGGCCGAGGGCGTCGTAGACCATTCCCATGGCGTAGCGAACCGGGACGTGATCCGGGTCGGCGAGAGCGACCTTCTCGAAGCACTCCAGTGCGTCTTCGTGCTTTCCTGCGCGGAGAAGCATTGAGCCGCGGTGATACCAGGCAGGGATGTTCTCGGGTTCGAGGGCAACGATCCCGGCGCCGCAGTCGGCAGCTTCCTGGAACAGGCCGAGGTGCTCGAGCGCCCGGGCTTTTCCGTAAAGCGCGTCGATGTTCTGCGGCTCTGTATCGAGCACCCGGTCGAAGAGACCGACGGCTTTCGAGTAATCGCCCTGGTTGAGGTATGCGGCCCCGATTCGAGAGAGCAGATCGGTGCTGCCGGGATTTGTCCTGAGGATCTTCTCAAAGCATGCCGCCGCTTCCCGGAAGTCGCCGATCCGCTCGAACATCCTCCCGCACCTCTCCCGCAGGACGGTATTCTCCGGGTCTCCTGCCAGCGCCCGTGCATAGGCCGACGCCGCGTCGGCATACCGGCCGAGCCGTTCAAGCATCTCCCCGTGCCAGTAGGAGGCGTTCGCGTCCATGGGTTTCTCTTCGACGATCCGGGCGAAACACCCGGCCGCCTCCTTGTACTCACCGGTTCTGGCGAGGACATGTCCCAGCACCCGCAGCGTCCCGGCATCGCCGGGAGCCGACTCGAGGGCTTTCTTCAGCCACTCCGCGGCTTCGCCGTCCCTGCCGAGACAGGCAAGCGCCCGCCCCATATACAGCCGGGAAAAGCCATTTTCAGGCTCGATCTTGAGCGCTTTCTCGAAACTCTTCACCGCCTCGCCGTAGTTTCCGGCCTCGAACTGAGAGGTCCCCTGCTGTATCGAGGGGTTTGCGTTCTTCCCCTGACCCAGAATATTACCGAAGAAATCCATCCGACATCATCTGCCGCTGCTCGTTTGATACGTGACTATTCGACGCCGCATTCTCCGTGGGCAGCTGCCCGTAAAGAAGGCGGCCGGTGTTTTTCTAACATTGATGCGCCGGCCAGTATTTGAAAGGACCGATCTTGAGTGAACGGACTGACTCAGGTTATAATGGGTGTTCGGGATTCATAAAAGAGTGCTGCCGTAAAAATCCGGTATCGTGCCGAATCACTGGATCCCCCCTCAGCCCGCGGGATGCCGGCCGGCACGGTTCCGGGAGAGAGGCGGAAGCGCCCCTACCCCTTTAGACGTCCAGGATGGGTTCGAACTGCGATTTGCCGACCGGACCGTGGAACTTCGAGATCTGCGGATCCATCCCGCAGACCGGGCATACGTAGTCCTCCGGCAAATCCTCGAATGCGGTGCCCTTCGGATAGCCGCGGAGGGGCTCGCCGCGCTTTTTGTCGTAGACGTAGCCGCAGATCTTGCAGACGTACTTGGTCGGCTCCCAGAGCTCGAACCCCCACTTCCCGATCTGTCCCTTTCCGGTCGCACCGCAGACAGGGCATACGTAGTCCTCCGGCACGTCTTCAAACGCGGTACCCGCCGGGATGCCGCGGTGCGGCTCACCCCGCATCGGGGAGTAGATGTAGTTGCAGTACTTGCACCGGTATCGTTTCACTTTCTCCATGGGCATCACGTTCACCTCGCGATAATCACCCGGCACGAAGGAGGTTTCACCAGATAAGGTTTCCCGTGATCCGACCGGGCCGGGGGGGATCTTTTCCTATTCTCCGTGTCGCGGTGCCGGTTGGTTCCGGGAGAGGGAATCGTCCGATAAAAAAAGGGTTTCAGGAATCCTGCTGCCGTTTGCCGCCAAAGACGGCACGAACGAGGAGTGACAGGACGAGCATGAAGACGATCAGGACCCCTCCGAGGAAGAGGAAAAGCAGAACGCCGAGCCTGCCGATCCGGGAAGCCGGTGCCGGCCCGTTCCATGAGAATCCCCGCGCCCAGACTGTCTGCCCGTCGGAACGGTACCGCTGGTATGCGTCATGCGGTCCTGCTGTGGCGCCGCCCCGGAGAGCGAGGTCGTAGCGCGCCCGGGCATCGGGGTCGATCAACGTCTCGTAGGCCTGCTGGATCGCGATGAACCGCTCGCCTGCATCCGGGTCGTGGTTTATGTCCGGGTGGTACTGTTTCGCGAGACTCCGGTAGGCCGCCCGGATCTCGTCGGGCGCGGCATCACTGGAGACGCCCAGGATCTCGTAATGGGTCTCCACGGCGCCTCACGAAGTCCCGTCGCAGGAGACCTCGCCCGTATCGCCGTTCACCGTCACGGTGGTGCCGGGCGGGAGATCGGAGAACTCCGGCGGGAGGCGGTCGATCATGGGGATCTCCGCGATGATTGCGCCGACCGCGATGATCGGTTCGGTTTCCGTATTGATGATCGCGGCGGGGGCGAGCCCGTTCTGTTTCAGCGCGTAGATCACGTAGGATCCGACCGTCGAACCCTTCCCGTAGGGGAAGGCCAGCACCCGTCCGGCGATGGATTGCCCCTCGAGCGGGTGCCCGTGCTCGACGACGATGCCGGTCTCGGGGTCGACACCCGAGAGGAACGATATGGGTTCGGATGAAACGAGGAGTTCTCCGGTTCCGATACCCCTGGATATGCTTCTGCCTTGCATGATCACTCCAACCACATTATAATGTGGTTGGAGAACCAACTATATGAGTGACATGGACGAAACCATTGGCAACACTCCCGGCAGCGAGCACGACATGCTTACTCTCCAGATCCAGGACCTGAAGGCACAGATCCTGGACTACAAACTCAAGAACGAGTTGCTGGAAAAGGAGCTTCTGCAGCTCCGGAAAGAGAACGCCCAGTTAAAACGGGTGCCGCTGTTTGTTGCCGCTGTGGTCGATGTACTTGAGAACGGCGAAGTGTATCTCCGGCAGCAGGGCAACAACCAGGAATACGTCACCGCGGTCAGCGAGAAACTCCACCGCACCCTCAAACCCGGGATGAAGGTGGCGGTGAACAACACCCTCTCCATCGTCAAGACGATCGGCAACATCTTCGACGCGAGAGTCAGGGTCATGGAACTCGACGAGCAGCCGAGCGTGACGTTCGAGCAGGTCGGCGGCCTGAAGGAGGAGATCGAGGAGGTCCGGGAAGCGGTCGAGTACCCGCTCACGAAGCCCGAGATCTACGAGCGCGTGGGCGTCGAGCCCCCGAAGGGCATCCTCCTCTACGGCCCGCCCGGCACGGGAAAGACCCTGATTGCAAAGGCGGTTGCCCGCCAGTCCCAGGCACGGTTCATCAGGATGTCCGGGAGCGAACTCGTCCACAAGTACATCGGGGAAGGGGCGCAGCTCGTGCGCGAGCTCTTTATCCTCGCCCGGGAGCGCGCCCCGGCGATCGTCTTCATCGACGAGATCGACGCGATCGGGAGCATGCGAACGAACGACGGGACCTCCGGGAGCGCCGAGGTCCAGCGGACGCTGATGCAGCTCCTGGCCGAGATGGACGGGTTCGGGAACCGCGGCAATATTCGGATCATGGCGGCGACGAACCGGATCGATATGCTTGACCCGGCCCTCCTCCGCCCCGGCCGGTTCGACCGGATCATCGAGGTTCCGCTGCCCGATGCCGGAGCACGCCTCGAGATCTTAAAGATCCACACCGCGAAGATGTCGCTTGCCGGGAGCGTTGACCTCCCCTCACTTGCGGAGCTCGCCGGAGACACCACCGGCGCCGAGCTGCAGGCGATCTGCCGCGAGGCCGGGATGATGGCGATCCGGCGGGATGCCGATGCCGTCGAGCGCGAAGACTTCCTCGCGGCAATAAAGAAGGTGAAGCGCGAGACGGCGGCGCCGGACAGCCGCATGTATCTCTGATGGGAACCGCTCTTCCCCTGCCAATCTTTTTTGTTTGCAACCTGCTGCCGGAGTATGAAAGGGAGCATCCTGAAATCCTGATGCCGAGGGGTTCGAGGATTTCCTGGGCGCTCGCATATGCACGGGTGAACCGTCAGCACGCTTGGACCTCTTCCGGGTTTTTCGCGAATTAAATGACCGAAACGACGGAAAATCTCGGTACACTGGACCGTGGGAATATCGCCTCGGGGGGTGGGGACAAAGGGGAGTGCGAGCGCAGCGAGCATGAGAAACTCGAAGAGTTTTGAGGGGGGAGACCCCCCTCCCCACCTGACGGTGATCGAGCTCCGTTCCTGTCGGAACATCGCACTCCCCGTCAGCCCCTCGCACCTCGCACCTCCGGTGCTCGAACTCCGTTCCTATGGAACGTCGTTCCTAACGGTGCTCATGTTCCTGCCCTCCAGCCAGTCGCACTCCCCAATGGCGATATCCACCGGAAATCCGTGCATCATACTTCACATGTGCGAATGTTCGGAAACTTGACGGCACTGTAGTGAGATTGTCCCGGGATGCGGCGTCTCATCCGCATTCCCACCGACAAAGCCCCGGTGCAACCTTGAAGGAAACCTTATCGACCTCACGCGCCCACAACTATGCAATGAACGTCCTCCTCATTCAGTCGGAGGGGGTTGACCTCTACGACACCCTGCTCAAGTCCGAGACCAGCAGAGGCGTTCTCCGTTTTTATCAGCCTGACCGGCTCGCGTACGGCATACGGATCAGAACGGCGTCGCTCGGGAGTGCGCTCGCCCTCGTCTCCGAACTCCGGTGGTATATCCAGCGCTACGTCGATGAGGTTCTCTTCGAGCCCGGAGACGGTATATTCTGCTCGTCCGGGCTTGCCCGGCAGATCTACGAGCGGGACGTGATGCCTGCCGAACCGTGGAGGTACCGCTGTCTCTACCGGATCGTGGGCGACCACATGGTCGACACCATATGGATGGACGAGGGCACGACGCCGGAGGCGTATGCCGACCGGACAGACCCTGAGGATACGGTGCTCGAGATCTGGTGCGCCGAAGAGGAGTACCCGGCAGAGTAGGCGGGTGTACGCGCACGTCTGCCGGGGCAGTTTTTTCCTTATCTCAGTACTCTCTTTCTTATATGCGGGAAGGTCGAACCCTGGTATATGCAACACGCCTGGATCGGCGGCGGTCTGAGGTTCTCCTACTGCACCGAGCACGACCTTCCCGCTATATCCCGGATGCTCGCGAAGGAGTCGGTCTGCAGGTGGCTGTTTTTCGGGCCGAATACGGATGAGGCCACGCGATCCTATTTCCTCCCCCTGATCGAGGAGATGCGGACGGCGTTCCGGGCGGGAAGGATGCCGGATCACCATGTCTTCACGGTAAGACTGGAGGATACCGGGGACTTCGTCGGGCAGTGTGCACTGTTTCCGATCGATTTCAGCCCCGGATCGTTTCTGATCGGCTACCAGCTCGACGACGCGTGCTGGAAAAGAGGCTACGGCACCCGGGCCTGCACCTTTCTGGTCTACTTCGCGTTCACCGTGCTCGACGGTTACCGGCTGAACGGCGACACCGTTGCCGGCAATACGACATCACAGCGGGTGATGGAGAGTTGCGGTTTTGTCCTGGAGGGTATCCAGAGGCAGTACTGGCATGCCGGGGGCGAATATCACGATCGTCTGATCTTCGGCCTTCTAAAGACCGATCTTGCCCCGGAACGCCTGTCGGGACTGGGGGAGATGTTCACGACAGAGCATTCGGCTGAGGTTTAACAACAAAAAAAAGGTGTCCTTCAGGCGAACATCTCGCCGAAGGTGGTGTGGAAGTGGTGGCGATCGAAGTCAAGCGCGAGTTTGTCGATCGCCTTCATGAAATCTTCGCTGTTGACCGCATCGCGCTCCATCCTGATGGCGAACATCCCCGCCTCCATGCATATCGCCCGGAGGTCGGCACCGTTCTTGCCTTCCGTGAGCCGCGAGACCTCCGAGAGGTTGACGTCTTCGCCGATGTTCATGTACTGGGTGTGGATCTTTAAGATCGCAAGCCTCCCCTGGTGGTCGGGGAGCGGGATCTCAATCATCCGATCGAACCGGCCCGGGCGGAGGAGGGCACGATCGAGGATATCGATCCGGTTGGTCGCCGCGACGATCTTGACGTCCCCGCGGTTGTCGAACCCGTCCATCTCCGCCAGGAGCTGCATCAGCGTCCGCTGGACCTCGCGGTCGCCGGAGGTGGTCGAGTCGTTCCGGTGCGCGCCGATTGCGTCGATCTCGTCGATGAAGATGATCGACGGCGCCCTCTGCTTCGCGAGGTCGAAGAGCTCCCGGACCAGGCGGGCGCCCTCGCCGATGTACTTCTGCACCAGCTCCGAACCGACCACGCGGAGGAAATGCGCGTTCGTCTGGTGGGCCACCGCCCGCGCGAGGAGGGTCTTCCCCGTGCCGGGCGGGCCGTAGAGGAGAACGCCCTTCGGCGGGGAGATGCCGACCTTCTCGAAGAGCTGCGGTTTTGTCAGGGGGAGCTCGACGGCTTCCCGGATCTCCTCGATCTGCGGTTCAAGGCCGCCGATGTTCTCGTAGGTCTCCTCCGGGGACTCCACCAGCTCCATACCGTAGATCTGCGCGTCGTAGCTCGTGGGGAGCACATCCACGATCGCGAGGGACTGCTGGTTGAGCGTACACCGCACACCCGGTTTGAGGAGATCGGGGTCGATAAGCTGGGACGTACGGACCAGGAATCGCGGTCCTGCACTGCTTCGCACGATCACCCGGCTGTTGTCGATAACGTCGGTAACGGTTCCGATCACGAGAGGAGGGCTTCTCAGCTGTTCGATCTCGCTCTTGAGTTTTCGGAGTTCCCGTTCGTAGCGGATCTTCTGGGTCTCAACGTATCGTTTCTCGGACTCCATCTGGCGGAACTGCTCGCGTAGCTCCAGGTTTCGGTTTTCGAGGTTCGTAATCCGTTCCAGGAGGTACTGGTAGATGTCTTCACCGGTATCCTTGTCTGGTGCCTGCCGAGCGATATCTCCCATAGGTCTCCTCGATTAATTATATAGGTTAAAATGAATATAAAGTTGTTTGCGAGACTTATGCAGTGCGAACTATGCGGCGCTCCTATAGTGGGACCGTCGAAAACCATCCAGATCGAGGGTGCAGAACTCTGCGTCTGCGTTCGATGTGCGAAACACGGTACAGAAGTCCAGCAATCGCGACGAAGAGGTGCCCCGCAGAAGAAGCCGGGAGTCGCAGCCCCACAGGGCTCCAGGAGGAGGCCCCGGGACGTCTTTGACCTGATGGAAGGAGAACTCGTCGACGATTACGCCGACCGCATCCGCGCCGCCCGGGAAGAGAAGGAGTGGTCCACGCTCGACCTCGCACATGCGATCAAAGAGCGTGAGATCCTGGTCAAGAAGATCGAGAAGGGCGACCTCATCCCCGAAGACGATGTCCGGAAGAAACTCGAGAAAGCACTCAATATCAGGCTGATCGACTCGGCCGAAGACAGCACCTCCACGGGCGGACCCGGTCGGGTGACCATGACCGTCGGCGACGTCATATCGTTCAAGAAGAGCCGGAAATAAGGCAAACCGCCATATTTTTTCCGCCGGGCCATCTCCTGCCCCGGATTCTCCTCCCGTGTGCAAATCCGGCATGTTTTTATACAAGAACGCATAACGGTATTGCCAATGCGTGGTGGATGTTTTTTCGCCGGTGACCGTTTTTACCTCGGTTAACGAAGTAACCGCCGCGTGTACAGAAGCGATTTGCCAGTTTTTGACAGCCGATATCCGTAACTCCGGAGCGGCAGCGTTTTATCGCTATTTTACCTGGTTTATCCAGTTTTAATTACTCCCGGAAAGACTGCATCATCAAAATCCGGGGAGGACTATGGTTATGAGAGGAAAAGAGATTCGTCTGGAACGTATCATGGATCGGAACACCGGCAGGACCATCATCGTGCCGCTCGACCACGGGGTGACGCTCGGCCCTATCCCCGGGCTGGTCGACGTAGGGAGAACCATCGACCTCGTCGCCGAGGGCGGAGCGAACGCGGTCATCGGCCACGTTGGGCTTGCGCTGCACGGCCATAGGGGGCACGGGCGGGACGTCGGCCTCATCATGCATCTCTCGGCGAGCACCAGCATCGGCCCGGACCCGAACGACAAGGTGCTCGTCAACACCGTCACGAACGCCCTGAAGATGGGCGCCGACGGCGTCTCGGTGCACATCAACGTCGGCGCCGACTCCGAGGCACAGATGCTCGAGGACCTCGGGCGGGTTGCGGTCACGTGCATGGAGTGGGGGATGCCGCTCCTCGCGATGATGTACCCGCGGGGCAGGAAGGTCGCGGACGAGCACGACCTTGAGTGCGTCAAACTCTCCGCACGGGTGGCGGCGGAGCTCGGCGCCGATATCGTGAAGACCGTCTACACCGGGGATGCGGACTCGTTCCGCGAAGTAACGAGAGGATGCCCGGTGCCGGTCGTGGTCGCGGGCGGCTCGAAGACCGATGATCGGGCGATCCTCGATCTGGTCGAGGGTGCGATGGAGGGGGGTGCCGCCGGGATATCGATCGGGAGGAACGCCTTCCAGCACCCGGCGCCCGATCGTCTTATCCGTGCTGCAGCACTGATCATTCATGAAGGGCGGTCGGCAGAAGAAGCGGTTGAGATTCTCCGGACGTGATGGATATGATAGGAAAAGAGATCCGCCTTGAGCGGATAATGGACAGGAACACCGGCCGCGCCGTGGTCATTCCCATGGATCACGGGTTCACGATGGGCCAGATCGAAGGGCTCTGCAACATGACAGAGACGGTCAACGCGGTGAGCGAGGGCGGGGCAAATGCGATCGTCCTCCACAAGGGCATGGTGAAGGGAGGGCACCGGAAGCACGGAAAGGATATCGGGCTTATCGTGCACCTCTCCGCGAGCACATCGATGAACCCCGATCCCAATGATAAGGTAATCGTCTGCACCGTGGAGGAGGCGGTCGCGCTCGGTGCCGACGCGGTCTCGATCCACATCAACCTCGGCGCGCCCAACGAGTCACGGATGCTCGAATCGGCGGGCGAGGTGGTGCGGGACTGCAACCGCTGGGGGATACCGCTCCTGATCATGATCTACCCCCGCGGCAAGGGGATCGATCCCACCTCGCCGCAGTCGATCGGGCACTGCGTCCGGGTGGCGGAAGAGCTCGGGGCCGACCTGATCAAGACGAACTACACCGGGGATCCCGAGACGTTCCGCCGGATCACTGCCGCCTGCTCGGTGCCGGTGATGATCGCCGGCGGCGAGAAGGGCGGGGATATGGAGACGCTCACGACCATCCGCGACGCGATCGATGCGGGGGCGGCAGGCGTCTGTATGGGCAGGAACGCTTTCCAGCGCGACGACCCTGCCCGGTTCATCGCTGCGATATCACGGGTCGTGCATGGGAGAGCAAGTCCGGCCGAAGCCCTGGAGACTGAGCGATGAAACTCTTCTGGGTCGATCTCCGGCCGTGGAGGAAGGATCTCGCGACGACCGCGATCGAGAGCGGAGCAGACGCCCTGGTTGTCGAGGACGCAGAGCGCGTGCGAAAACTCGGCCGGGTGACGGCGATCGCGGAGAACGGCGATCTCGTCCCCGGAAAAGACGTCTTCGAGATCGAGATCGTCGACAAGGAATCCGAAGAGGAGGCGCTCCGGCTCTCCCGCGAGGGTCTTGTCATCGTCCGGACAGGAGACTGGACGGTCATCCCGCTCGAGAACCTCGTCGCGCAGTCCGACCGGATCGTCGCCGCGGTCGGGAACGCCGACGAGGCGAAGGTCGCCCTGACCGTCCTCGAACGCGGGACGGCGGGCATCCTTCTTGCGACCGACGATCCGGCGGAGGTCCGGCGGGTCGCGAAGACGATTGCCGGCGCCGGCGCGTCTGTTCCTCTCGTCCCGTTCGAGGTGACCCGGATTGTCCCCGTCGGGATGGGCGATAGGGTCTGCGTCGACACCTGCTCGATCCTCGCCGACGGAGAAGGGATGCTCGTCGGCAACACCTCCTCGGCGTTCCTGATGGTCCATCCCGAGACCCTGGAGAACCCTTACGTGGCGCCGCGCCCGTTCCGGGTGAACGCCGGGGCGGTGCACGCCTACATCCTCCTCCCCGGCGGGAAGACCGCGTACCTCGCCGACCTCGCGGTGGGTGACAGGGTGCTCGTCGCGGAGCATACCGGCCCGACCCACGACGCGGTCGTCGGCAGGGTGAAGATCGAGCGCCGCCCGCTCCTCCTCGTCGAGGCGAAGGCCGGCGACGCGACAGTGAGCCTGGTTCTCCAGAACGCCGAGACGATCCGGCTCGTCCGGGAGGACGGGACGGCCGTATCGGTCGCCGCCCTCACGGTCGGCGACAGGGTGCTCGGCAGCGTCGCGGAGGGCGGCCGGCACTTCGGCGTCGCCGTCAAAGAGACGATCCTGGAGAAGTGACGGGAATGCTTGCAGGCATCATCGGCGGCACGGGACAGATGGGGCGGTTCTTTGCCGGGGTCTTTCAGGCCGCCGGCTGGGAGACGATTGTCTCGGGGACTGCGACCTCCCTCACGAACCGCGCCGTCGCGGAGACGGCAGATCTCGTCATGGTCTCGGTTCCCATCCGCGCCACCGTCGGGGTGATCCGCGAGGTCGCGCCGCTCCTCTCGGAGGAGCAGGTCTTCTGCGACCTCACCTCCCTCAAGGTCGAACCGGTCAGGGCGATGCTCGCCTCCCGTGCGGAGGTGATCGGGCTCCACCCGATGTTCGGGCCGGGTGCCGCGTCGCTCCGGGGCCAGACGATCGTCGCGACCCCGGCCAGGTGCAGCCCGGAGACCCTTGAAGGACTCTTATCCGTCTTCCGCGACCAGGGGGCGGCGATCACCCTCTCGACACCGGAAGACCACGACCGGATGATGGCGGTGATCCAGGGGCTCACCCACTTCGGGACGCTCGCGAAGGCGGAGGCCATCCGCCGGACCGGCGCCGACGTCGCGGAGACCCTCCGGTTCACGAGCCCCGTCTACCGGATCGAGATGGGGCTCGTCGGACGGCTCCTCGCCCAGGATGCGGGGCTCTACGGCGACATGCTGCAGATGAACCCGGCCGTCCCGGAAGTGCTTGCACAGTTCGAGGAGGCTGTCCGGACGCTCCGCGAGATCGTCGAGTCCGGGGACGCCGAACGGTTCCGGGACTTCTTTACCGCGAACGCCGGCCATTATGCCTCGTACCTCCGGGCCGCGACGGAAGAGACCGACGACCTCATCAGCCACGTGGTGAGCCGATGACCGTCGCAACGCTCGGACCGGCCGGGACGGTCAGCCACGAACTCGCGGCCAGGCTCTACGGTGACGATATCGAACTCCTGCCGACGATCCGCGCCATCATCAAACGCGTGGCGTCCGGCGGAGCGAAAGGGCTCGTCCCGATCGAGAACTCGGAGGCCGGCGGCGTGGGGGAGACCCTCCAGGGGCTGATGGAGTTCGATGTCTCGATCACCGGAGAGGCTTACATGCCCGTCCGGCACCACCTCGCGGCCAGGGGAGACCCCGCACGCCTCCCGGTCATCTACGCCCACCCGCAGACGCACGAGCAGTGCTCCGTCCTCCTCGACGGACTCGGGGTGGAGGTCGTGCACACGAGCAGCAATGCGGCGAGCGCGATGGCGATGCAGAGAGAGAGCCGCGCCGGCGCGGTCGTCTCGGAGACGGCGGCACGGATCTACGGTCTCCCGATTGCCGTCCGGGATGTCCAGAACAGCAGGGACAACACCACCCGGTTCGTCGAGATATCTGCTCTCCCCCGTGAGATCGCGGGAGCCACGAAGTGCAGCCTCCTCGTAGACCCCGAACTCGACCGGGTCGGGCTCCTTGCCGATATCCTCGCGGTCTTCGCCCGGCGCGGGATCAACCTGACCCGGATCGAGTCGCGGCCGTCCCGCCGGGGCATGGGGAAGTATCTGTTCTTCATCGACATGGAGATCGCCGAAGGATGGCGGGAAGCAAAGGAGGAACTCAAGAGCATGACCACCGTCAGGGAACTCGGGTGCTACGCCCGCATGGAGGTGCCGATATGATCGTCCGCGTCTCGCAGACCGGCCCGGTCGACGCGGCGTTTCCGGCGCCGCCCTCCAAGAGTTACACCCACCGGGCGCTGATCGCGGGAGCGCTCGCCTTGGGAAGAACGCGAATCGCACGGCCGCTCCGGGCGGCCGATACAGAACTGACCGCCCGGGGGCTCGAAGCCCTCGGGGTGCCGCTCGAGTGGCTGCCGGGGGAGATCGCCGTCGCCGGCTGCAGCGGCACCTTCCCGGCGGCGGGAGAGGTCACCATCGACTGCGGGAACTCCGGGACGACGCTGCGGCTCCTCACCTCGGCGGCGCTCCTCTCGCAGCACCCGGTGGTGCTGACGGGGAGCCCACGGATGCTCGAGCGGCCGGTCGGCCCCCTTGCGGGGGCGCTCCGGGCCCTCGGGGGTGACGTCGCGTTCACCGGTCAGCCCGGCTACCCGCCCATCCGCATCTCCGGGAGACTCCGGGGCGGGAGGGCGACGATCGACGGAAGCATCAGCAGCCAGTTCGTCTCGTCCATCCTGATGGCGGCGCCCTACGCAGAGGAGGACGTGGAACTCACGCTCCCGGCGACCCCGGCCTCGCGGTCGTATCTCGACGTGACCGCGGACGTGATGCTCCGGTTCGGTGCGCATATCGAGCGGCAGGGCTACGACCGGTTCCGGGTGGAGAGCGGTAGAGCCTACCGGGGGAGGGATTACCGGGTCGAGGGCGACTACTCCTCGGCCTCCTATCTCTTCGCGGTCGCGGCCGTCTGCGGCGGGAGGGTCGCGGTCACGGGCCTGAACCCGACTTCCGTCCAGGGCGACCGCCGGTTCCTCGACGCCCTCGAGGCGATGGGGTGCAGCGTCGCCGCCGGCACCGACGCAGTGACGGTGGAGCGGACGGGCGATCTCAAAGGCATCGAGATCGATATGTCCTCGTCCCCCGACACCGTCCAGACGCTCGCGGCGGTGGCGGCGACGGCAGGGTCGCCAACGACGATCACCGGGACGGCGCACCTGCAGTACAAGGAGAGCGACCGCGTCGGGGTGACGGCGGACACCCTCCGGCGGATGGGTGCGGGGGTCGAGGTCACGGAGGATTCCCTCACGATCACGCCCGCGCCCCTCCACGGGGTGGCCGTCGACCCGCACGACGACCACCGGACGGCGATGGCGTTTGCCGTGCTCGGGCTCGCGGTCGGGGGGATGGCGATCCGTGACCCCGAATGCGTGGAGAAGTCGTTCCCCGGGTTCTGGGAGGCGCTCTACGGGGAGGGGCTGCTGTGAAGGTCGTCCTTACCGGCTTCCGGGGGACCGGGAAGACATCGGTCGGACTGATCCTCGCGGATCGCCTCGGGCTGCCGTTCTACGACACCGATGCGATGATCGAGCGCCGGGCCGGGATGCCGATCCCGGAGATCTTCCGGCAGCACGGGGAAGCGCACTTCCGCGCCCTCGAGCGGGAGGTCGTCGCGGCGCTCCGGACGGCGGAGGGCGTGATCGGCACCGGCGGCGGGGCGGTATGCGACCCGGCAAACGTCGCCGACCTCCGGCGGCACGGCAGGGTCTTCCTCCTGACCGCCCCGCCCGGGGTCATCGTTGAGCGGATCGCCGGGAGCGACCGGCCGGGGCTGACCGATCTGGCCCCCGAAGAGGAGGTGCGCACGCTCCTTCTCCGGAGAAAGGAGGCCTACCTCGGCGCGGCCGACGCCTGCATCGATACCGGGAGGCGCACGCCCGGGGAGGTCGCGGATATGATCGTCCGGGAGCAAGGGTATGGGAATGTGACCGCACGCGAAGACGCGAAGACGCGAAGGCCTGAGCGCGACGCCCTCCTTGAACGGTTCGGCCTTTCGGGCCTCGGGGCTATGATCGACCGGAACCCGGGCCTTATGGTATGCGCCATCGCCGGCAACCCCTGCGCCCACAGCAGGAGCCCGCTCCTCTACAACCGGCTCTTTCAACACTTCGGGATGAACTATCACTACACGCGCTTCGAGTGGCCGGATGCGGGAACCATCGTCCGCCTCGCGACCCTCCTCCCCCTGAAGGGCTTATCCGTAACCATCCCGTTCAAGACCGACGTGATGCGCCATCTCGATGAGATCGACGAGCACGCGACAGCGATCGGGGCGGTGAACACCATTGTCCGGTGTGGCGGGAGGATGTACGGCCACAACACCGACTGGCTGGGGGTACAGATCCCGCTCGCCCACCGGCGGGGCGGCCGGGCGGCGGTGCTCGGCGCCGGGGGCGCGGCGGCCGCGGCGGTCTACGCGCTCAGAACGCTTGATATGGACGTCACGGTGCTTGCCCGGGCTCCGGGTGCAGCGCGGGGGCTTGCAGAGCGGTTCGACTGTCGGTGGGGCGGTCTCGAAGAGTTCAAAGGGGGCGACGCCGATGTAGTGGTACACGCAACCCCGGTCGGGATGGAGCCCGACACCCGGAGCCTGCTTGCCGCGGACGACCTCGAGCGTGGGACGACCGTATTTGACCTCGTCTACACGCCACCGGAGACGCCGCTCATCCGGGCGGCGAGAGAGGCCGGGTGCGAGACGATACCCGGCACGGAGATGTTCGTCCACCAGGCGACGGAGCAGTTCCGGCTGATAACCGGACTTGCGGTCACGCCGGAACTGGTTCGGGAGATGCTTGCATGAACACGTTCGGAAGAAATTTCAGGTGCACGACGTTCGGCGAGAGCCACGGGTTGGCGGTGGGTGCGGTCGTCGACGGCTGCCCGCCCAATGTCCCCCTCGCGGAGGCGGATATCCAGCCCTACCTCGACCGCAGGCGGCCGGGGAAGAGCCCGCTTGCGTCCGGGCGGCAGGAGGCGGACAGGGTGGAGATCCTCTCGGGAATTTTTGAGGGAAAGACGACCGGCGCTCCGATCGCGCTCCTCGTCAGGAACCGGGATGTCCGGTCGGAGGACTATGACGCACTCCGGGACGTCTTCCGGCCGGGGCACGCGGACTACACCTGGCAGGCGAAGTACGGGCTTCGTGACCACCGCGGCGGCGGGAGGAGTTCGGGCCGGGAGACCCTTGCGCGGGTCGCGGCGGGAGCGGTGGCGATTCGCTGCCTCGAACCCAGCGGCATCACGGTCCGGGGGAGGGTCGTCGAGGTGCACGCCGCGACGGATCCGGAAACGATGGAAGCGGAGATCCGTGCCGCCCGGGATGCGGGCGACTCCGTGGGCGGCATCGTTGAGGTGACGGCCTCCGGGTGCCCGGCGGGGCTCGGCGACCCGGTATTCGGAAAGCTCGACGCCGCCATCGCCGGGGCGATGATGGGCATCGGTGCGGTGAAGGGTGTCGAGCTTGGCGAGGGGTTCGGCGCCGCGAGGTTCTTCGGGAGCGAGATGAACGATCCGATCACCGCAGAAGGGTTTTCGAGCAACCATGCGGGCGGCGTTCTTGGCGGAATCAGCACCGGGCAGGATATCGTCGTCCGGCTTGCCGTCAAGCCGACGCCCTCGATCCGCAAGGCGCAACGGACCGTCGATATCGCCGGGAAGGAGCGGGAGATAACGGTCGAAGGGCGGCACGACCCCTGCATCGCGCCGCGGGTCGTCCCGGTTGCGGAGTGCATGCTCGCGATGGTTATCCTAGACGCGATGCTCGAGCAGGGGAAGTATCGGGGATTTGGCGCGATGGGCTGAAGGGCGCGACTGCCCGTAGGGCAGGAGCGTGAGAACCGTTAAGGTGCGAAGGACGACTTCCCCGCAGGGGAAGGAGTTCGAGAAGACCAGAGGTCTTCGAGCGGGGAGTAAAGGGAGGGGATTCCAGGATCCCCGGCCTGCGTCCACTATGTTCCTACTCCTGCCGTTCCGCTGGCCGTTCAACGAAAACCTGGCGGTTCTCAAGTTTCAGATCTGCATTGGGACTCACTAAATACCCGTCCACGGATTTCCACTGGATATCGCCACGCAGGGGGGTGGGGACAGGGGAGGGGGGAGCATCCCCCCTCCCCTGCAACCCCTCCCCCTATGGCGATATTCCCACGGTCCACTGCACCGGGTTTTTCTCGTTACACTGTCCGAAGAGAGGCACAGGCACCGTCAGGTGTGAGCGACATCGAACAAACGGTTCTTTCTTCGCAAACTACCTGCCCCTATTTGCGACACTTAGAACCGCGGCACACCTGGGTTTCAAGAAGGCCATCGCCTTCCAAAAGCCCACCCCAGCCCGTGCCGCCCCGTCTCCCCCTTCACTTCAACAGATCCGCAAGTTGCCGCATCTCCCGTATGTGGTACTGCCCTTCGGCCGTCGGGGCGCCGGCATGGCTGAACGTGAACTCCGACCCGAAGAGGGGCAGGATTGCGCGGGCGTAGCGGAACTCGGCGCCCATGATGCTCGTGCAGATCGGTTTCTGGGCCTGGTGGGTGAAGAGGACGAGTTCGAAGAGGTCTTCCCGGGTTTTAGGCCGCACGACGATCTTCGGGATATCGCCGTATGACCGGAGCATCTCGTCGATCCTCCCGAGCTCGGGCACGGTGGGCATCTCGTTCGTGTGGAGCGATGCAAGAATCTGGACTCCCTGGCTCTTGATGAACGGCGCGTGATCCCGGTACCGTGCTTCCACGTCCACGATATCGACGTATCGTGCTATCGGCCCGACGATCCGGGCCCAGAGATCCGCATCGCCGACAAACCGGCCTCCCTCGTCCCTGCTCCTGAGCGTGGCAATCAGCGGGATATCGGTCTTCTCCCGGATGGCACGAACCTGATCCTGCAGATCCCCCTCCATCCGATCGAGCCTGATCTCGATGAACGTCGGGTTGTACTCCGCCACTTCGTTGATAGCGGCGGCATTCTCCACAGAGACGACGATCTTCATACTTACCGGATGTATTCCCGCCCTATCACTTAAAAGTCTGCCTGCGGTCTTCAGGAGATCGGGAGCGGGCCCGGCCCGCCGTCACTTCCCCACCGCACCGTAGCGCTCCAGCATGGCGGCGACCGCCTCGTCGAAGACTTCCGGCAGCCGTTCCCGGATCCCTTTCACCCCAACCTCCGTGACGCCGCCGCCGGTCGCGACCCGCCCGACCAGGTCGCCGGGGGTCTCGCCGGTCTCCCGGAGGTAGGCGGCCGTAGCCGCAGCCGTCTCCGTTGCGAGTTCAAGCGCCCGATCCCCCGAAAGACTGCTCGCATGGGCAGCCGCGCCCGCCAGTTCCTCGATGACTGCGGCGAGCAGCCCCGGCCCGCAGCTCGAGAGTATGGTGGCCGCCGGGAGTTCTTCCTCCCCGACAAGCATCACGTTCCCGATGGACGAGAAGAGTCCCTCAATCCGGAGAGCGTCGTGCATGCCCACCTGCCGCCCGTGGCAGACGAGCGTCGTCCCCTGTCCGATCGTTGAGGTGATCGTGGGAATGGCCCGGGTGACCGAACCTGAAAACAGCCCCTCAAGCTCCGTGAGGCCGACGCCTGCGGCAAGCGAGACGATATGCTCGTCGCCGTCCATTGCCGGAAAAATCTCATGGAGGACGTCTTTCACCTCCTGCGGCCTGACGGCGAGGATGATCGTGCGGCACTGTCGTGCGAGTTCACTGTTTGTTGCGGCGATGCCGATGCCCGGCCATGCTGCGGCGCATGCATCCCGGCTCTCCTGCCTCCTGGACGTTACCACGACCTCATCGACGCCGAGCACGCCGGACGAGAGAAACCCATCCACCAGCATGCTGCCCATGTGTCCGTAGCCGATAACCCCTATACAATCCATACACAAGCCCCTCTCCAGATCGTTCTCCTGTGCAAAAAGGATACCCGCTTCACCCGGGGTGGGTATATAGGCCGCCAGAGCGAACGGTACGAAGCAGATGCCGCACGATCACCATAAGACGTCCGGGTCGCCGGAACTGCTTGCGCCGGCCGGGTCGCCGGAGGCCCTGGCCGCAGCGGTTGCCGCCGGCGCCGATGCCGTCTACCTTGCCGGGCGACGGTTCGGGGCCAGGCACTACGCGGCGAACTTCTCCGACGAGGAACTCGAATCCGCCGTCGGTTACGCGCACCTCCATGGAGTCAGGGTTTACGTCACCGTAAACGTCCTCGTCCGGGACGCCGAACTCCCCGACGTCGCCCGCTACCTCCTCCGGCTCTACGAGCTCGGGGTCGATGCCGTTCTGGTGCAGGATATCGGTGTGGCGGCGCTTGCCCGGGAGGTCGTCCCGGACCTCATACTCCACGCCTCGACCCAGATGACGATCCACAACCGCGAAGGCGTGGTGCGGGCGGCACGGGAGGGGTTCTCCCGCGTGGTGCTCGCCCGGGAACTCACGCTGTCCGAGATCGAGGGTATCGCAGAGGATGCGGAGGCACGGGGGATCGGCATCGAGGTCTTCGCCCACGGGGCGCTCTGCTACTGCTACTCGGGCCAGTGCCTCCTCTCCTCGGTCATCGGGGGACGGAGCGGGAACCGCGGGATGTGCGCCCAGCCCTGCCGGAAGCCCTATCGGCTCATGGCCGCCGGGACGGACGAGTACGGGCGCCCGAAAGACCTGCGGGCGAGGTCCGGATCGGACCGTTACCTGCTCTCGACCCGTGACCTCTCGGTATACCCGCGCCTCGACCTCCTTGCACGTTCGCCGGTGGCCTCGCTCAAGATCGAGGGGAGGATGCGCTCGGTGGAGTACGTGGCCACGGTGACGGCCATCTACCGGCGCGCTCTCGACGCGATCGCCGCCGGGGAAGACTGGTCGCCCTCGCGGGAGGATATGCGCGACCTTGCGCTCGCGTTCAACCGGGAGTTCACGGAGGGCTACATCCTCGGCGCCCGCGATATCATGGCCCGCGACCGGCCCGGGAACCGGGGCGTCCCGCTCGGCACGGCCATTGGCTACGACCCGCGGCGGCAGGAGGCGACCGTGCGCCTTACGGGCGATCTCGTGCCGCGTTCCGGCGACGGGCTCGCCTTCTGCACCGACGACCCCGACCGCGACACAGGAGCGGTCGTCCGCGGCACGCCCGCCGTCCGCCGCGGAACGGTGCGGCTTTCCGTTCCCGCACCCGTCGATCCCGGCGCCCGGGTCTTCCTGACGAAGAGCGCGGATCTCGAGGAGCGGGCGAAGCGGATCATGAAGAGACCCCTGCAGCCGCTCCCGCTCGACGTGACGGCCGTCTGGGAGGACGGCACGCCCTGCCTGGAGGCGGTCATCGATCTGCAGGGGAGCGAACCGCTCCGGGTGCGCTACCGCCCGGATCTCATGATGGAGCCTGCACGGAGCCGGCCGATTACCGGAGAGCAGATTGCGGAGCAGCTGACAAAGACCGGGGGGACGCCGTTTACGATACGGAACCTGACGCTCCGCTACCCCGGCGGGCTCTTTGCACCGCTCGGGGAACTGAACCGGGTCAGGCGGGCATTCCTCGAGAGGGTCGAGGAGGCCATGCTCGCTGCACGGCGACCCGGGGAAGACGCGGTGCGTGCCGCCCGGGAGAGGGCCGAAGCGGCAGTTGCCGTGCTGGAACAGCCTGCAGGTTCTCACCGGAACCCGCGGGTTCCGTCGGTCTCGGTCTACACCGATACCCTCGAGGGTGCACAGGCCGCCGTCCGGGGCGGCGCACGCACCGTCTACCTGGAGGTATCCGCTCCGGGCATCCTCGAAGAGGCCGCCGGCGTCTGTCGGGAGGGGGGTGCGGACCTCGTCTGGAAATGGCCGTCGATCACCCGGCGCACCTTCCTCGACGCGGCGGCTCCCCTCCTCCCATCGCTTTACGATGCGGGCGTCCGCAGGGTGATGGTGAGCGGGACGGGCGCAGCGGACGCGGTGCGGCGGGCCGAACCCCGGATGGCGCTCTACGGCGCCGCCGGGCTGAACCTCTGGAATCACCGCACCGCCGCGGAACTGGCGCCGCTCTTCCTGCGGTGCACGGCATCCCCCGAACTCCCGGCCGACGACCTTGCCGGGCTTGCGGCCCTGGCCGGGGATGCCCCCGGACTCGAGGTGCTCGTGCAGGGCAACGTCGAGGCGATGGTGACCGAGGACAGGCTCGCGGCGGCGGTCGCCGGAGAAGAGTTCCTGGGTCTCCAGGACGGAAGAAACCGCGTCTTCCCGCTCCGGTGCGACGGCGAGGGGCGGACATACATCGCAAACGCCGTCGAGACCTGTCTCATCGACCGCCTGCCTCAAATCGCCGCGATGGGCATCGACGCCGTCGCCATCGACGCACGGGGACGGGGGCCGCGCTACGCAGCGGAGATGACCCGGCTCTACCGGACGGGCATCGACGCCGCGGCCCGGGGAGACCACGGCGTCCTTCCCGGGCTCAAGGACGAGGTGAAACGGCGGGCGCTCGGCGGCATCACCGGCGGGCATTTTGTCAGGGGGATAGAGGAGTGAGGCTGGTTACGAAGAGAACTTGTGCCGGAATCATCCGCGAGGAATCTAGGCACACAGTTTTTTGATCCGCAGAGAACGTGAAAAACTACTCGACTAAGCGGATCATGCCAAGCTGTTCTTTACACCATTCGCACTCGGAACTGGATAACCCTGTTTCCGGAGAATCGATCAAATTCAACCAGTTTAAACGAATTTCTTCATATTGTCCCATAAGGTGCGTGTGATCAATCTCACCTTTAATTCGTGCATATACATTTCCATCCGACTTCTTCACCAGGCCAGCGATCTCATTTCTTCCAAGAAAGAAGCCGATTACTGCCATCATTTGAGCAGATACCTCCTCCTTCTGATGAAACTTTGGTGCAACAGATTCCGCGGGTCTGAACCCTTGACTAAACCTTATATACATGGTCCGTCTCATACGTCCCCTTGAACTCTGTTCATGTAAATATTTTCTGTCTTTGATCGAAACATGTACATGCGAGTTTTCCCCGACTAGGGCTATAACAAAGATGGAATGTGGAAACGGCGTTTGCCTAGTATCGCCATGTGGGGAGGGGCTGACGGGGAGTGCGACGGGCGGGACGGCCGGAGCATGAGCACCGTTAGGTGCGAGGTGCGACGTTCCGAAGCGCGACGGATCGTTAGAACCGGAGCGTGAGCACCGAAGGTGCGAAGGAACGGAGCTCAACCACCGTCAGGTGGGGAGGGGGGTCTCCCCCCTCCCCTGTCCCCACCCCCCGTGGCGATTCTCCCACGGTCCACTATACGGGGACATTCTCATGTCAGGCTGTTCTGTTGTTTTCAACTGAAAAGCTTCGAACTTACCGTCTTCACTTAAACCAACGCTTCGCAAATTCCGCTGGACACAAGTCGCTGTCATCCAGCGCTCAGTTGCTTCAGAATATTGCAAGTCACCAAGCGATCCACCTTCCCACCGTCCTCTCAGCCCCCGCCACCAGCATCAGAGTTAATATCAAGAGGAGCAACCTATCAGGCAGACGTGATGAATATGGATTCCCCGTTCGTTCTGGTCAATCTCAAGACCTATCAGGAAGGCATGGGCAGCAACGCTCACCGGATCGCCGCTGCGGCCGAGACCGTGGCAAAAGAGAGCGGAGCCGTCATCGGCATCGCGCCGGCCTTCACCGAGCTTCACCCGATGAGCCACCACTACGCGATCCCGGTCTACGCCCAGCATATCGACGCGATCACCCCAGGCGCCCATACCGGGCATATTCTCCCGGAAGCCGTCCGGTCGGCGGGCGCACGCGGCACCCTGATCAACCACTCCGAGCGCCGCCTCACCCTGGCCGATATCGGCGCCTGCGTCGAGAGCGCCCGGAGGCTCCACCTCGAGACGGTCGTCTGCACGAACAACGACGCGACGAGCGCCGCCGCCGCAGCGCTCCGGCCCGACTACGTGGCGATTGAGCCCCCGGAGCTGATCGGGAGCGGGGTCTCGGTCTCGAAGGCCGACCCGGGGATCATCGAGCGGTCGGTCAACGCCGTCCGGGCGGTGAACCCGGACGTGAACGTCCTGACCGGGGCGGGCATCCAGTCGGGCGAGTGCGTGAAGATCGCCGTCGACCTCGGGACATGCGGTGTTCTCCTCGCCTCAAGCGTGGTCAAGGCCGACGATCCCGAAGCGGTCCTCCGGGACCTGGTCTCGCTGCTCTAAAATCAGGTGATCAACGATATCAGGTCGTGCTTGGTGATCACGCCCTGCACCTTCCCCTTCTCGATAACGACGACCGCGTGGCTGTGGTGCAGGAGGTGGACGACCGTGTCGATCGGCGCCGTCGGGGGAACTGTCGGGAACCCGGGCTCCAGGTAGTCCTGCACCAGTCTCCGGTGCGTATGGTGGAGCCCTCCTTCTTCCATGGCGTTCATGATAGCCGATTCGGATATGCACCCGACGGGCACGTCCTTCTCGAGCACCGGCAGCTGGGAGATACCGTTTGTGCCCATGATCTCGACGGCACGGCCGACAGGATCGTCCGGGGCGACGGAGAGCACCGGGGTGTGCATCACATCGGCCGCCGTGATCGCCGAGTGCTCCGCTGCCCGCAGGACGTCCACGATCTTGGCGAGCGTGCTCACCCTCGGGTCCACGCTGCCTGCCTCGATCCGCGCGACCATGGACTGGCTGATTCCGGCCATACGGGCCACATCGGCCTGCTTTAAGCCCATTCGAAGTCGTTTTTCCCGAAGTTCCGCCGGGGTGGGTATCTCCATCTTATTACTATTAGTAATTTTTTTACATATATATTTGCCTGTAGGCACTGGAGAGGTTAATATACCCCCGGATGCATGGGGTGAGTATGGCCGTAACAGAGGAGGAGCAGCAGACCGTCCTTGCAAAGGTTAGGGATATCCTCTCGACCTACTACACCCGGGACGCCGTTCGGAGCGAACTGGAGGTTCTCGGGTTCGACGTCAGGGCGGAGCACGCCGACGTCGTATCCATGGAAAACACACCCGCCGAGATCTTCGTCCAGCTCTCCGTTAACGAACGGGGCGACGTCTTCGATTCGCACGTCGTGACGTTTGATGAGATCGAACTGAAACCACGAAGCGGCTGAGGCTCTATAACGGTTTCCTTGAAAAGAACTCGGAATGTTGTGAAGAGTGGGAGGAGTAAGCCTCCTTCTGTTCGGTGCGGCATTCAGCTACGCGCCATACCTGGGCGGATACCAGACGATCCATATGCCCGATTCTGGCTTGCACCCGCAGGGATTCACCGTTTCATCGTTTCCCGCCGCTGCGTTCAACGAGTTGCGCGGAAACCCGCGCCGCTTGCCCCCGGACGGGGGCTCGATCGTTTCATCACTGACGGCGGGCCGTGTCGTTTCTGTGTCATTGCCGTGACTCTCGCCACCCGCACTTGCATGCGGCTGCGTGTCTGGCCGGTGGGAGGACTTTCCTCAGCGGCACAGGATGTGCCACCGTCGGCCGCACTCTCCCTCTCCCATATAATACTTCACCACGGGAGTATATACCCGTACGGGTGCTCCGCCCGGGTTCATCCGGGGCCGCCGAAAATGGAACCATTGTACGGGCGTTTCTGGATCGGCCGCGCATATCCTAACAGCAGATAGGATTATATACTGGTTCCGAGGTCTTACCATTGGCGTTACCATGGGGGGAAGCGAAGTTCATACACACCTGGAGCTTGCAGCAATCTTTGCGGCGTTCGTCGCCGTCACCACACTCTTCTCGCTCGTCTCGTACGGGGTGGGCGCTATGGGCGGCGGCTCTTCGCCCGATTCGGATATGTATCCTGTCTTTGCCGCAGGCGAACCGTATCTTGAACCGGCCGGGGAGGTCACCGGCTCCTCGTCGATTCCGGGGCTCTCCGGCACCTTCGTCGATACCGTCGCCGTCCGCGTCGCCCATACCGGGGAAGGCGATCCGGTCGACCTTGCCCGGGCCACCGTGACGGTCATGGCAGGGACGTATCTTGAGATCCTCGCCCCGTCCAAAGACACCCTTCCGGAACCGGGGACGTGGTCGGCGGCAACACCCCGGGGCGACAACCTCCTCGGTGCCGGGGAGGAGTGCACGATCCGGCTCCGCCTCGACCGGCCGATCCCCGCAGGCGAGTCCCTGACCGTTCTGGTGCGCCCCGAGGGCAATGCACCCTGTTCCATCATCTCGTCGCCCGGTGTTTGTACTCCCTCTTCTCCCGAGAAAGACTAAAAGTATTCAATATCATACAACCCATTTTGATGGAAATGCTGACCCCGGAAGAAGGCAGAACGGCAGTTCGTCTGGCACGCAAAGCCGTCGAGAAAGCCGTCGACGGCGAACGGATGATGCTGCCCGATCTCCCCCCTGTTTTTGGGGAGAAACGCGGCGTCTTCGTCACGATCAAGCGGCAGGGACGCCTCCGCGGATGCATCGGCCTCCCGTACCCGGTAAAACCGCTCGGCGATGCGATCCTCGAAGCGGCCGCATCGGCGGCTCTCAAGGATCCCCGGTTTCCCCCGGTATCGCGGCGGGAACTCGCCGACCTCGATCTCGAGGTGACGGTGCTCACGCCCCCGCGGCCGCTCGACTGCCCGCCGGAGGAGCGCCCCAACTGCGTCGAGGTCGGGAAGCACGGCCTGATCGTCAGCGGCCTCGGAAGAGGGGGGCTCCTCCTGCCGCAGGTTCCGACCGAGTACGGCTGGGACAGCAGAGAGTTCCTCGACCAGACCTGCGTCAAGGCCGGGCTTTCGCCCGGGTGCTGGCAACGCGGCGACGTCGCCGTGCAGACGTTCGAGGGGCAGATATTCGAAGAAAAGGCGGTTTAACCCGAATGGCAATTACTTTTGAAGTCATACACAAAGATATCGCAGGCAGGGTCGGCAAACTCAGGGTGAACGATAAAACAGTCCGGACGCCCGCGCTCCTCCCTGTCGTCAATCCCCACCTCCCCCTGGTCACTCCCCGCGAGATGCGGGAGATGGGCGTCGAGGCGCTGATCACGAACGCCTACATCTTCAGGCGGAGCACCGAATTCCACGACCGGGCGCTTGCAGAAGGGCTTCATGGCGTCCTCGACTTCGACGGCGTCATCATGACCGACTCGGGCTCGTTCCAGCTCTCCGTCTACGGGGAGGTCGAGGTGAGCAACCGGGACACGCTCGAGTTCCAGCAGGCGATAAAAAGCGACATCGTCGTCCCTCTGGATCTCCCGACCCCGCCGGACGCAGGGCCCGGGAGGGCGGCACGGGAACTCGCGGTCACGATGGAGCGGATCCGCGAGGCACAGGCTCTCTTCCCGGATGCGAACCTGGCAGCGCCGGTGCAGGGCGGCATCTTCACCGACCTCCGCGAGGAGGCGGGACGCGCCGTCCGGGACCTCGACTTCACCTTCGCTCCCATCGGCGCCGTGGTGCCGCTGATGGAGAGTTACCGCTACAAAGAACTCGTGCAGGTCGTCCTTGCGGCGAAACGCGGCCTCTCCCCGGGTACCGCCGTCCACCTCTTCGGTGCAGGCCACCCGTCGATGTTCGCCCTCGCCGTCGCGATGGGCTGCGACCTCTTCGACTCGGCTGCATACGCCCTCTTCGCGCGGGAGGGGCGCTACATCACCCCCCACGGGAGCCTCAAGATCGACGAGCTCGCGGAACTCCCCTGCGCCTGCCGGGTCTGCCGCTCGATGACCGCTGACGAACTCCGGAAGTCCGAGGACCGGGAGCGGCTGCTCGCCCTCCACAACCTGCACGTCACTCTTGCAGAGATCGCCCGCATCCGGCAGGCGATCCAGGACGGGACGCTCTGGGAGCTCGTCGACGAGCGGTGCCGGAGCCACCCGCGCCTGCTCGACGGCTACCGGGAACTCCTCGCCCACGTTGCGGAACTCGAACGCGACGACCCCGTCTCCAAGCGCCGGTTCTTCTACCGGGGCTCGGAGACCTGCCGGAGAACCGAGGTGCTCCGGTTCCATGAGGTCATCCCCCGCATCCCCCTCGGCGAGCGGGTGCTCGTCTCGTTCGACGGGCAGGGTGCGCCCGGGTTCGACACCGTCCTGAACTTCAAGCCGCCCTTCGGGCCCTACCCCGTGGAACTCGCGGAAACCTTCCCGGTAGGCCAGAGCGAGGTCCCGGAGTGGGACGACGATATGGTCCGGTCGGGATGCGCAGGCATCCGGTCGCTGATGGAGGCGCACCCGGAGAGCCGGTTTACGGTTCAATGTGGCGAGGTATGGACGCGCCTCGTTCTCGAAGAGGTTCCGGACGCGGAGGTGCTCCATGAGCAGGTATGAGGCGCAGAAGCGCGACGGCCTTGCCCGGGTAGGAACCTATGAACACGAAGAGGCGAGCGTATCCCTCCCCGCCGCCCTCGATACGGACGCCCTCTTCCCCACGCTCCGCGACCGGGCTCTCTCGAACGTCCCGCTCGCCATCGACCCGGCGTTCGTGGAGAACTACTTCAGCCCCGGCGAGGGGCAGCCGGTGACCGTCCACCCGCTCGCCGCCTCGGCGGAGTCCGGTGACTGCGTCCTGGTCGCGAACTGGCACACGGCGGAGAAGAACCCCCGGAACTACGCGACGTGGCTTAACACGCTGAAAGAGAAGATCCCGCCGGACACCGCGTGGTACGCCCCGGCATCGGCGCTCCCCTCGACCGCCTGCCTCCTCGTCTACTCGGGTTTCGACCTCTTCGACTACCGGGCGGTCGACCTCGCCACGGCGCAGAAGAAGTTCTGCCTCCCCGAAGGCGAGTTCCCCGCATCGCTGATGGAGACCGGCGCCTGCGGGTGCGAGGGCTGCCGGGATGGCGACCTTCTCCGGCACAACCGTCTCGCGCTCGACCGCGAACTTGCCCTCGTGCGGCACTACATCGAGGCGGGCAGGCTCCGGGAACTGATGGAGGCCCGGTGCCGCGCGGACGCCGCGCAGGTCGGCATCCTCCGGTTCCTCGACCGGAACTACGCGTTGATGGAACGCTCCCTTCCGGTGGCGCGGTCAGTGCCGATGCGGGCCAACACCGCCGAGTCGCAGAACAGGGCGGAAGTCCGGCGGTTCGCCGACCGGGTGATCGAGCGGTTCGTCCCGACCCGGACGGACGTCGCGGTTCTCCTCCCCTGCTCGGCACGGAAGCCCTACTCGCTCTCCCGGAGTCACCGGCTTTTTGTGAACACGGTGAACCGGCGGGCGCACGAACTGATCGTCACCTCGCCCCTCGGCCTCGTGCCGAGAGAACTCGAGCGGGTCTACCCGGCGGGCCATTACGACGTGCCGGTGACCGGATACTGGGACCGTGAGGAGTGCGCCTTCATCGCCGATATCCTCGCCCGCTACTTGGCTGCACACCCCTACCGCCGGGTGATCGCGCACCTCGAGGGCGGGGCGCTCACGGTTGCAGAGATGGCGGCGGAAGCCTGCGGGATCGACCTCGAGGTGACCTGCGAGGGCCATCCGACGGCGCCGGGGTCCCTGCATGCCCTGGATGCCGCCCTCGAAGGCGAGCGGCGGATGCAGACCGACACCATCCGCGGCACGGTCTCCTGGCAGTTCGCGACCGATATCAACACGAAGGGCCTCCAGCTCCGGGGGAGGAGCATGCAGATGGCGGTGCTCCGCGGGAAGCAGCAGCTCTTCAGCATCGACCCCGGGACCGGGCTGTTCCGCCCGACGTTTGCGGGATGGGACCTGATACCCGAGGGCTACCGGATCAAGATCGACGAGTTCGTGCCGCAGGGCGACGTCCTCGCCCCGGGCATCACCGACTGCGACCCCCGGATACGGGAGGGCGACGAGGTGCTGGTCGAAGGACCGCTCGCGATCGCCACCGGCCGGGCGATGATGGGCGCGGACGAGATGCTCCGGTCGAAGCGCGGTGTCGCGGTGCGGGTGCGGAAGGTGAAGAAGATCGGGGAGTGAATGAGCCGGGGGATTCGCTTCCCCCTGGGCTCATGTTTTGTGGCGCTCAAATTTAGAATCATCGAGATCCATTGTCTTTTGCGCCTGCGACGTTCAAGGGTTGAAACTGGCGAGCGAGGAAAAATCCCGGTACAGTGGACCGTGGTGGATATCGCCATTGGGGGTGGGGCTGACGGGGAGTGCGATGGTTCGTAGAACCGGAGCTCGACCACCGTCAGGTGGGAAGTGCGAGCGTAGCGAGCTTGAGCACCGACAGGTGCGAGGGGGCATGCCCCCTCCCCTGTCTCTACCCAGAAGGCTATACCTGTACCCCCACTCGAAGACCTTCGGTCTTCTCAAGCTCCGGACGTCCCGTCCGTCGCACCCCGCCCGGCCTTCGGCCTCCTCCCCCGCACCTTCGGTGCCCATGCTCCGGACGTCCCGTCCGTCGCACCCCGCCCGGCCTTCGGCCTCCTCCCCCGCACCTTCGGTGCCCATGCTCCGGCCCTATGGCCCATCGCACCCCGCCCCGGGGGGCGGGGGCAGTGCGTGGCGAGAAGCGATGGTTCGGAGAACCGGAGCTAGAGCACCGAAGGTGCGAAGCCGATGGAAATCCGTGTTACGGAAATGTGTGAGTAGCAAGAGTTTTAACCCCCAGCAAGAGGTCAAACACGTTCCCGATACCCACGGCCTCAAATCCGTGCTGCCAATCCCAACAAAAAAAGAACGACAGGATCCCCTGCCCCGAAAACCCCAAAAACCCCGAAAATCCCTTACTTCCTCGGAACGAGCTTCACTGCCGTTCCGTAGGCAAGAAGTTCCGCCGCCGCCGCCATCGTCTGGGATGTCGCGAACCGGACGTTCACCACCGCGTCGGCGCCGAGATCGCGCGCGGCATTGGCCATCCGGTTGTACGCCTCGGTCCGGGCGTCGGCGAGCATGGCGGTATACTCCTCGAGTTCCCCGCCGACAAGGCTCTTGAGCCCTGCAGTGATATCCCTTCCTACGTTCTTCGCCCGTACGGTGTTGCCGGAGACCACGCCGAGGACTTCCCCTACGGCGTAGCCCGGCACTTCTTCAGTCGTCGTCAGTATCATTGTTCACTCCTTGATTGCTTCGATGGTCTCCTCGCGCCCCCGCCAGATGATCAGCGCGAGGCCGATCACGACGAGCGGGATGCCGAAGATAGGAATTAGCAGTGCGAGCACCACGCCGATGACGGTCAGTGCAATACCCCAGATTACCTGGCTCCGCATACCAATTCCTGTGACGGATCAACGGATAATCGTTCGCGTTTTTAACTCTGTATCCGTCTTCGCTCCGGCCGGTCACGGGGTACTAATTCAAGGTAGAGGAGCTGCAGTAAAGAGGCTGAAGCCACAATATGTACGAAGCGTTAGATGCATTTCGACGTTACGACGACCAACATCATCAGGAGTGAAGCGGTTGTATACGATAGAATTGGCGACAAAACTCGCCGACCGGGTTTACGAATACTGGATACGTGCGCCGCAGGTGGCCGAGCACGCACGGGCGGGCCAGTTTGTTATCCTGCGCCTGCATGAGAAAGGCGAGCGGATACCGCTCACCATCTCTGCGGTCAGGGGGGACACCGTCCGGGTGATCTTCATGACCGTCGGCAAGACGACCGAGGAGCTTGCGACCCTCGGCGCGGGCGACAGCATCAGCGATGTCGTGGGGCCGCTCGGCAAACCGAGCGAGATCGAGAACTACGGCACCTGCTGCGTCATCGGCGGCGGTGTCGGGATCGCGAGCACCCCCCTCATCGCAAAGGAGCTGAAAGAGGCGGGCAACCACGTCATCGGCATCATCGGGGCGAGGAACGCCGATCTCCTCATCCTGGAGGACGAGATGGAGGAGATCTGCGACGAGTTCTACATCACGACCGACGACGGGAGCAAGGGCGTCCACGGGTTTGCAGCCGACGTCCTGAAAAAACTGCTCGAGGAGCGGAAGATCGACCGGGTCTGGATCATCGGCCCCGCGATCATGATGAAGGTCACCTCCGGCGCGACGGTGCCCTACGGCGTGAAGACCTACGTCAGCCTCAACCCGATCATGGTCGACGGGACGGGGATGTGCGGCTCCTGCCGGGTGACCGTCGCAGGAGAGACGAAGTTCGCCTGCGTCGACGGCCCCGAGTTCGACGCCCACCAGGTCGATTTTGCCGAACTGATGCAGCGGCAGCGGATCTACACCACGCAGGAGAAGGAGTCGCTCGAGAGGTTCGCGGAGCACCGGTGCCGGTGCGGCGAGGGAGGCCACCACCATGAGTGACCGGCCGGCCGACGTCCGGATCAAGGACTTTGGGGAGGTCGACTGCGGCCTCTCCGCCGAAGAAGCCGTCGCCGAGGCGGAGCGGTGCCTGCAGTGCAAGAAACCCTTCTGCGTAACGGGCTGTCCGGTCAACATCGACATCCCTGCGTTCATCGGGCATGTCGCGGAGGGGAACTTCCCCGCGGCCGCACGGGCGCTCAAGGAGCAGAACATGCTCCCGGCCATCTGCGGGCGTGTCTGCCCGCAGGAGACCCAGTGCGAGGGCGTCTGCATCCTCGGCAACAAGGAGACCCCTATCCGGATCGGCGCGCTCGAGCGGTTCGTGGCCGACCGGGAGCGGGAGAACGACCCCACCCTCCCCGACGTGGCGAAGCCGACCGGGAAGCGGGTGGCGATCGTGGGCTCCGGTCCCGCAGGGCTGACGGCTGCGGCCGAGCTCGCCCGTGCCGGCCACGCCGTCACGATCTATGAATCGCTCCACGAGGCCGGCGGCGTCCTGACCTACGGCATCCCCGCATTCCGGCTCCCGAAAGACGTCGTCAGGGCAGAGATCGACCAGGTTCTCGCCCTCGGCGCCCGGCTGAAGAAGAACCACCTCGTGGGCCGGAGCGTCAGCGTCGACGAGCTCCTCGCTTACGATGCGGTCTTCCTCGCGACCGGGGCGGGGCTCCCCGCGTTCATGTGCATCCCCGGCGAGAACTTGAGCGGTGTCTACTCGGCAAACGAGTTCCTCACAAGGGTGAACCTGATGCACGCCGAGGCGTTCCCCGAGTTCGACACGCCGGTCATGCACGGAGCCCGCGTCGCGGTGATCGGCGGCGGAAACGTCGCGATGGACTCCGCCCGGGTGGCACGCCGCCTGGGGGCGAAGGTCTCGCTCGTCTACCGGCGCGGCGAGGAGGAGATGCCGGCACGGAGGGCCGAGGTTCTGCACGCACAGGAGGAGGGGATCGAGTTTTACACCTGCACGAACCCGACCCGGATCCTCGGCGAGCAGTGCGTCGCGGGGATCGAGTGCGTGAAGATGTCGCTCTGCGGCATCGATGCAAGCGGCCGCCGGTCGCCGAAGCCGATCGAGGGGAGCGAGTTCACCCTCGACGTGGACATGGTCGTCCAGGCGATCGGCACGAGCCCGAACCCGCTCCTCGTCTCCCTGATCCCGGGGCTCGAGCGCGGGCGGAAGGGCAACGTTGTCGTCGACGAGAACGGCCGGACGTCCATCCCCCACGTCTACGCCGGCGGGGACATCGCCACCGGCGCAGCGACGGTGATCGAGGCGATGGGCTCGGCGAAGAAGGCGGCCGCGGCGATCGACGCGATGCTGAAGGGAGAGTAACTTTTTTTTTTGGATCGGCCCGGGGACAAGGCCGGGTCCAACCCGTTCTTCAGGTGTGCCGCCTGGAGGGGCGATGTTTCACCAAAGCGGAGTTCGAGCGGGATGCCCCCTCATGCCCGGATGGGCAGGCGCGCATGCCGGACAGGAGCGTTTGCAAAGGGCGTATCCGCCGCCCCGACCCTATCTCCGCTTCCGGTACAGGACGAAACTCATCCCTACGCCAAAAGCCGCGAGGATCGTTTCGAACCCCGGCGTCGTCGTCCGGAGCGACTGCCCGGGCGCCAGGTCCGAGGGAACCTGCACGATGTCCGTCTCCCGACCGGCCCGAACGGTGATCTCCCAGACTATCCGGTCGCTGTCGTAGACTTTCAGCACGACGTTCTCGACGCAGGCGCCCGGAGACTGCCCGGAGATGGCCTGCGCCTCCGCTTCGGCTCTCCCGACCGTGAGGTTCTCTTCCGAGATGTAGGTGGTGGAGACGATCTCTCCTCCCGAGAGGTCGACGATGTACTCCGTGAACACGCCGGTATCGTTGATGAAGTAGACCTGCGCCCGAGAAGGTTTGGACGTGATCTCCTCATAGCGGTTGGGGGATTGATTCTCGACGTACGACCGCACCCCGCCGTCGTTGCTGAGCGCCGGGTACTTCGCAAAAATCTTCGGGAAGGTGAGTTCCGCGGCCAGGGGCAGCGCCTCATCGCAGCCGATAATCCAGATTTGCCCGATGGACTGTTCGCCGCCGTGTTCATCGGCTCTAATCTTGTTTAAATAGACGAGCTGTTCTTCGCAGGCGTTCGCCGGCACGATGTACACGTACTCATGCGTGTGGTTGTACGTGCTCTCATGCCACCAGATCTCCCCATGTTCAGCGATGAATGCGGTGATCGTCTCGTTGGTCTTCGCATTTGGGTGGACCCCATAAAGGATATGGGTCTGGTTCCCCTGCCCGGGGAGGGGCGTCACTACCGCACTTGCAGGGATACTGCCGACGAGCACCGCAAGGATGAGCCCGAACGCCAGGAGGGTGAGACTTCTCGTCATAAAAAGGGTTAATTGTACCTCGGAACCTCACCGAGGAAGATCTGTGTTCTGAAATCTTCGTACCTGAGAATGCCGTCGCCGGTCGGGTCGTTTGGATCCTGTGTGTAATAGGAGTCGTCGGCGTCACCGTAGACCGTAATGTTGATGTGATCATTTCCTGCCGTCCTGTAAACCTGTGGATTGTCAAATACATTCCATGTCGGATCCGAGTGTATCCAGACATTTCCATTCCACGACTCCGCAGTGGCATGCCCCGATACATTGCCGGTAGCAACTTCTTCCATGGTGAACGACAGGAACCGCGTCGGGATGCCCAGCGCCCGGGCGAAGGCGGTATACAGGGTCCCATATTCGTCACAAACTCCTAAATATTTCCCATCGATGGAGGATGGATGATCTATCATGTTAATCCCTTTTTTTAACATAGTGGCTCCTTCGCCATCACAACGGCGGCGGATTTCCATAGTAAATCCCCAGGAACGTCATAACAGCAAATAAAGCAGAGGCCATGATCGCGAGCAAACGTGTAGCGCGAGGGCTGAGATTTGCAGCAGTAAATTTGGCGGTGAAGGAACGTGAGAGCAGGACTATGAGAACTATGGGAATTACGGCCAGTCCAAGCAATATCGATGATAACAGGTGTGCCGGATCTATGTATTCCGGATACCAGATCAGAGCGCCGAACCGGATAACTGTAGCGACTATAAAAAGGGCCAGAAAACTAAAAAATAGTTTGAGTGATCTCAGCATAACCCTGCCCCCTTGGAGTCATCCACAACACCACTGCTCTCGGTAAACGAGTAACCGGTGCAGGCTCCTGGTTCAAGGGGGTTGCAAGCCATTACCGGCACAACACCCGCGCTCACCAGCAGCATTGCCAGGAGCGCGGAGAGTGCCCGCATTCCAATGTTTCCATTCATTTGTTTTTCCTCCAGCTTCTTTTCCCGGAGGCAAAAGAGGCACAACCTTAAGTAAGCAGAACGCGTACGTTCCCTTTACCTTCGGGCAGTGGGGAGCTCATCCGGTCTTGGACGGATAGGGTGAGCCTCCGCGGTTTTGCGAACGCTGTTTTGAGCCTCCGCGATTTTGCGAACGCTGTTTTGAGCCTCCGCGATTTTGCGAACGCTGTTTTGAGCCTCCGCACTCTAGCCTAGACGTCTGGGCATTTATGTTTTCTGTCCTTTTTCTTTACACGTCCATCGACTGCTTGCAAAAATGAGGCATTCGGTCTCATCCTGAAGGATGCAGGTGCAGGGTAACGGATATTCTCGCGGCAAGGAAGATCGTGCAAGGTACGCCAGTCGATCCGGAGGATGGGTATCTGCTGATCCAGCAGTGTTTACCCCCAGAAGATGAGCCAGACCCCGAATCCTATCAACAGGATCCCGCTTCCCGCTCGAATAACGTCCCTGTACTCCCGTATCCTGCTTGATGAGGCGTATCCACCGAGGACTCCGACGCCGAGAAACGGCGTGAGCACCCCGGCTCCGAAGACCAGCAGGAGCGATAAATCCTGTACGGTGCCGTCGATCAGGATTCTGCTCAGCAGGACGAGGAGCATCGGTGCGGCGCACGGGGCCTTGACGATTGAAAATATCATGCCCAGAATGAACAACCCGGCAAGCGTGGTTGCATGCTTCCGTATGGATGACTTAACGTAGTCGTCCGCGGAGATCGGGAGTTTTATCAACCCAAGCAGGTTCACCCCGGTGAGTATCGTGATCAGTCCTGCCGCGACGGCGAGGTACGGACCGAAACCACCAAGGGACATCCCTGCCAGCAGGAAGCAGCACCCCAGGACGATATACGCGGCTACCAGCCCCAGACCGAATATTACAGAGTTCAGGAGACTGCTTCTCAGCCCTTTGCCCGACCCGGTGACGTACACCAGTATGAATCCGAGTATTGCCATCAGGCAGGGTGAGAACCCGGAGAAAAGGCCCAGGGAGAATGCAAACGGGATATTCCAGTTAATCGGCGGCGAGTTCTCCTGCGGCTCAGCACCGGCAAGGGACTGCTCGATCGCCGCCCTGAGGTTCTCGTCGGTGATCTCCTCTTTGGGAATTGTGACGGTGCCGTTCACGACTACGGCCGGGACTTCGAGAAATGCGTACGCGTTCCATCGCTCCCAACTGTCCACAGTCTCGACGTCGATCCATTCGATCGTGAGGGCGCCGTCGTAGGTGCTTTCCAGGTCCGCAATCAGCGGATCAGTCAGTTTGCAGTCCGGGCACCGGTCCATGTGTTAGTATTCGAGGGGGATCGTTGAGGCCGCGACTGCAGGAATGCACAGAGTGCATGCGATGAGCAGAGCGGCCAGTACCTGCACTGCCTTTACGGTCATGAGCCCTCTACCTCTCACAGGGGTGCGCAGAACACATCGATCACTCTGCTGGTCATCCATCAGCCATCAATCCGCTCCCTCCGGTGCGCGCCGTCGTTCCCAGATATAGAGGATGGGAAAAGCAACGATACCAACAAGCGCGATTGCCTGGAGGAGGGGGAGAACGGGGTACCCCAGTACCAGGTAGCGCAGAAGGACGATCCCAGTTGCTCCGAGGTAGAAGATGGCCGATCGTGCGAAGGTGATGTGGCGCTCCCCACCATCGATGAAGACGATGCGCGTCAGAAGCAGGCCGAGGATGACAAGGACAGGGAGCCAGAATATCTGGTTGATGGAGTATGCAAGGGACGCCATTTGCTTTCCTCCTGTTTCTTTCCCAGGAGGCAAAAGAGGCACAACCTTAAGTACGCAGAATGCGTACGTTCCCTTTGCCTCCGGGCATGCGGGGCGCGTCATCCGGTCGTCAACCAGGGATGGGTAGCCCCACATCTTTTGCAGACGCCGCTCTGAAGCATCCACACAATGACGTGAGCGGCGATCTATTTAGAAATTCTGTCCGATTCATTTACACGTCGGCAGGTTTTTGCCAAAAGTGAGGGGTTTGATCCCCTTTCTGGAGATGAAACCCTTATCACGGCGCCGCCGTATAAGGTACACTAGTGTCCACCATCGGCAACCCCGTCTGCGTTGCTGCCGCAGCGCATCCGCACACGGAAGCCGTAGCATGCCTGTGCCGCCGTTACGCTCACACGAACTCGAACTCCTTGGCGTAGCCGCCTTCGTACCAGATGCAGTATATCCCGGGAGTGGGGTTGTCCGCCCCCATGTCTATGGTCTCACTTTGGTTCGCCCCTGAAGTATCCCACCGCACCGTCCAGTTCTCTCCGGGGTCGAGGAAGCACACCACGGTCGGAGCACATCCCGCATTGCCGACGAGCTCCCACGTGCCGCCGGTGCAATTGCCCGGCATGCATCCTGATTCGTTCGTGACCCATCTGTCAATCCACCATGGGCGTGGGCTGCCGAATTCCACCGGCTCATCGCCGCAGTTGACGATGCCGAACTCCACCACCTCCCCGATGTGGTAGACGTTCTTGTCCGTGAAGGCATAGACGCCGTCCACCGGCTCCCCCGGGCAGACCGCGGGCGGGCCGCAGAATCCTTCGGGGACGGTGCACGTCTCGCAGGGCTCCGGTGTCGGTTCCAGCGTGACGTTTGCGGTCAGGTTGGTATCGGCCGGTCCCAGGCACCCGGCGCTCGCGAGGACGGCGAGGATTATCGTCGCGATGTATGAGTAAGTGTGCAACTTCATTGCAGTCCCTTCGTTAGCGTGTATACAAAAATAAGTGGGTTCAGGGGTCGCTGATGCTGTAGGCCAGCGCGAGACGCTCGGATGCGTCTTCGAACCGGTATTTAACAACCCTCGCCTGATAGTTCCCGCTCATTTCCGTCTCGAACTGGCCGATCTCGTAGTTGTTGTCGTAGGACGACGAGACTTCAACCCGCTCGCCGTTCGGATCGTAGATGAGGAGATCGAAGTCGGATTGCAGCGGATCGTTGATCGTGCCGTAGGGGGGGTGTAGATCCGGCGGATGCGAGTCCCACGCGGCGACGACCCTGACCTTCTTCCCGGCGGGGATGCCGCTCAGGACGTAGGTCTTCGGGAAGTCGCCGTAGGTCACGGTGTTCGCCCACCAGCGGTTGTTCGAGATAGTGTCGTCGGCGATCGAACAGTCGATCCCTCCCGCGCCGTCGCGGTCGCTCAACCTGCTGGCACCCTCGATGTTGTGGATCGCTCCCGCCATGATGGCGGCCTTGATGGCTTCCGGCCAGGACGTGAGCTGGCTCTGCCGGTGCATCAGCAGGGCGGCCTCGCCGGATACTGCCGGTGTGGCATAACTTGTTCCAAAGTCGTCGCAATAACCGACCCAGGGGCTGGCAGCTAGTGTGGATATCATCCCGGCCCCAACGGCGGCTACTTCCGGTTTCTCTCGATCACCGTGCTGCGATATCGGATCGTTATAGCCGGAGTTTCCCAGCATGGCATCGTCTGTCCAGGTCGATGTGTCTCCATCATCAAAAGCGCCAACGGCAACGACGTTGTACGCGAGTCCCGGGGACTTTACCTTACCGTCGTCGGGCGAGTTGCCTGCGGCGGCAACCACAGTCAGGTGATTGCTCCAGACGACATGATCGTAGTATTGGGCTAGACTGTCGAGTTCCCTCGATGTGTTTCTGCCGAGACTACAACTGAGAATGTTCGCACCCTGTGTTATCGCCCATTCCGTTGCAGGGACAATACTAGAATCATACCCTGTGTTGGCATTCGCTGAAAGCAGTGCCGGTACACCGTAGGAGATGCCCTTGTACGTTGAGTGGGTACTTGCAACGATACCGGCCACTTCGGTTGCATGGGAACTCACGGGCAGATCGGGGCGATACGCTGATCCGTCAGGCAGGTAGGGGTTTGAGAATTCTACTCTTGAACTTTCACCCGACTCCGGCACTTCCACAATCGCGACCTTGATGCCGGTGCCGGTCTTCCCTCTTCCCCAGACGACGTCTGCCTTCACGGTCGGCGCTGCACTATTGAGCGCAGGTTCGTAGCTCCGGGTGATGTCCAGCGATACGACGTCCGACCGCTTGCTCAGGTCCTGGATCGCCTCCCTGGAGACCTCCGCGAAGACCACCGGGGCGTACTGGCTGGCATAGACCACGGTCGAGTCCTGTTCCTTCAGGAAGTCGATCACCGGCGCCTCGTGGGCGGCATACGCGGTCCTCTGCAGGCTCAGTAGTTCCTGGTGCTGCTCCTCGCTCAGGTTGCCCTGGAACCGCGACCGGTCCATGGAGGGCTCTGTTAACCAGATCCAGACGACGACCTTCTCGTCGGAGCGCATGGTTGAGACGCGATCCGCAAGTTCCGGGTCCAGTTTTCCGTATCGTTTGCTGCTTTCAGCCGCTTCGGCCTCTCTGACAGCATCGATATCGGCAGCCTTCCCCTCTTCGTCCAGATAAATCCCGTAGATAGCGGACGACTTTTCGTCCAGTATCTTTGCCCCCCAGAGGGTCCGGCCCGTAAGGGGGAATGCGGCAAAAGCCTCGTTTATGATGGTTAACTCTCCTACGGGAATGCCCTCCTGCGCGGATACGTGTTCGAGTGCTTCCGCTCGATAGGTCTGCAGATCAAACGAACCTTCGATACCTGTCTGTGCGCTCACCGTCGGCACAGTTACCATTCCCGCGAGGAGGAGTGCCAGAACGATGGGCAATCCCCCGATTGTTTTTGGTTGCATTGTTCACCTCCGTGTAGATTGGTGGAGGCACGACGCAACGCTTTTACAGTTCGAAAGCCCAGATCGTCATGCCTCCGGGCATGCGGGGCGCGTCATCCGGTCGTCAACCAGGGATGGGTAGCCCCACATCTTTTGCAGACGCCGCTCTGAAGCATCCACACAATGACATGAACAGTGATCTATTTAGAAATTCTGTCCAATTTCTTTACACGTCGGCAGATATTTGCCGAAAATGAACGGAGAGAACCCTCCCCGGAAGACGAGGGCACAGGAGAGAACCCATTCTCACGGCGGTAATGCCGTACAGGACGCAGCAGCCTCAGACTGCCGCACTTGCGCGCGCCCTGCACCCGAACTACTGGGTTCTGTCGATGGACAGGCAGGCCTGCCGGCCGATTGCATAAACTGTATCAGCCATGAGCGACAGTACCTTCAACCTGTACAAAAACCCGTCGAAACCAGAACGCTCCTATCCGGAGGTCCCATGAAAAGGAGCCAGATTGTCATCTGGAGTATCCTCATCGCTCTCGTCTTTGTGCATTACTTCTACATGCCCGAGCAGCCCGAGGTCACCAAGGGAGAGATGCATATCTCTTTCGACTCCCGGGAGTGCCGACCCGACCTGGTTGACCTCTGGAATACGTTCGTACAGGAGCAGGCGTTTTCGAACGAGTCGGCCGTGCTCATCCAGCTGAACCAGTATATCGACAAAGACGGAACAGTGCAGTGCACCGAACTCCACTGGATCGGCTACGTAGACGGGGAGGAGCACGCGTACGAGATATATGTCCACCAGAGCGGCAACGTATATTATAACGACCAGGTATTTGACTTCCCCATGCAGGGGGTACATCCCCTCGCCATATTACGCGAGGTCGACAGGATCGAGTTTGACGATCTTATTCACGGAGAATACAACATAACGCTCACGACGTTCAAACACGACGGTCCAATGACCTACAACAAAACCAACGGCGACCTGTACGCCTTCGCGGACGGATCGCTTCGTCCCCTGAAGGAGGCCACGTTCTCTTCCGAAGCCTCCCGGCATATGATCGAGATCTTCCTGGAGATCGAGCAGTCGGGCGGGATTACGACCGCAGAGAGCATATCGGATCACATCATCCTCTTTCCCGAGCAGGAGATCGCCCGGGCCGACTCCGTCGTCCATGCATGACGTGCAGGCGGCGCCCGGAGACTCTGAACGCATCCTCGATAAGCCGCGGGGCGATCCGGGAAAAGGGGCAAACGGTGTAGTTATGGAGAACTGTCGAACGGCAATCAGATACCGGTGCCGGACACACGCCCCCCGGCGATCGCGGGCTTCCACGATCCGTGGGCTTGTACACACTCTTTCGCATCGGCGCAGAGGTAGTAGTGTATGAACCGTCCTTTCTTCTCGTCTCTGACAATACCATCCCGGAGCAGCGGTTTCATATGCCAGGTGACGTTCGCGCCCGACATTATGAGCCGGGACGCGATCTCTTTTCTCGTGCTTCCCGGGTGTTGCAAAACGATATTGAGTATCCGACTCTTCGACTGCTCGTTGAGATATCCCGCCACCTTTCGTTCCAGACCGGGACAGGCGCCCGTGCTGACGTAATATCTCATACCACTGCAGTTCGGCTCGGGGACGACCGTTCCCATCTTGCATAACATCTCTACATGGTAGCGGAGGGTTCCAATATTCATCCCGAGCAACCGGGAGAGAGAGCTTGTATTGATTCCCGGATTATCGCGTATGCATAGGTACATTGCATTCCGGGTTTCGTTCTCAAGGACGTTATTGTGCAGGACCCTCTTATGGCCGAAATGCAACCATGTGAGCAGCGAGAATACAAGTTGCATCGGGATAAAGAGCACCGGAACGAATATGGATACGAGTCCGAGAATAACAATCTCCAGGGGGAGATTCCAGACGTACACCGGCATAGGATCCAACGGCACCTTCTCCGGATATGCGTTCTGAACGACAGTAGCACATGCGGCAGACGGCAGCAGTGCGAGGCAGAAGATGGCCAGAGCGATTCCGGCAATCCGCACCCGCGTGACCATGGATTTATATAAAACCGGTATCAGTAAAAAGGTTTGGCCTGGTAGGTGTTCGGCTTTGTTGAAAGCGTGTGAGAGGTAATCATTTAAGCATAAGCATTGCAATTCAAAATATACGGAATGGTTCCTGTCACACTCTCGCCATGCACTTCAAGTCTCCAGGTACCTGATACAGGGCTGCTTATATCTACACGAATCCGCCCATCCAGACGTCCACCATAATTGTCATGGTACGAACCATACAGGCTCCCATCCGGTCTGTAGATCTCTAATCTCAGGGAGTGGTCCGGGGTAAACCAGTTTAAGTAAACATTCAGTAAGGACATCCCAGCTGGTACATTGAGCAGATGAGTATCAGTCTCCCCCTGTGTAATCGTAAAATACTCACGGGTTCCGTACCCGTCCGCCTGCGAGAGAAGTCCCGCGACTCCGTCATTTTCGTTTCCGATACCTGCAGCTGAAACCACCGGCACGATGAAGGCGACGGCAGCCAGAAGTCCTATAATGCGACTGATCTTCATCAGAATCCACCGATGAGACATCGGAAGACCTCCGTATAAAAATTCTGTCCAATTTCTTTACACGTTTTATATACGCAAGAAGTACGTCGATCTCGGTGCGTGAGAGATCACCCGAGCGTCTCTGGAATAACATGTAGATTCACGGGCATTTCGCCGGGAATCGTCCACTCCGCACCTTTCTGAAGGACAAGCGCAGTGCGGGGAAGGTGTTGCGCGGAATACTAAACCCCACCTCAAGGGGCTTTTCCGAAAAATAACCGTTGAAGCAAGAGATTACTCACGACGGAACCAGGGCTCTTTCTCCAATAAAACCCGGACGTGTAAATAATTTGCATATGTTATCAGTTAGCGTAAAAGAGTACCACTGGCTAACCCGCTCCTCTCCCCTTCATTGTTCTCTCCCGGACAGGTTCCTGCCCAGTACCGTACCTCCCGGCAGGTGATCCGGCATCATCCCGACCACCCTGCACTCAGCGCGTGGTCACTCCGTTTATGGGCTCGGCAGTGAACATCGCGCTCCCATCCATCGCCGCTGAGTTCGCTCTCGACGCCGTCTCGCTCAGTATCGTAGCCTCGTCCACCTGTCCACCTCCTCGCGACCGCGATCTTCCTCGTCTTCGCCGCCTTCTGCACCCTGAGCATCTTCGCCTCGCTCGCCCGCGGCAGGGTGCGGAAGTGACCCCACCCGTCACTCCGTAACGCAGTAGACGTAGTAGACCCTCTGCCCGTCCTCTGCCACGACAACATCCACCCCGTGCACCTCGCTCTCGAACCCGGGGAAGAGGGCGTCGAACTCCTGCAGGGAGACGAGGTAATCGACGATCGCCCGCGTGGCCGCCCCGCACCGCTCCCCCGGCATGATGACCGGGATCCCGGGCGGGTAGGGGACGACCATCACCGCGACCGTCCTCCCCTCGATCTCGCCTGCCGGCACCGGCGCCACCTCCCCGCGCACCAGGTGGCGGTATGCCTCCGCAGGCGTCATCACCGGTTCCGGCAGCGTCGCGTAGACGTTCCTGAGCGTCCCGGCGATCGACCCGTCCCGCAGGTAGCCGTGCATCTCCCGGCAGAGGTCGGCGAGCCCCCGCCCGGAGTACCGGGCCGGGTGTTCCCGCACGAGATCGGGGAAGACCTCCTCGAGCGGGCTGTTGCGGTCGTAGAGGGCCTTGAACTGGAAGAGTTCCGCAAGCAGCGTCCCGGACTTGCCCTTGGTGATCCCGAGCGTGAAGAGGACCAAAAACGAGTAGTACCCGGTCTTCTCGACGACGATCCCGCTCTTCCTGAGGTACTTCGTGACGACGGCCGCCGGTATCCCCCGCTCCTCCATCCTTCCGCCCGGCCCGATCCCCGGGGTGAGGATCGTCACCTTGATCGGGTCGAGCATGGCGTACCCCTCCTCGATGCCCGGAAAGCCGTGCCACGTATCGTGGGGGTTTAAGAGCCAGCAGCCGGCGTGCTCCCGGAGGAGCGCAGCGTCCGCCTCACCAAGCGGCCTCTCCGTCTCCTCGTCCATGATGCAGTCGGGCTGCCAGACGGTGAACCACCAGTAGTCCTCCCCGGCCCGACTTCCTGCCCGGATCTCTTCGGCCACCGTCACCATCTTCTTTCTAAAGACGATCGCCTCCTCGATCGCCTCTTCGACGAGAAACCTCCCCGAGTGCCCGGCCATCATCCTGGCGGCGACGTCGAGCGACGCAATGATGGTGTACTGGGGAGAGGTCGAGGTGAGCATCATGAACGCCTCGTTGAACCGCGGGTGGTCGACGGGACCCCGGTCCTGCCTGACGTGGAGCATCGAGCCCTGCGAGAATGCGGCGAGAACTTTGTGGGTCGACTGGGTGGCAAAGACCGTCGGCCCGACCTCGTCGGTTGGGTGCATCCCGAACCGGCCGGCATAGAGGGGATGGAACCGGGCGTAGCCGAACCACGCCTCGTCGTAATGGAGGTATGGAACACGGTCGCGCAGGTGCTCCTCGATCCTCTCCGTACTGTAGCAGATCCCGTCGTAGGTGGAGTTCGTGATCGCGGCCATCCTGACCGTCCGCGACGCGGGTTCCTCGATGAGCGGGCAGTTCCGGACCTTCTCCGCGATGACCTCCGGGCGGAACTCGCGGCTCATGATGGGGCCGATGATCCCGTACTCGTTCCGGGACGGGATGAGGTAAATCGGGACGGCGCCGGTCATGATGATCGCGTGCATCACGGACTTGTGGCAGTTCCGGTCCACCAGAACGACATCGCCGCTGGTAACGGTGCTGAGCCAGACGATCTTGTTCGCGGCCGACGTGCCGCCGGTGACGAAGTAAGTCCGGTCTGCCCCGAAGACCTCCGCGGCCTTCCGCTCCGCCTCCCCGACGGCGCCGGAGTGCTCCAGGAGCGAACCGAGTTCCGGCACCGAGGCAGAGAGGTCGGCCCGGAGAGCGTTCTCCCCAAAGAAGTTGTAGAAGATCCGGCCGGCGGCGTTCTTGAGGAACGCGACGCCGCCCATGTGCCCCGGCGTGTGCCAGGAGTATTTGTACTCCTCGACGTAGTCCATCATTCCCCGGAAGAACGGCGGGAGTACGTCGGCGAGATAGTTCGCTGCCGCCCGCTTGATGTGGCCGGCGATGAAGCCGGGAGTATCTTCGAGCTTCCAGATATACCCGTCGATCCGGGATATGACGGAGAGCGGTATGGCAGAGATCGCCAGTTTCTCGGTGTTTAAGAATATCGGGACTTTCGGGTTCCTCTCCCGGATGAGGGTGATGACGTCTGCGGCGGTGAGCGTGCCGTCCGCCGTCTCGGGGGAGAGTTCCCAGTCGATGACGATGCAGCTCGCGTGGGGGTGCGAGAGGAACGCATGGATCCCGTCCCGGGCGGTCAGAGCCTCGATGACGGGGAAGTCCTCATGTTTCAGTTCTATCACGATCTCCCGCGACGCCCGGCCTTCCGCGGTATCCGAGTGCAGTTCGTCGTCGATGACGAGAACGGGAAACTCCTCCAGATAGTCCATGCGGCCACACTCCCGGGAGGGTGATCGGGAGAGGTCTCTTTAGAATGTTGCGGTCCGGGCGACTTCGTTCATAAAGTCAGAGACCAAATTATTTTTTCTCATAAAGTCGGTGAGATTAAACAAGCTCAATCTTCAGCGACTAACTCAGGTATTTCGTTATACCGCTTTATGCAGTAATATTGGAGGACATCGTTAACAGTTGAATCATCTTTCGGGATCTGTAAAGTACGCCACTGGAGTCCGATGATATAATGGCAACTTGGCGATAAATCCGGGATTCGGTTTATCACCTAACATGAGACACATTTCAGGATTGAATCTCTTTGATACACCAATCATATAATCGTAGTTGTTCTAATATCCTTTGTTTCCCCACGCCGTGTCCACTGCGTCGACTTCCCTGATTCCCCATATTCGACAGGGGAGCGCTCTGAATCGTCAAGGCTGTATTTGTGAGATTTGTAGCTGTGTCCTCCCGTTTCTCGCTCCAGTATCTCCATAATGCGTGAATGCTTTGTAAGGGCACTCATTTGTCTGCCCCCTCGTCCATGGCCTTCTGACGCTCAATAAGCTCGCGTTCACGTTTTAATTCGTGCTTCAATTCTTCCTCTGTGGGAAGATAGAGCATATATTTTGAGGCAAACAGATTTTCATTATCTGACAGCACAGAGTATTTTGCCATCGTATCGTTTTTGTCGGTGCAGAGAATAATCCCTATGGTGGGATTATCACCCGGCAATTTCACCTTATCCTCAAAATATCGGACATAGAAGTCCATTTGGCCGACATCTTGATAAGTCAGCTTTCCTGCCTTTAAATCGATGACTACAAAGCATTTAAGGATATAGTTGTAAAAAACGAGATCGACATAGTAATGGTCGCCCTCAATTGTTATCCGCTTTTGGCGTGCCACAAATGAAAAGCCCTTTCCAAGTTCGAGCAAAAACTCTTGCAGTTTGTTGATTAAAGCCTGTTCCAAATCGTTTTCGTGATAATCACGATTTTCTTTCAAATCCAAAAACTCCAAAATATAGGGGTCTTTGAGGATATAATCGGGATCATTTTTCGGTTCAAGCGTGTGAATTTCGTTTTTCACGCTTTCAGCTCCGCTTTTTTGTGTGGCGAGCAGACGTTCATAAAGGAACGAGTTTATCTGCCGCTCCAATTGACGAACACTCCAGGCCGCTTCAGCACATTCACGTCCATAAAACTCACGCCGCGACTGATCTTCGATCTTCATAAGCAGGCGATAGTGAGACCAACTCAATTCGTGCCACAGTGTGGCACGAATTGGAAACGTCTTGAAAAATTGACGCATTCGGCGTAAACTGCTTTCATCAAAGCCTTTACCAAACTCTGAAGTCAACTGCCCCGCCAAATATCTCAGCAGACCTTTTCCATATTCGGCGCGTTCACCAACGGCTTCATCTATCTGCCGCCCGATCTCCCAGTAAGCCTCAACCATAGCGGAATTAACAGCAGAATAGGCTTTTGACCGTGCTTCCGCAAGGGTATTGCGGATGCCTTGATAGATGCTTGTATTCAACTCGCCCGTAACTGTGGGTTGTATGCTATCATTGCGCCCGTTCACTATGGCGGCCTCCTCCTCTTTAGATTTATTCTTGCTTCTGTCGACATTCGTTATGTCGGCAAAATCGCAGTTGAGGGCAGCACAGATTTTTAGCAATACATCAACTGTATATTCCGCCCTTAGTCCGCTTCGCCACCGCTGTAGTGCTAATATGTGCAGTAAGTCACAAAGCCTTTTTTGTTCGAGGGATTGAAGCTCTCGAAGACGGGGGTCGTGCCGGCGGTCGAGCGCTGCGGCAGGATCGCGGGATGCGGCCCCATCCGGATATGCGAAGACGGCCGGTAACGCGGAGCATCCCGTCGTTTTGCTCTCCGCGCAGGCACCGGGATGCCTCGATCCGCTCCGGGGATGACGGTTGCCAATTTCCCGGGTATCGGAGCACGGAAGGGGCCTGAGGGTCGGCGGGTATTCCACGTCGACGACATTTATATACGGAAACGGCCATCTACCCCCGATGACAGGCGAGGGCGCAAATCCACCAAAGGTCTGCCTGGGATTCGATATTCATTATCCATGCTATCTCAATCCCGGGTTTCAACCTGATCTGGTAAAGGGAAAGAGAAACGTAAAAGAGAGTTACTTTAACCCGGACGTGAAGGAAGACCTGAGAGGGGTCATCGACCGCTCCTTCCGACCGACGACGGAACTCCTCCTCGAACTCCTCGATGAGGGGTTTACGTGCGCCTTTGCGATATCCGGAACGGTGGTGGAGAACCTCGATGCGTGGTACCCGGAGATGCTCGAACTTCTCTCCCGTGCGGCAACTCACCCAAACGCCGAACTCCTCGCCGGAACCTACTACCACAGCGTCGCCGGGCAGTTCACCGATCTCACGGAGTTCACGGACGAACTTCTCATGCACCGGAACCTGATGAAGGAGCACTTCTCGGTCACGCCGACCACGTTTGCGCATACCGATTACCCGATCACCCCGACCACCGCAGAGGCGCTTGCCGGGGCCGGAATTGAGGCGGCCATCATCGAGGGAGGGGAGGGCCCCGCTCTTGAGAGGGACCCGAACCATACCTACACCTACCGGGGCCTCCCGGTCCTCGTCACCCACTGCGACCTCTCCGACGATATCGCCGTGCGGTTTCCGTGGCGGGGGTGGGACAAGTGGCCGCTGATGGCCGGCCAGTATGCGGGGTGGCTCTCCGTATCCCCCGGCGACTACATCACGCTCTTCCTCGACTACCGCATCTTCGGGGACTTCATCGGGGCCGAGGCGGGCATCCTCGAGTTCCTGCGTGCGCTCCCGTCCGCCCTCGCCGCGGAGGGGATAGAGACCATACGTCCCTCAGACGCCGCCCGGCTTCCACCGCACGAGGAGATCGGGGAGATCGGGGAGATCGGGGAGACCGGCGACCCGACCGGCTCGCTGGGCCGGCAGAGGAACATTATGCAGCAGTCCGCCCTCGAGGCACTCGAGGAGGCCGGGGGCCTGGTGACAGACCCGGAGATCTGGCGCTGCCTCCTTGAGACCGAGCATATTCGCCGGATGGCCATGCGCTCGACCTCGTGCGGAAAACCGCTTCACGCCGTCAGCCACCAGGCGACCTACGACTACTTCGCCTCATTTATGCGGATCCTCTCGCACGCCGAGGAGCGGTCTGCAATCATCGCCCGGTCGCCCAAGGCCGCTCTCTCGCTCCGTTGCGTCCCCCCGGATAAGGCGTTCTACTTCTCGTCATATGACCGGCCGGCCGGGTATGCCGCCCACAGTCTCCAGGAACTCGCAAATATGCTCGAGTTTGCCCCGGACGATGTCATCCGGTACCACGTGGAGCGGGAGGACTTCAACCGCTGGATCGCCCAGGTCATCGGCGATACGCAACTGGCGGAGAAGATCTGGGGCATCTACGACCGCAGGAGACTCCGAACGATGATTCAGAAGAGGATCAACAAACTATGGAAACGCTTAAGTTAGCATTCTTCTGCTGGGAGTCGCTCCATTCCACGTTCAAGGTGGGCGGCCTTGCGCCGGCGGCGACCCATCTCGCCGAGCGCCTTGCCCTGATGGGGCACGAGGTCCATTTCTTCACGCGGGGAGAGGGAGACGACGCGACAATCAACGGCGTCCGCTACCACTACTGCCTGCCGTACGGCGACAACGTCATCGAGTACTGCAGGACGATGAGCAACATGCTCGTGGACGCGTTCCGCGCTCACGACACGCCGCCGTTCGACATCCTCCATTTCCACGACTGGCACCTCGTTGAGGCGCTGCATGTTCTCCGTGACAGGAACACCGTTCTCTCCTTCCACTCCACCGAGTACGGCCGGCACGGGGGGAATTTCGGCGGCTGGTGGGAGTTCCAGGAGATATCGGGCAAGGAGTGGTACGGGGGCTACATCGCAAAGGCGGTCACGACCGTCTCCAATTCAACGAAGACCGAGGTGATGTGGCTCTACAACGTCCCCGAATGGAAGGTCACCGTCATCCCGAACGGGATCGATCCCGATGCCTACCGCGCCCGGGTCGACCCGGGCGAGGTGAAGAAGCACTACGGCATCCATCCGCTCGCACCCGTCGTCCTCTTCGTCGGGCGCCTCACCTACCAGAAAGGGCCCGACCTCCTGATGCAGGCCATACCCGAGATCCTCGCCAAACGCTGGGACGTGCAGTTTCTCTTCGCCGGCACCGGGGATATGCGCGGTTACCTGGAAGGGACGGCGAACGGTCTTCCCGTGCAGTTCCTCGGCTACGTCTCCGATGAGGATCACGTCCGGCTCCTGAACGCGTGCGACCTTGTCGCCATCCCGAGCAGGAACGAGCCGTTCGGGCTCGTCCTCACGGGGGCCTGGAGTGCGGAGCGCTGCGTCGTCGCGACCGACGTCGGGGGGCTCGCCGAGAATATCGACAACTTCAAAAACGGGATCAAGGTTCCCGTCCGGTCGGACTCGATCGCCTGGGGGGTCTGCCACCTCATCGACGATCCGGCCTACATGCAGAAACTCGGGAGAGCCGGCCGCAGGAAAGTGATGGATACGTTCCGGTGGAGCGTCGTCACGGAACGGATGCTCGGCGTCTACAGGGACATCCCCCTGGCGGGCCGCGATGAAGATACCTGGGACGGGTGAGAGCGTGCAGCAGGCGTTGCCCGACATCACGAAGACCGGGACTCTCGTCACCGACTACGATGTCTACCTCTTCCGGCAGGGTAACCACACCCGCCTCTACGAGAAGCTGGGAGCGCATCCCGCCGTCGCCGACGGTGTGCAGGGGACGTTCTTTTCCGTCTGGGCGCCGAACGCCGCGGAAGTCTCGGTCATCGGGGACTTCAACGGATGGAAGGCGGGCGAACACCCGCTCACGGCGCGGGGCGACAACTCCGGCATCTGGGAGGGGTTCGTCCCGGAACTCGGCCAGGGGGCGCTCTACAAATACCACATCAGGAGCAGGTACCGCGACTACTGCGTGGAGAAGGGCGACCCGTTCGCCCGCTTCTGGGAGGTTCCGCCGAAGACCGCGTCCGTTGTCTGGGACACTGCCTACGCCTGGCGCGACCGGTCGTGGATGCGCTGCCGGGAAGAGGCGAACACCCCGGACGCCCCGGTATCCGTCTATGAGGTTCATATCGGTTCGTGGCGGATGCCGGAGGGGGAGAGACGGTGCACGAGCTACCGGGAGCTTGCAACCGAACTCGCCGACTACCTGCTCGAGGCGGGGTTCACGCACGTCGAGTTTCTCCCGGTCATGGAGCATCCGCTCTACGCCTCCTGGGGCTACCAGACGCTCGGCTACTTTGCCCCCACGAGCAGGTACGGCACCCCGCAGGACTTCATGCACCTCGTCGAGCACCTCCACCTGCGCGGGATCGGGGTAATCCTCGACTGGGTGCCGTCCCACTTCCCGTCCGACGGCTACGGCCTCTCCTACTTCGACGGCACCTACCTCTACGAGCATGCCCTCCCCGGCCGGCGCTACCACCCGGAATGGAAGAGTTACGTCTTCAATCTCGCGAGGAACGAGGTCAGGTCGTTTCTCATCAGCAGCGCCGTCTTCTGGCTCGAACGCTACCACGCGGACGGTCTCCGGGTCGACGCGGTCTCTTCGATGCTCTACCTCGATTACGCCCGGAGCGCCGGAGAATGGACGCCGAACGTCTACGGCGGGCGGGAGAACCTCGAGGCGATGGTGTTTCTCCGGAAGGTGAACGACACTGTCCACGCCAACTTCCCGGACGTCCTCGTCATCGCCGAGGAGGCGACCGCCTGGCCGGGGGTGACCGCCCCGACCGCGACCGGGGGGCTCGGGTTCGACCTGAAGTGGAACATGGGCTGGATGCACGATGCGCTGGACTACTTCACGCTCGACCCGGTCTTTCGGAAGTACCGCCCCGATCTCCTGACGTTCAGCATATGGTACGCGTTCTCCGAGCGTTATGTCCTCCCCCTCTCGCACGACGAGGTCGTTCACGAGAAAAGTTCGCTCATCGGGAAGATGCCCGGCGACGAGTGGCGGAAACGGGCGAATCTTCGTCTCCTATATGGGTATATGTTCACGCACCCGGGCAAGAAACTCCTCTTCATGGGGGGCGAGTTCGGGCAGTGGCCGGAGTGGAGCCACGAGACCGGGCTCGAGTGGGACCTCCTGCAGTACGCCCCGCACCAGGGGATCCTCCGGTGGGTTACCGATTTGAACCGCCTCTACCGGCGGAAGCCTGCCCTCCACGAGCGGGACGCCGATCAGGCGGGGTTCGAGTGGGTCGATTTCTCGGACGTCGAGAAGAGCGTCGTCAGCTACCTGCGGCGGGGGCGGTCGGCCGACGACGTCGTCCTGGTCATCTGCAACTTCACCCCGGTGCCGCGCTACGACTACCGGATCGGCGTCCCGTTCGGCGGGTTCTGGAAAGAGGTGCTCAACAGCGATGCGGTCGAGTACGGCGGGAGCGGTGTCGGGAACCTCGGCGGGGTGGAAGCGGAGCGAATCCCGGCCCACGGCCGGTCGTGTTCGCTTCCGCTCACCCTGCCCCCGCTCGGGGTGGTCGTCTTCTGTCCCGAGGGGGCGTGACGATTGATGCGTGCCGTCTGCATCCACGGGCATTTCTACCAGCCCCCGCGCGAGAACCCCTGGCTCGGCGAGGTGGGGGTGCAGCGTTCCGCCGCACCGTACCACGACTGGAACGAACGGGTGACCGCGGAGTGTTACGCCCCGAACACCGCCGCACGCATCCTCGATGATGACGGGATGATCGAGGAACTCGTGAACAACTACGCACGGATCAGTTTCACGGCCGCACCGACGCTTTTTGCCTGGCTCGAGCGCCACCGGCCGGATATCTACGGTGCGATTCTCGACGCCGACCGCGAGAGCCGGGAGCGCTACGGCGGCCACGGGTCCGCGATCGCCTGCTGCTACAACCACGTCATCATGCCGCTCGCGGCCCGGCGGGACAAGCGTGCCCAGGTCGCCTGGGGTGTCCGTGACTTTGCGTCACGGTTCGGCCGGGAACCCGAAGGGATGTGGCTCCCGGAGACGGCGGTCGATATCGAATCCCTGGAGGCGCTGGCGGCGGCGGGGATCCGGTTCACCATCCTCGCCCCCCATCAGGCCGCAGGCGTGCGGGCGATCGGGGAAGACGGCTGGATGGACGTCTCCGGCGGGGGGGTCGAGACGAGGATGCCCTACCTCTGCCGGCTCCCTTCCGGGCGAAGCATCGCGGTCTTCTTCTACGACGGGACGATCGCCCGCGACGTCGCGTTCGGCGACCTGCTCTCCGACGGGCGGCGGCTTGCCGACCGGCTGACGGGCGCGTTCTCCCGGGAGAGAGGCCGCCCGGAACTCGTGCATATCGCAACCGATGCCGAGACCTACGGCCACCACCGCGAGTTCGGGGAGATGGCGCTCGCCCGCTGCCTCCGGGCTATCGAGGCGCACCGGGACATCCGCCTCACGGTCTACGGCGAGTACCTCGCCGCCCACCCGCCCACGCACGAGGCGCTGGTTCGCGAAGAGACATCGTGGAGCTGCGCTCACGGCATCGAACGATGGCGGGGAGAGTGCGGGTGCCATACCGGAAAAGAGCTCGGGTGGTCGCAGGCGTGGCGCGGACCGCTCCGGGAGGCGATCGAGATGGTCAGGGACGCTCTCGCTCCCCGGTCGGAGGAGGCGCTCGCTCTTCTCGTCCGCGACCCGGCGGAGGCCCGCGACAACGCCGTCGATCTCGTCCTCGCCCGGTGGTCGGACGAGAGCGTGGCGGCGTTCTTCTCCCGGCACGCGCCCGGCGGCATCGATGCCGAAGGCCGGCGGCGGGCGCTCTCCCTCCTTGAAGCGGAGCGGCAGGCGATGCTGATGCAGACGAGCTGCGGCTGGTTCTTCGACGACATCACCGAGCCGGGGGGCGTCCAGGTGATGCGGCACGCAAAAAGGGCTATGGATATCGCCCGGCAGGCTTTCGGGCTCGACCTCGAGGCGCGGTTCGTCGAGATCCTCCGCCGCGCTCCGGTGAACGATCCGCGCTACGCGACCGGAGCGGAGGTCTATGACGTCCTGGTCCGGCCGGCGGCGGCCGACCTCCCCCGGATCGCGGCCGGGACCGCTCTCTACGCGCTCTTCGGCCTCGACCACCCCGCGGCTGCGTCGGGGATCTACGACGTCGCCGGAGACTGGCCGTACCGCCTGAACGCAAAAGAACGCCGTATCCTCGGGACCGTCCGGGTGCGGTGCCGGGCGACGGGGGAGGAGGCGCTCTTCGATGCGGCCGTGTGCTTCTCCGGGATCGACCGGGTCGTCATCGGCGTGCGCGAGGACGGCGGCGGGGAGGCGTTCTGGACGGTATGGGAGAGCTCCGATCCGGCAGGGGCGATAGCCGGTGCCTTTTCCCGGGTCTATACCGCTCCCGACCTCTCCGACGAGGAGCGGTGGACGATCGCCCGCGAGATCGCGCCCGGGATCGGAGACGCCGTCTGCGCGGTCTACCGCGATGCGATGCCAACAATCGGGGCGCTCGACGATCTCGGGATCCCCGCGCCGGGAGCCGCCGTCCGTCTCCTGGCGCACGCCCGCGCCGAACGGCTGCTCGCGATGATTGGAGAGGGGTGCCCCGACCCCGGGCTGTTTTACGCGCTCGCGGAGGAGATGCGGGCGGGAAGCATCGAGCCCGATCTCGCGGCCCTCGGGGAGGCGGCGAGCAGGCGGATCACGTTCGCTCTCCGGGCGGCAGCGGCCCGCCCGGATGATCCCGCTCCGCTCGAAGAGGTCTCCCGCATCGTCGGGTGTGCAAAGATATTTCCTTTATTGCTTGCTCTATGGGAGAGCCAGAACATCTGCGTCGGGATGCGCGGGCACTATGCGGAGGTGCGGGAGCGTGCCGGCCGGGGTGACGGGGGTGCAGAACGGTGGACCGAAGCCTTCGGGAGAGCGGCAGCATGCCTCGGCGTGCGGGTGACGTAGGGAGGAGACGGGCATGAACCGGCGGAGCAGCGGGGTTCTCCTGCACGTCACGTCGCTGCCGTCGCCGTACGGGATCGGCGATCTCGGACCCGCGGCGTACCGGTTCGTGGATCTCCTCAGCCGTGCCGGGCAGCGCTACTGGCAGATCCTCCCCCTCAACCCGACGTGCCCGGAGTTCGCCAACTCGCCTTACCAGAGCACCTCAGCGTTCGCCGGAAACACCTGGCTCATCAGCCCCGAGCAGATGGTCGCGGACGGTTTCCTCGCCCCGGAGGATATCGCAGACCCGCCGGACTTTCCTGCGGACCGGGTCGACTACCGGGCGGTTCTCGACTACAAGAACGGTCTCTTCGATACGGCGTTCGAACGGTTCAAGGGACGCGATTCGGATTTTCGCTACGAAGATTTCGCGGCCGACAACACGTCGTGGCTCAACGACTATGCCATCTTCATGGCACTCAGGGAGCGGTTCTCCGGAAAGGTCTGGGGCGACTGGCCGGCCGGAATCCGGGACCGGCACGATGAGGCGTTGCGGAAGTACGGCACGGAACTTGCCGACCGGATCTTTCGGGAGAAGTTCCTCCAGTACGTCTTCGACCGTCAGTGGGAGACGCTCAAGAAGCATTGCCGCATGCGCCACCTCCAGATCGTCGGGGACATCCCGTTCTACCTCACCTACGACAGCGTCGACCTCTGGGCAAACCCGCGGCTCTTCAAACTCGACGAGCAGAAGAAGCCGACTGCCGTCGCGGGCGTGCCGCCGGATATGTTCAGCGATGCCGGGCAGCTCTGGGGGAACCCGGTCTACAACTGGGACGCGCACCGGGAGCGGGGATTCGGGTGGTGGGAGAGCCGGATCGATCGCACCCTCGCCCTCGTCGACCGGCTGCGCCTCGACCACTTCCGGGGGTTCGTGCAGTTCTGGGAGGTGCCGGCCGGGGAAGAGACCGCACGGAACGGGCACTGGGTCGACGCGCCCGGCAGAGACCTCTTCACGCTGCTTGCACGGAGCAGGTCGTGCCTTCCCATCATCGCCGAAGACCTCGGTCACATCACTCCCGACGTCCACGAGATGATGGCGTATTTCGGGTTCCCGGGGATGAAGATCCTGACCTTCGGCTTCTCCGGCGACGTCGCGCAGAACCCCCATGCGCCCCACAACATCACGGAAGGTTCCGTCGCCTACACGGGGACGCACGACAACAACACCGTCCGGGGGTGGTTCGGGCGCGAGGTCCCCGACGACCAGAAGAACCTCCTGTTCCGCTACATCGGGGGACCGGTGAGCGGCGATGAGATACACCGGATCCTCATCCGTCTCGCGATGCTCTCCCCCGCCGATACCGTCATCGTCCCGATGCAGGACATCCTCGGTCTCGGGGAGGAGGCGCGGATGAACCGCCCGGGCACGACGGAGGGGAACTGGGAGTGGCGGCTCCGGCCCGACCAGGCAGGGGAAGAGAGCATGCGGGAGTTCGCCGAGGTGACGGGGATTTATGGGAGGGGGTGAAGGAAGGCGGGTTTTCAACTTCCTTAGGTCGCTTCGCTCGGGGTGGAGACTGGAGGAACGGCTGAAGATGTAAAATAGCCCAATACAGTGGACCGTGGGAGTATCGCCATAGGGGGAGGGGCTGACGGGGAGTGCGAGTGAAGCGAGCTTGAGCACCGATAGGTGCGAAGGGGGGAGCATCCCCCCTCGAAACTCTTCGAGTTTCTCATGCTCACTCCGTTCGCACTCCCCATTGTCCCCACCCCCCTGCGTGGCGATATCCCATGGAAAGCCGTGCATGGGAACTATGATAGCCACAAGAACAACGTTCCACGGCGTGATACTCACCACCGACCCCTTCTCACCTCGTGACAGGGGTCACAACAGGAGATGGCCGAGCAACTTCTGCACCCCCAGCCCCCTCCCCCATTCCCTTTCCGGACATCCCGCAGACGCCCGGCACACCGTATGCCAGATCGGTCAATCCGACGGCCACACCCGTTAAACAACCCCATATTATCATCTATTTTTTATTTCCCCAATGTTTTGCGAAAATATGCAAACATATATAATAATAAACAGGGACAGTACACCAACAATCGGGGGACAGGATTCATGGAACATTCCATACCCAATCAATTCGATCACGTCCCGGAGCGGATCTCCGGGCTCGTCGACCTCGCATACAACCTCTGGTGGAGCTGGAACCCGGAAGCCCGGATGCTCTTCAAGCAACTGAACCATCAGGCGTGGAAAGCAAGCGTCCACAACCCGGTCAGGATGCTGCACGAGATCCCGGTCGAGTTCCTGAACCGGGCGGCGGCGGATCCCGCCTTCTGCCACCGCTACGACATCGTCATGCACCGGTTCAGGAAGTACATGAGCGCCGCCGGGACCTGGTTCTCCGAAGAGTACGCCGACCGGCCTCCATTGACGGTCGCCTACTTCTCGGCGGAGTACGGGCTTCACCACTCGCTTCCCATCTTCGCGGGGGGGCTCGGGTTCCTCGCCGGAGACCACCTGAAAGAAGCAAGCGACCTCGGCCTCCCGATGGTCGCCGTCGGGTTCCTCTACTCGCAGGGCTACCTGCACCAACAGATCAACCACGACGGCTGGCAGGAGGACGTCACCGAACCCCTCGACCGCGATGCGGCGCCCGTCACCCCGGTGCTCGATGCCGACGGCGAAGACCTCGTGGTCCGGGTTCCGCACATCGACCCGCCCATCTACGTCGCCGTCCGGAAGGTGCAGGTCGGCAGGATCCCGCTCTACCTCCTGGATACGGATATCCCCTGCAACGACCCCGAAAACCGGGGCATATCGTCCCGGCTGTATGCCGGCGACCGGGAGCAGCGGCTCCGGCAGGAGATTGTTCTCGGGATCGGCGGGAGGAAGGTGCTCCACGCCCTCGGCATCGAGTACGCGGCGGTGCACCTGAACGAAGGCCACCCGGCGTTCGCGCTGCTCGAGCGGATCCGCGAGCGGGTCGAGCGGGGGATGGAGTTCGAGGAAGCGCTCGAGGAGGTGCGGGCGACCTCCGTCTTCACCACGCATACGCCCGTTCCTGCAGGCCACGACGTCTTCCACGTCGACCTCATCGACCGCTACTTCGCGCCCTACTACGCGGCGCTCGGCATAGACCGGATCAGGTTCCTGCAGCTCGGTGTCCACCCGGAAAGCCCCGCTTCGGGGTTCAACATGACTGCGTTCGCCCTGCGCGCGTCGGCGCATCACAACGGGGTCTCGCGTGCAAACGGGGCCGTCGCCTGCGATATGTGGAAATGCCTCTGGCCCGGACCCGCGGAAGCGGC